>JALGSW010000152.1 GCA_029821635.1 Candidatus Zipacnadia bacterium
AACGGCCGGTGCCACTGATCGCCAGCTCCGTGCAGAGACTGCGCGCACGACTCTTCGAAACACCCAGAAGAGACGAACTGCGCTGTCTAGGTTTTTTATAAGGCATTATTGGCCCCCGCGCCGGCCTGGGTTGTTGCTTATGTCAAGCGAATAGGGGGCAGAGAAGTGAGCAGTGACACTCTGTGGGACGACGATCTGGCCGCCAAGTACAGGAGATTGACGCCAGGGCAGCGAATGAGCGTACACCGCCTGGTTGATGAGATGCTGACAAAGCGCAAGCCATTCGACTGGCGCCGGCTTGCCGAACCGTGGCCCAACATCTGGGAACTGGTAGCGTATGAGATGGATGGCTTTGAGTTCGAGGACTTGGTCGCAGCGCTGCTTTCATTGCAGGGCGTTGACTATGCACCCAATCTTCGGCGAACTGCGGATAAGGGTGTTGATCTCTTCCGTGTGACCGCCGACGGTAGAGAGACAATCATCGAGTGCAAGCTCAGGAGAAGCAAAGACGTCGGCCCCGGGGTGGTCCACTCACTTGCGGGGGCCTGTGACCGACACGGGCTTAAGTCCGGGCGCATCTACACAAACAGGGGTTTCACAAGGCAAGCGCGCACGGCCGCTGCTGAGATTCGCGCCTCGAGTTCGGTCAGGATCGAGTTGTTCAATGGCACCGCGCTGCACGAGATCCTGACCAGCCCAGAGGGAGACCGGTTTCTCGCACTGCTGAAGACCCCGAATCTCCACGGTCTTCAGGACATGCTACGTGTTACCGGCAGAGGCGATCTGTACATTCGCAACCGGACGCGCGATCAGTTCGCCTTCTAGAGCAGGTCAGGGCCGATGGTCATCCAGGCCGCGTCTTGGGGACGAAGGCAACAACGTAGGCCATCGTGGCGTGATGTGGGGGCGGGGGGGCGCCGAATGCGAGCAGCGAACAGCAAACAACACAGGCCGACGCGGGGGTCGGCCTCTCCAACAACAACGGCAAACAGCACAGGCCGACGCGGGGATCGGCCTCTCCGTGACGGCAGCACGGAAGGACGATCGATGCTCACCTCATCCGACGTGAAGCAGGCCGCGAAGGCGATGGGCGCCGACCTTGTCGGCATCTCATCGATGGACCGCTTCGAGGGCGCGCCGCCGCAGATGGACCCGCGCTTCATCTTCCCCGAGGCCAAAGCGCTCATCGGCCTCGCCTTCCGCATCCCGCGCGGCTACCTGCGCGGCATCGAAGAGGGCACGCACTTCTACCAGTACCCCTCGATGGGCTACGCGAACATCAACGAAGTCTACGCTCCGATGGTCCTGCACGAGCTCGCCTGCCTGCTCGAAGACCACGGTCACGAGGGCGCGGTCTTCCGCAACACCGGCGGCCGCATGACCATCTCCGACATCACCGGTGACCCAGACGAGCCCGCCGAGTACGGGCGCCGTATCCGCTACTCCCGCCCCGTCGCTGAGGATCGCCCCGCGCCCGATGTGATGATCCACTTCCGCATCGCCGCGTTCTGCTGCGGGCTCGGTGAGATCGGCTACAGCAAGCTCTTCCTCACGCCCGAGTTCGGCCCGCGCCAGCGCTTCGCGTTCGTGCTCACCGACGCCCCGCTCGAGCCCGATCCGCTCTACGACGGCCCGGCGCTGTGCGACCGCTGCATGGCCTGCGTGCGCGACTGCCCCGTTGGCGCCATCAGCGCGCACGAGACCATCAAAGTGACCGTCGCGGGCCGCGAGCTTGAGTGGGGGAAGATCGCCGAGTGGGACTGCTTCCACGGCTACATGGGCAGCAACCGGGAGACCAACCCGTTCCTGCCCGAGGACGCCTTCGACGACCTGCCCGAGGCGGCGGAGATCCTCGCCGGTGAGGCCGAGTTGACGCCGGACAAGTCGCTGCAGGTGATGGGCATCCTCCGCCGCCATTACGGTGGGGCGGCGGGCTACAACTCCGCGCTCTGCGGCGGGCGGGGCTGTCTGCGCGCGTGCATGGTGCGGCTGGAGGAGCGCGGGGTGCTTACCAACCAGTTTGACACACCCTTCCGCAAGCGCAAGCCGTGGCGGCTGTGATCTGAGGAGGCGTGTCTGATGACCGCTCGCATCGTGCTGCTGCTCGTCGTTGCCGCGACCGCCGCGCATGCGCAAGAGTGGAGGCCCGCGCGCTTCCCGATCGGCTTCTGGGCCGGGCCACCGCCGGATCACAACACGCTGGAGACGTGGCAGACCGCGGCGGAGGCCAACTTCACCTTCGTCGGCCCGCGCGGGGGCTTCAAAGTCGAGGACAACCTGAAGATGCTCGACCTGTGCGCGCAGGCCGGCATCGAGGTGATGGTCACCGACGGGCGCATCGGCTGGACGATGATCGGCATCGAGGGCTGGGAAGAGACGGTGGGGGAGATCGTCGCCGACTACGCCGACCACCCCGCGCTCTTCGGCTACTACCTGCAGGATGAGCCGAACTACCAGCACTTCGAGGCGCTGGGGCAGATCCGCGCGGAGTTCGAGCGTCGCGACCCCGCGCACCTTGCGTACATCAACCTCTTCCCGACCTACGCCTCGGTCCAGCAGCTCGGCACGCCCACCTACACCGAGCACGTTGAGCGCTTCATGCAGCTCTCACAGCCGCGCGTGCTCAGCTACGACCACTACTGCCTGCTGCGCGACGGCGGCATCAGGCCGGATGCCGGTGGCATCCGGGCGGACTACTTCGAAAACCTGGCGATCATTCGCGACGCGGCCTTGCGCTACGGCGCGCAGCCGTGGCAGATTATCCTCTCCACCGGCCAGATTGGCTACCGCGACCCGACCGAGGCGGAGATGCGCTGGCAGGCCTACACTTCGCTCGCCTACGGCATGAAGGGCCTCATGTACTTCACGTACTGGTCGAGGCCTCGCCTCGACGCCGACGGCAAGCAGGCGATCGTCACCTCCGAAGGGGAGCCCGCGCGCCTCTACCCGATCGTGCGCGACCTCAACGCGGAGGTGCTCGCGCTGGGCGACACGCTGCTCGGTCTGACCTCGACCGGCGTCTACCACACCGGCCAGGTCCCTCCCGGGGGCACGCGCCTCGGTACGGACTGCATCGTGCGGCTTCCCGAAGACCTCCCGCTGCTGCTCGGCATGTTCGAGGACGCCGAGGGCGCGCCTTACGCGCTGATCGTCAACCGCGACTACGAGCAGCCGGTGGAGGTGGAGGCGCGCTTCCTGCCGCACGTCACCTCCGTCGAGCTGATCTCGGCGCAGACCGGCACAGCCGAGGCGCTGGAGCTGACCGGCGGCGCGCTGACGCTCCCCCTGCGCGCGGGTGGCGGGAAGCTCCTGCGCCTGAACACCGAGTTCGCCTACCCCGAACCGCCGAAGATCATGGAGCGCATCGACTTCCGCTTCGACCGCGACGGCGACGCCGAGGGCTGGTCGCGGCCGACCTCGCTGAGCGTGCCGGTCATCGCGGGCGGCCTGATGCGCATGACCGTCACCGGCGGCGATCCGCACATCGAGCGCGCGATGCTGCGCGTGCCGCCGGATACCCACTCGGCGCTGCGAGTGCGCATGCGCATCACCGGCGGCAACCCGACCGCGCAGGTATTCTGGGGCATCGCCGAAGAGCCGGGCTTCCGCGATGACAAGTACATGAATTTCGCGATTGAGCCGGACGGTGAGTGGCACGAGTACGTGATCCCCGTCGGCGAGAACGAGAAGTGGCGCGGGCGGGAGATCGTGGCGCTGCGCCTCGACCCGACCGTCGGCGCGGCGCCGGGCGCGACGCTGGAGATCGACGGCATCATCGGAGAGTGATGGCAGTGCGCTTCATCGCGACCATCTGTATCGCTGCCCTGCCCGCGACTGTCCTCGCGCAGCCGCAGCCCACGCCCTATGACCATCAGGGCGCGGAGATCGACGCAGACCTGGCGCCCGTGGTCGTGCCCGGTGAGACGCCGATCGTGCATCAGAAGTACTACCTCGGCGAGCGCGAGCTGCTGGCCTACGATCCGCGCTTCATGCCGACCGGCCGCGTGGCGTTCGACTTGGGCAACCAGCCGCTGATCCGCGCGGCCGACCCGGTGATCGAGCAGAGCGATGGCAGCCGCGACGGCTGGGTGCAGACGCTGCGCGACGGGCGCTGGGTCGGCTGGTCGCTGCCGGGGATCCTGCGCGAGACCTACCCCGACTGGACCGGGACCTTCCTCGCGGGTGTGAGGGCGCGCGACACGCGCATCGTCGTAGACGGGCACGGGGATGCGTGGACCGTCCTGAACCTCTACGCGCCCGGCGCCCGGCGGGTGCTGATGCGCCTGCCCGCGGACTCAGACGCCTGGGAGTGCTACGAAGTGCCGGATGCGGGCGCGCTGCTCCTCGAACCCAACGCGCGCGGCTCCGACGCCCCGCCGCTCATCATGGAGCAGAGCGGCGGGCGCATCTTCGTGCGTGACATGGAGCGCGTCGAGGACGGCTCGATCGCGATCCACGAGCCGGTCGCGCTCTCGCCGGAGCAGTCGTTCCTCAACCCGGCGCACTCCGGCGCCGGGCCGACCGCCGCGACGGTCGGCGAGCGCACCTGGGTGACCTTCGCGCGCACTGCGCCGGTGATGGGCGAGGACGGACAGCCGCTGCCCGGCACGCCGAACTACGTGGCCTGCTACGATCGCGCGACCGGCGAGGTGAGCGAGCCGATTCTGCTCGGCTTCGGGCAGAACCCCTACACGGAGAAGCCCGACGGGCACAACGCGGGCGCCATCGTGGCCGATAGCGAGGGCGGCCTGCACGTGGTCATCGGCGCCCACCAGCACAACTTCTGGTACGTGCGCTCGACCACGGACGTGCCGCTGACCCGCGGCGACTGGGGCGAGCCCGAGGCGCTGGGGCTGCGCAGGCGCTACGACTGCGGCCTGACATACGTCGCGCTGGCGATCGGCGATGATGACACGCTGCACTGCGTCGCGCGGAACATGGGCCGCGGGGTCAGCCCTGAGGGACGGCCGCTGCCCCCCGATGAGATCAACAACGCGGACATGACGCGGACGCTGGACTACCTGCGCGCAAAGCGGCAGGCGGACGGCTCGTGGCAGTGGGAAGAGCTCGGGCCGCTGGTGGTGAGCTTCCATCGCGCCTACTCGATCTTCTATCACAAGCTCAGCATCGACCGGCGCGGGCGGCTGTTCCTGACCTACTACCTCTATGCCGACCAGCTCACCGACGAGATGGCCGAGGCCTACATGCTCAAGTGGCCTGAGGAGACGCTCACGCGCAACGACGCCGGGGCGTGGAAGGGCATTCGCCCGCACGACCCGGTGATCCTGATGAGCGACGATGGCGGCGATGCCTGGCGTATCGCGACGACCGCGGACTTCGAGGCGGGCGTGCTGGGTGAAGAATGAGCGAGTTCTCGGAATCGCTTGACTTCGAGCGAGCGTTCGACTCTACTCGCTCGCGACGGCCGCCTGAAGCATACGCGGGGAGGGTGAGGAGCATGGCCGATACTGAGAACGTCCCTGCCGCGTGGGAGAGCGGGGTGCTGCGGTTCTGGGGGCAGCACGGTGAGGAGCGGGTCGGCGAGGAGTTGGCGCGTCTGCGCGAGCTGTCCGGGCCCGCGGAACTGTCCCCGGGCCAGCAGGAGATCGTGCAGTGGGTGCCCGCGCTGTCGATCTGCAACTGGGACCTCGAGGCGGCGCTGATCGACCTGTGTCGGGCCATCGGCACCGGCGTACTGCCGGAGCGCACGCCGAGCTGCATGGGCCGGATGACGCAGGAGCGCTGGCTGCAGGTGTGGGCGTGGTACGCCGCGCTGCGCGAGTGGCTCGCTCCGAGGGACGCCAACGGGTGGGCCCCGCTGCTGGCGGTGTGTGACCCCGAGGGGGCGGTACGGGCACGCGTGACGGAGTTGCTGGGTGAGCCCACCGAATTGAAGCAGCTTTACGCCGAACGCTTCGCGCTGTGCCTGCGATGGCACCTCGACGACTGCCCGGGCGTCTCCGAGAACGACCCGATGGCTCTGGTCGCGGCGCACCGGGCGGCGGTGCAGTCCGTGGAGGCGGCCATCCGCGAACGCAACCCCGACGACGACATCCTCGTGCACGCCTTCCGCGGCGAAGGCGACGGCACACTGAACGTCTGCCATCACAAGGCTTTCCGACGCTACGAGATCATCTTGTCGAGCATCGGCGCGGGTGGCTGGCGCAGGGCCATGCCGATGATCGGCACGACCGGCTTCGAGCGCGCGCGCACCGTGGGCGAGCACATCGACCCGATGGAGGCGTGGACGCGAGGCGAGGCGCCGCAGACCGAGATCGGGCGCCAGATCCACGGACTTCTCGGCCCACGCACTCCCGAGCGCGTCTTCATCGTGTCGCTGCTGTTGTCGCTGATGCGCGCGGAACAGATCGCAGCTGAGCAGCGCGCTCAGCAGCGCGCGGAGGCGGGCGGATGAGCGGCGGGTGGTCGCGTGCGGCGTGGCTTGACACGGTCAGCAGCCGCTGCTGGTGGTACACGCCGCTCGACGAAGCGGCCGCCAGCGACGCCGCGTGGCAGGAGTTCGTCGCGGGTGACGAGGAGCTTCAGCGCATCGTCGAGGACGAACGGGCGCTGGGTCACGTCCCCGATTGGGCGAGGCAGGTCGTGGAGGGCCCGATCAACTACCTGCCCGGCTGCGGGCACTACCTCTTCCCGCGCGCCTACGTCGAGGCCGTGGATGCCATCGGCGCGCAGGCTCCGCCGGGCTTCATCCACGGCTGCTACACCGCCGACGGCGGGCGCAAGCGGCGCATGGCGCAGTATCTGCTGGCCCTTGACGCGTGGCTGACGGGCGCAGGCCCGGAGGACGCCGGCAGGGAGTTGGCCCGCCTCGACGAGTCGGGGACCGACTGGGGGGCCGCCTGCGCCGACCTGTGGAGTGTGCTGGGCGAGCACACTGAGATGAAGCTCCTGCTTGTCGAGCGCACGCTGCACCGCCAGCGCTGGTGGCTGAAGTCGCTCGTCTGGGACGACGACGCGCGCGACCGCTTCTGTCAGGATCGCTACCTTGGTGACACCGGGGGAAGCGGGCCGACCTACGGCAACCCCGACTTCACCGATCCGTGGTTCCTCGAGCATCGGGCCGGGCGGGTGGCGGAGGTCGAGGCGCGCCTCGCCGCGATCTGCGAGCACTGGCCGTGGTTCCGCACGGCCATCTACCACTCGTGGCTCTGCGCGCCGAAGGCCTTCCGCTTCCTGGAGGTGCTGCTCTGGTCGATCGGCCGCGGGCGGCCGGCGAAGTCGCTGCCATCGGCACACGCCGATCAGCCCGAACCGGTGCCCGGCTTCCTGCGATGTGAGGACACAGTGCTGGACCCCGCTTCGGCCGGGGCCTGGTGGCACGACTTCACCGTGGCGCTTGATGACTGGTGGCGCCATCGTGCCGCCGCAGGTGCGGTGGGGGAGGATGTGAGGCGGCGTCTCGACGCGCGCACGGACGTGAAGCGCTGGCTCGTGCGACTGCTGGCGCGCAAGCTGGCGGTACACGCGCGCTACGCCGAGGTGGGCAAGCTCGTGAGTATCCCTCCGGAACCGAACGGACGGTGAGTGCAGTGGCAGATCAGCCCGCGTACAGGTGGACATGCGCGACCGACGATGCGGCCTTCGCCGCGCGCGATGGGGCGGGGTTGCTGGCGTTCCGCGACCGCATGTGGCTGCTGGGCGGTTGGAACCCGTCGGACAAAGAGCACTTCCCGCAGATATGCAACTCCGAGGTCTGGTGCTCGGAGGACGGCGCCGACTGGGAGTTCGTCACGCACGCGCCGTGGGAGGGCCGGCACACCGCCGGCTACGCCGTCCACGATGGGCGCATGTGGATCGTGGGCGGCGACGCCAATCAGCATCACTACCAGTCCGACGTGTGGTGCAGCGAGGATGGCGAGCGCTGGGAGCAGGTGCTCGACGACGCCCCCTGGGCGCCGCGCGTGTTGCACTACACGGTTGCGTTCGATGGCGCGATCTGGCTCATTGGCGGCCAGAGCATGCCCGGCTTCGCCCCCGCCGAAGAGCGCTTCTACGCCGATGTGTGGCGCTCGACCGATGGCGGGACGTGGGAGCGCGTGGCCGACGACCAGCCGTGGGCGCCGCGCGGGCTGATCGGCGGCAGCGCGGTGCTCGACGGCCGCATCTGGCTGCTCGGCGGAGGCACCTACGACACGCCCGAGCATCCGACGCGCATCTTCCGCAATGACGTCTGGGCGTCGGCGGATGGCGTGGAGTGGGAGCAGGTCGTAGAGCAGACGCCGTGGGCGCCGCGGCAGTACCACGAGGTCGCGGCGTGGGACGGCTGGCTGTGGGTGCTGGAGGGCCACGATGGCACGGGCAATCGCAAGGACGTCTGGCACTCGCCCTGCGGCATCCACTGGCAGGAGCTGCCCGGCACCCCGTGGCTGCCCCGCCACGCCGCGAGCGTCTGTGTCTACGATGACGCGCTGTGGGTGGTCGCGGGCAACAACATGACGCCGGACGCCTGGCGGCTCGATCGGGCATAATCGGAAGGTAGTGTAATGGTGGCAGTGTGGGAACATACTGTACATGTAGGCGCGTTCACCTGTACAGAGCGAATCCCTGCCACATCTCCGAGGGGGAGAGACGATGCGCGCGATCGTAGCGTCCTTCATTGCCACGGTAGCCTTGGTCGGTCCGGTTCTCGCCGACGGCGGCTTCGTCGGTCCGCGCATGGCGGGCAGGGCCGGTGGCATGGGCGGGGTCTCGTCGCCCGGCCAGAAGGCCATCGTCATCGACGGGGGCGACGGCACCGAACTGCTGATACTGCAGACCACGTACCGCGGCCCCGCCGAGGACTTCGCGTGGATCGTCCCCGTGCCCGGGCTGCCCACGACTGACGGAGTCTTCGCCCCCGACCCGTACTTCATCGAGATGGCGTTCGCGCTCACGCAGGTCCGCACATGGACCGACGTGCGCGTGCAGACCCAGCAGAGCGGGCTTGTCTTCGCAGGCCGGCTGGCGAGCGAGAAGGGCGGAGGCGCTGACGCCGGCGGCGTAACGGTGCATCGCCGGATGGCCGCCGGCGACTACGACGCGGCGGTCATCTCCACCGGCAGCGAGTGGGCGCTGCTCGACTGGCTCCGCGCTGAGGGCTATGCCGCCGACGATCGTGCCCGTGAAGCCTTCGCGCACTACATCGGCCGAGGCTGGCACTTCGTTGCGCTGAAGGTCCGGCCGGAAGTAGCCCGCGAGCGCCCGGTCCTCGCCGACGTGCAGCCGATCGCGATTCGCTTCCCCACCGACCGCCTCGTGTTCCCGCTCTTCATCTCGCGCGCGAGCGCCCCGGAGCGGACCACGCTGGCGCTGATCGTGCTGGCCGGGGACGCGGTGGGCTGCAAGCAGATCGACTGGGGGAGCCAGACATGGCAGGGGCGCCTCCATCCGGGGGGATCGTGGGCGTCCATCCGCCTCGGAATGATCGGCTGGAAAGAGCCCGCGATGTGCTGTGAGAGTGTTGCGCGGCTGCTGGTCCCGAGTGACCTCGCGAACCTCGGGCAGGGCCGCTGGGCGCCGGACTATGAGGGGGACCCCCGCCTCGTGGCCACGCGGATGTTCACCATCCTCACGCCCGAGCAGATGGACGACCTCACCTTCGACGCGCGCCGGGCGCCGCAGGCGAAACCCTACGTCCACCGCTATGCGACGGTTCGGGACATCTTCGCGCGCTCCCCGTGGGCCGTGCTGCTGGCGGGCGCGGTGTTCCTGCTGGTGATGTGGCGCACGCGGCGACCGTGGCGGCAGGAGGCCGTGCGCCTGATGGCGGTGCTGGGGGT
Source organism: Candidatus Zipacnadia bacterium (assembly GCA_029821635.1). Lineage (GTDB taxonomy): Bacteria > Armatimonadota > Zipacnadia > Zipacnadales > UBA5352 > UBA5352. Next base: position 9,780 of record JALGSW010000152.1, read on the forward strand.
GGTCGTGGCAGTGTGGGGGATGACCCTCGCCACGCTGGCAGTGTTGCTCGTGGCGCTGCCCGTGCTACTGCTGATGACCGAGAGGGGGGCGGCGCGCGGTGACACGCCCGCACAGGAGGACCGGGAGCCCGGCCGCGCGCTGAGCGCGACGATCGCACTCCTGGTGCTGAGCTTCCCCGTGGGCTGGCTCGCGCTCCAGCGGTCCGGGGAGCCCTGGTTCGGCATCCTCCTCGGGCTCGTGGCGGGCCTGATGCTGGTCGCGGCGCTGGTGCTGCTCGTGCGCGAGGCGCTGCGCACGGGGTGGCTGAGCAGGAAGCCCGTGCCGGAAGACGCCGACACCTCGGGCCGGCCGCCACTTCTGCTGGCCGCGTTCGTCGCGACCGGGTGGGCGGGGGTCCTGATCGCGGCGGGGACCTCCCAGCCCGCACCGGCGATCGTCGCCGGGGACGGGGCACTGGCGACGGCGTACTGGGCGCTGCTCACCGTGGTCCCCGCGCCGCTGCTGGTGCTCGTTCCGGAACTCGCGTGGGTCGTCGCCACGTGGGTCTTCCTGCGCAGGCACCTCCGGCGCTGGCCCGACAGCCAGTCCAGCTTCTTCTTCCAGCTCACCTCGGGGGTCTGCCTGCTCTACGTGTTGAGCGCGATGCTCGGCCTGAGCCTGCCCGGAATCTTCGGGAACCTGGATATGCTGCCGCAGGGGCTCGCAGCCGTCCTGCACTTCGCGGCGCTGGCGATGGGCATCGCGCTCCTGTGCTTCACCGTGCTCGCGCCGTTCGCCACGGCGCAGTCGCGCCGGATCGCGCCGGGATTCGCGACGGTCGCGGCCTTGATGGCGCTGCTGGTAGTGGCGGGGAGCATCCGGCTCATGACGCCTGCCGAGGCCGGGAGCGGCTCAGCCCAGACCCGGGAAATCGAGGGACGCATGCACGAGGCCCTGGAGAAGCTCGATGGTGGGCTGGCGCGATTCGCTGACGACACCGGCGCCTTCCCGATGCAGCTCAGCGATCTGACGGCCCGCGAGGCCCCGCGGCTGGGCCTCGACGGCAGCGGCAACCGCGTGCCCATCGAGGCCGCCACGCGAGGGCCGTGGCTGGTGGAGATGCCGATCGATCCACTCACGGGGAGCAGGGACACGTGGGCGTACGAGGTGACCGGCGCCCCGATGGTCGCCTCGGGCGCGTACGCGATCGAGGTCGAGTGGCGGGACGGCCAGCCGTGGAACAGCGCCGATCTCAGGCTGTGGGCCGAGAATCGCCACCGCGAGTCGCCTGACTTCCCCGCGCGGATCATGGAGGGGCTGGGCCTGCGCTCACAGTCCGAGGTCCGCTAGCGTCTTCGCGAGGTTCGCGAGGCCGTCGAGGGTGTCTTCCGCCATCTCCCGCGCGAGGCGCTGCAGGTCCTCCGCAGTGTCCACATCGTAGCCGGGGGTGAGGCGGGCGATGGTCAGCCCCGCGCCCTCCAGCCCCGCGATCGTGTCGCTCAGCGCGTCGGCCGTGCTCCAGCGCACGCCGCCGAGCGCGCCCTCGGGCAGCCCTCCGCGCACGCCGATC
>JALGSW010000153.1 GCA_029821635.1 Candidatus Zipacnadia bacterium
GAAGAGGCAGTCCACGGGGTGCGTGCGCACGAGTATGCGCACCGCCTCAGCCTTGCGCGCGACCATCTCCTTCATGATGTCGATGCTCTGCTCCAGCGTGTACTTGCGGTACCAAGTGTTGTCCAGGCTCCGGTCGCGCGGGGTGAGGCGGATCAGGTCCGAGATGTCGCGCGATTGCAGCAGCGGCATCAGCTCGCCGGCGCTCCCGGCATGATCGAGATCGTTCGGGAAGCCGGAGATGATGTAGCCGCTGACCTGCCGGCTGCACGTGGTCATCGGCATGTGCACCACACCGGTGGTCATTCCGACGTGGTCGAGCATCTCCCAGATGACCGGGTCGCGCAGCGTGTCGTAGCTCTCGGAGCCCTCGATGTGCCGTCCCCACAGGTCGGTCACACCATGCTCCTTGGCGCTCATGCCGGTGTAAATACTGGTCCACGACGGGCCGGTGTAGGGATAATCCTCTTCGGCCATGCAAACTTGATACCGGCTCTGTGAGAGCAGCCGCTTGATGTTGGGCAGGTCGCGCTCGAACATGATCTGCGCGGATGCACCATCGAGTCCGAGAAAGTACATCTTCATCGAAGGACACTCCCTCGCTGCGTGTAGGCATGCGGATTGGGCGCCCGTGATGATAGCAGACCGGACCGGCATCCGCAAGGTTTCATCGGAGATGATCGAGTGCATCCTCGCCAAACGAGTGCGGCAGCGTCCCATCCGGGAGCACGAAGCCCCCACCGGCTTCCCGGACTCGACGCTCCATGGCCCGGACGCCGCTCGGTCTGTCTGGCACATAGCCCAGCCTCGCATGTGCGCCGCCATCGCCGCCCCGGCGTACATGGAAAGCGGGCCGCGCCATCTCTCTGGCGCGGCCCGCGGGTGTAGCAGACTGACGGGAAGCGGCGGCTTACATCATGCCGCCCATGCCGCCCATGTCGCCCATGTCGCCGCCGGGAGGCATCGGGGGCTCGGCCACGGGGATCTCGGCGATGAGCGCCTCGGTGGTCAGCAACAGCGCGCCGATCGACGCGGCGTTCTCGATCTCCGCCCGGATGACCTTGGCCGGATCGATGACACCCGCCTCGACCATGTTGCCGAACTCCTCGCTCATGGCGTTGAAGCCGAACGCGAACTCATCGTTGGTGAGGACCTTGTCCAGGACCACGGAGCCCTCGTAGCCAGCGTTCGCGGCGATCTGCCGCAGCGGCTCGGTGATCGCGCGCTGGATGATCTCGACGCCGATCTTCGCGTCGCCGCGCACACGGTCGCGGGCCTTGTCGAGCATCTTGCTGGTCCGAGCGAGCATGACGCCGCCGCCGGGCACGACGCCCTCCTCGATGGCCGAGCGGGCCGACGAGAGCGCGTCCTCGAAGCGGTGCTGGAGCTCCTTGAGCTCGGTCTCGGTGGCCGCGCCGACCTTGATGACGGCGACGCCGCCGGCGAGCTTGGCGAGGCGCTCCTCGAGCTTCTCGCGATCGTAGTCCGAGTCGGTGGTGCTGATCTCGCGCCGGATCTCAGCCACGCGCGCGTCGATCTCTTCCTGCGTGCCCGCGCCGCTGATGATCGTGGTGTCATCCTTGGTCACGATGACGCGATCCGCGTGGCCCATGTCCTCGAGCTGCACGCCGTCGAGCTTGATGCCGAGGTCCTCGGAGATGAACTTGCCACCGGTGAGGGCGGCGAGGTCCTCGAGGTTGCGCTTGCGGCGGTCCCCGAAGCCGGGGGCCTTGACGGCGCAGCAGCGGACGGTCCCGCGCATGTTGTTGACGACCATCGTCGCCAGTGCCTCAGCCTCGACGTTCTCGGCGATGACGAGCAGCGGCCGGTTCGCGGCCGCGACCTTCTCCATCACGGGAACGATGTCGGCGGCTGCGGAGATCTTCTCCTCGTAGAGAAGAATGTAGGCGTCCTCTAGCAGAGCCTCGTTGTTCTCGACGCCGAAGTAGGGGGAGATGTAGCCCTTGTCGAACTGCATGCCCTCGACGACCTCGACCTCGGTCGTGCCGACCTTGGACTCCTCGACGGCAATGACGCCGTCCTTGCCAACCTTGTCCATCGCGTCGGCGATGATCTCGCCGATCGCCGGGTCGTTGCCCGCGATGCCCGCCACGTGGGCGATCTCATCGCGACCCTCGACGGCGATCGCGTTCTCGCGGATTGCGGCCACGACCTCCTTGACGGCCTCCTCGACGCCCTTCTTCAGCAGCATCGGATTCGCGCCGGCAGCGACGTTCTTGAGGCCCGCGCGCACGATCGCCTGCGCCAGCACGGTCGCCGTCGTGGTACCGTCGCCGGTGTCGTCGTTGGTCTTTGACGCTACTTCCTTGCACAACTGCGCGCCCATGTTCTCGTACTGGTCCTCAAGCTCAACTTCCTTGGTGACCGTCACGCCGTCCTTGGTGATCGTCGGCGCGCCCCACTTCTTCTCGAGCACTACATTGCGGCCCTTCGGACCCAGCGTGACCTTCGCGGCGTCCGCGACCTGGTTAACGCCGCGCTCGAGCGCACGTCGCGCTTCCTCGTCAAAGGCAAGCTTCTTCGCCACGGTTATCCCTCCTCAGGGGTGATAGTCTGGTGCGAGTGTTTACTCGCGCACGGCGAGGATGTCGTCCTCGTCGATGATCAGGTAATCTTCGCCGTCGATCTTGATCTCGGTGCCGCCGAACGAGGCGTAGATGACCACGTCGTCCTGCTTGACGCTCATCGCGACCCGATTGCCCTCGTCGTCGAACCTGCCAGCGCCGACCGCGACGACTTTGCCCTCACGCGGCCGCTCCTGCGCGGCCTCCGGCAGGATGATCCCGCCGGTGCTCATCTCTTCGGCCTCCAAGCGCTTTACCAGCACCCGTGCTCCAAGAGGCTGCAGCATTGGTACGCACCACCTTCAGACGTATTCATGCACTACCGTGCATTGCGCCGGTTCTGCGCCCTCATGGGCGCCACATCGGGGACTTCTCTCTGCCGTTAGCACTCACACGCCGAGAGTGCTAACGAAAGAGATTATCGCACGAAAGCCGCCTCGTGTCAAGAGCTGTGCGCCGCAAACATCCTGTGAACGTCCCTGCCAGGTCCACGACGCTCCTATCCTCCGCCAACCTGCACGCCTCCGATGCGCGCAGCCGCGACCCTCAACTGCAAATCCCTACGACGAAGTCACCAACTTTTTCTCACTCAAGACTTTCGCAACATTCCAAAGTGTGGTATAGTGCGCGCCACACGAAGACAGCTTTCCTCGCGCGGCTTTGCTGTGCGAGGTACGGGCCAGCGGAACGTCCTCCCCCCCCGGGACAGACCGCTGGCCTTTTCCTTAACAGTCTGTCAACTACAGCCCGGGCCCGGCCCGCACGGCCCCTCAGCTCTCCTGCGCGTCTCCCGGGCCGCCCTCCGACTCCTCGAGCTGCTTCTGACGCTGCGCCAGCTCGGCCAACCGCCCCTGCACCGCCGCGCCGACGCTGCCGTCGGGGAAGTCGCCCGCTTCGTCCGGCTCGCCCATCGGTCTCCCGGTGAGCAGCTCGATCCCCTCGGCCACGGTCGAGATCGCGTGCACGTGGAACTTCCCGGCCTCGATCGCCGCCAGCACATCCGGCCGCAGCATGAGGTGGCGCACGTTCGACTCGGGGATGACCACGCCCTGGGTGCCGGTGAGCCCGTTGAGCCGGCAGGTGTAGAAGAAGCCCTCGATCTTCTCGTTGACCCCACCGATCGGCTGCACCTGCCCGTGCTGGTTCACCGAGCCCGTCACCGCCACGTCCTGCCGCAGCGGCACGCGCCCGATGGTCGAGAGCAGTGCGTACAGCTCCGCCGCCGACGCGCTGTCGCCCTCGATCTCCTCGTAGGTCTGCTCGAAGGCCACCGTCGCGGCCGCGCTGATCGGCCGGTACTGTGCGAACGTCCCGCCGAGGTAGCCGCCGAGGATCAGCGTCCCTTTGTTGTGGATCGGGCCGGCCATCTCCACCTCGCGGTCTATGGCGATCACGCCCGGCTTGCCGAGGAAACTGCGCGCGGTGATGCGCGTGGGCTTGCCGAAAGCATAGTCGCCCAGCGGCAGCACCGCGATCCCGTTCACCTGCCCGACGCGCTCGCCAGCAACGTCCACCATCAGCGTCCCCTGCTCGATCAGTTCCTGGATGCGCTCCTCGACGCGGTTCGCGCGCCAGATCGCGTCCTCGATCGCCCGGCGCACGTGCGCGGCGGAGACGACCTGCGCACCGTCCTCCCGGCACCAGTACGCCGACTCGCGCACCAGGTCGGCGATCTCGAGGAAGCGCACCGTCAGCTTCTCGCGATCCCCCGCCGCCCGCGCTCCCTGCTCGGCCACCAGCGCAACCGCATCCGGGGCGAAGTGGGGGAGAGCCTCCTTGTGGCAGCACGCGGCCACGAAGTGCGCGTAGCTCTGCACGCTCTGCTCATCGCGGCCCATCAGCAGATCGAAGTCGGCCTTCACCTTGAAGAGCTTCTGGAACTCCTCATCGTGCGCGTGCAGCAGATAGTAGAGCGTCGGAGTGCCGATCAGCACGACCTTGACGTCCAGCGGGATCGCTTCTGGCTCGAGCGAGACCGTCGAGACGAGCCGCAGTTGCTCGCGGATCGACTCGGGCCGCACCTCGGCCTCCTTGAGAGCGCGCTTGAGCGCCTCCCAGGCGAAGGGCCGCGTCAGCAGCGTCAGCGCCTCCAGCACCAGGTAGCCGCCGTTCGCGCGGTGCAGCGCGCCGTCCTTGATCATCGTGAAGTCGGTCAGCAGCGCGCCCATGTAGGAGAGGTGCTCGATGTCGCCGGTGACATTCTCGATCGTCGGCTTCGTCTCGAAGACCACCGGCGCCCCGTTGCCGTCGGCGTGGGTGATCAGCACGTTGACCGCGTAGCGGTTGTAGGGGCTCTGCGGGAGGCCCTCCTGCCCACCGGGCAGCCCGAACGGCCGCTGCCCGGGCGCCTGGCCGAGCATCTGCGCATGCTGCTCCTGCACCGCCGCGTGGTCGGCGCGGAAGATCTCGACGTTGTCGATCACGTCCTCACGCACGTGATCGATGTGCGCCACGACCGGCTCGATCTGCGCGTATCGCTCAGTCAACTCGTCGAAGATGCCCCCTACCGCGAACTCCGCCACCTCTCGGTCCAGCTCGGCGACCTTGCGGCGCGCCTCTTTCTCGAGCTTCTGGCCCCGGCGCATTTCCTCCTCGAGCTTCTCCTGCATCTCGCGCCGCTTCGCCTCGATCTTCTCGCGCTCTTCGGTGGCAAGCTGCTGGTACTCCTGCGGGCTGAGCACCTCGCCGTTCTCGTCGGCGGGCGCCACGATCAGCCCTGTCGGCCCGCGGCCGATCGCCAGCCCCTTCTCCTGCACCTCGCGCTCAAGGGTTTGCAGCGCCTCCGTGCGGCCCTGGCGGTAGTCGCTGAGCACGTCTTCGCGCCGCTGCTGGTACTCATCGCTCTCGAAGCTGCGGGTGATCTCGCGATCGACGTCCTCCATCAGCTCCTCCATGTCATCGCGGAACTCCGGCGCCATCCCCGACGGCAGCTCTATCGCGCGAGGTCGGCGCGGCTCCTCAAAGTTGTGCACGTAGCACCAATCGCTGGGCGCGGGCATCTGCCGCGCATGCCGGGAGAGCGTATCCATCACGATCGAGCGCCGCCCGCTGCCCGCCTGCCCGAGCGCGAAGACGTTGTAGCCCTCGCTCTCGATCGACGCGCCGAACTCCAGCGCGTGAGTGGCCCGAGGCTGTCCGATCGGATCGACTGTCTCCGGAAGCTCGGCGGTGGTCTCGAAGTTGAACTGCGATGCGTTGCAGCACCAGCGGCATTGTTCGGCGGACAGTTCGCGGGCGACCATGTAACCTCTCCCCTGCGGGTGGATGGGCTTCGGTCGGTGTGTGCTGCGGTAGAATTGCGCGCGGAGGTGCCGGAGTCCTGCAGTGAAGCCGTACACGATCGCGGGCCGCCTGACGTGGGCGGCCCGCAGTGGTCGTTCGCGCTCCCTGTCGCTACTCGCCGTTCTCCGTCGCACTCCGCGCCATTGGCACGAAGATCGCGTCGGCGAGTTCGGTTCTCACGAGCTGGTCGCCCTGCTTCTCCATCAGGTAGAGCTTCTGCGCCCAGCCGCCCTCTTCAGAGATGGGGATGACCATCCGCCCGCCGTCTTTGAGTTGATCGACCAGCGCCGGCGGCACCTGGTCGGCCGCGCAGTTGACGATGATCTTGTCGAAGGGCTGATGCTCCGGCCAGCCGAGGTAGCCGTCGGCGTTGCGCACGGTGACGTTCGTGTAGCCCATCTCCTGTAGCCGCGACTGCGCGCTCACCGCGAGTGCTTCAATGACCTCGGTGGTGTACACGTGCCGCGCCAGCTCGGCCAGCACCGCCGCCTGGTAGCCCGAGCCGGTGCCGACTTCGAGCACGCGGTCGGTCGCCTGCGGCTGCAGCGCCTCCGTCATCAGCCCGACGATCGAGGGCGCGTAGATGAGCTGGTCGTCGCCGATCGGCAGGGGCGTGTCATCGTAGGCCGAGGCGATCTGTCCGTGTGGCACGAACAGGTGCCGCGGGACCTTCTTCAGCGCCGCGATCACACGCGCGTCGGTGATGATGCCCTCAGCGACCAGCGAGTCGACCATAGCCTCGCGCTGCGCGACGTACTCGTCCTGTGCGAGCGCGGCGGGCGCGACCGTGAGCGTCACGGCCGCGAGCAGCGCTGCGAGCACCATCATGCGCTTCGTGCACATTCTCCTCACACCCAGGGACGTCCATCAGTCACCGCTCAGAAACGTAGACACCCCGGCACGAGCAACGGTTCCGTGTCTCGTGCGGTTCCACCGTGAGATTCGCCATGGCGCGCGCGAAGGTTACCGGCCGCGTGGGCGCGTTAGCGCTTCGCGGTCCACCACTTGTTGAGATTCGCCACCGCGATCGTGTCCAGGCCCATGATCCACTTCGAGTGGCCGTCCACGAACGCGTAGTTCGCGCCCTCGTTGTGCCGGTCGTAGCCGTTGCGCACCTCGCAGTACGTCGTGACGAAGCTCGCATTGAGCGGCGCGTAGATGACGACCGAGTTGATCTTGGTGTCGCCCAGCATGATGGTTTCAGCCGGATTCGTCACGTCTGCAAGAGCCGCCGCCGCAGTGGACTGCGTGCCGCCCCGTGATGGCCAGCCGAGATAATTGTAGGCCCATCCGTAGCCGTGCGCGTAGCTCTGGTAGCTCGGGCAGACGAAGACCTGGTCGTTCTTCACATAGGGCTCGACCATAGCCCACCAGTAGAGGCCCGTGTTGCCGGGTAGCTCATGGCGGTAGTGCAGCAGGTTCTCATCGTAGTCCTGGAAGTACATGGCACAGGCGGTTCCGAGCTGTCGCGTGTTGTTGAGGCACGCAGTCTGGCGCGCCTTCTCCCGCGCCTGGGCGAAGACCGGGAAGAGGATCGCGGCCAGGATCGCGATGATCGCGATGACGACGAGAAGTTCGATCAGCGTAAAGCCTTTGCGTTGCATGAGCGAGCACCTCCGTGAGCTATGGGTGGCAGCGTACGCATTGAACACGAAAGCGCACGCGCTGCCAACGGAGTCGCTGAGGCACGATGAGTGGAAGCGGCCCCGCCGGTTGCCGGCGGGGCCGCGGAACGTTGCCGGGTGGTGTCGGGGCTACCAGAGATAGCTCCACTTCACCTGTGCGGCGTTGTAGCTGGCCACCCACGAGCGCCCTTGGAACCACTTGGCGTGACCGTCCGCGAACGCGAAGTTCAGACCGCCGTTGTGCTCGGGGCCATAGCCGACCTCGCGCCAGGGATTACCGCCAACAGTGTAGCGCAGGTGGGTCAGCGAGTAGGGGTAGGTGATGTAGCAGTCGGTGAAGATCCACAGAGACGTGGCATGAACGATATCAGCCTTCTTCAGCGGGACCCAATGCCCTGTGGTCCAGCGTTCGGCGTGGTAACTGGCGTAGCCGTCACCGGGGCACGTCAGGTTGTAGCCGTAGCTGGCCCTGATAGTCCTGCCGCCATAGGACGCTGATGTCGGGGACGGATCGCTCGGGCACTCCCAGATCTGCTCGTTCTTGACGTAAGGCTCGATGGCGAAGATGAAGAATCCACGGGAGACTTCAGCTGTGCCGTGCCAACCGCCAGATATGGGATACCGCTCATCGTAGTCGCCAACGTACATCTCGAGGCCAAGTGCGATCTGCTTGAGGTTGCTCAGACAACTCGTTTGTCGCGCCTTCTCGCGAGCCCTGGCGAACACCGGGAACAGGATCGCCGCCAGGATGGCGATGATCGCGATGACGACCAGCAGCTCGATCAGGGTGAAACCTCGTCGCCTCATGGCTGGACACCTCCACCGTCAGATATTTACCTCTATCCGCAGTATTGTACGCGCCGGCCCAGAACACCTCCTCGTGCAAAGGAAAGATGGTGGATATCTCTGCCTGTCGGGCCGAAAGAGCGCGGCCCCGCCGGTTACCGGCGGGGTCGATGCTCCACGGCGCACAACTTTGCCGGTCAGCTCGTCACGTTGTACACGTAGTTGGAATTGCTGTAGATCTCACGGCCGATCGCCCTGGCGTGGCCGTCCACGAAGCAGCAGTTGATCTTCAGGCCGGCGTGTTGCTGCGCGTTAGCTGGGGCACTCCCAGACCTGGATGTTCTTGATGTATGGATCGAGGCACACATCGATCCAGGTGTGGTCGTTGCGAATCTGGTTGCCGCCATTGTCCCCGCTGTCGAAGACGCCGACGGCGGCCGCGCGGCTCCGATGAGCAGGCGCAGGCACCCCGCGTCGGGTGGAACCTTGTCGGAGGCGCCTCACTTCGTATATACTGCCCGCACGCATCAACCGGCTGTGCGGGACACGAACGCCATGCGCGACGTCGCATCCGAACGAGACGAGCGGGGGATCACCATCCGGCGGGTGGGCGTGCGCGACATCCACCTCCCGGTGATGATCCGTGAGAAAGCGGGGGGCCACGCGCGCGTGACCGGCGTCTTCGAGGCCTCGGTGGAGCTGCCCCACCACGAGCGCGGCACGCACATGAGTCGTTTCGTCGAGATACTCTCGCGCTGGTCCAGGCGCGCGGTGGCGCTGCCCGAGATGCGCGAGATGCTCACCGAGGTACGCACGCGCTTCGACGCGTGGGCGGCCAGCCTGCGGCTGGACTTCACATACTTCCTGGCGAAGCGTTCGCCGGCGACGCACCTGCCCTGCCAGCTCGACTACGACTGCTGGTTCGCCGCGAGCGTGGTGGACGAGAGCTTCGACTTCCAGCTCGGCGTCGAGGTGCCGATCATCACGCTGTGCCCGTGCTCGCGGGAGATCTCTGCCTTCGGCGCGCACAGCCAGCGCGCACAGTTGCGAGTGCGACTGCGCACGCGCGGCGAGCGGATTGTCTGGCTGGAGGACCTGATCCCACTGCTGGAGAGCCAGGGGAGCGAGCAGGTCTACCCGATGCTCAAGCGCGCGGACGAGAAGCTGGTGACCGAGCGGTCGTATGAGAACCCCAAGTTCGTCGAGGACGTCGTGAGAGACAGCGTGCTCGCCCTGCGCGAGCTGCCGGACGCGGAGTGGCTTTCCGTGGAGTGCGAAAGCTTCGAGTCGATCCACAATCATAGCGCGTACGCTTTCACGGAATGGCCTGAGAGCCGCCCGGCGGAGAATGGCTGCGCGCCCGAGACGGACCGCCCCAGGGGGCAACGATCGTAGATGGTGCAGATAGCGATCATCATCATGTTGCTGGTCCTCGGCGTGCTGATCTGGCGCGCCGTGGTGAAGTTGCTCAGGGGAGCCATCGAGGGGGAGGCGCAGGTGACGGAGGTTGACGCCACCATCCCGATCAGGCAGATCGAGCCCGAGGGCCCGGTCGGGCCAGATGGGCTGATGGTGCTCTTCGGCGACCGCTTCGTGGACCACTCGCGCCCGGGGAAGATGGTGAGCCCTCGCGCGCGCTGCTTCGCGCCGCTCACCGAAGACGAGCTGGACGCCCATCACTGGGCGCACCAGATCGTCTACGTGACGCTGATTGACCTGCTGGAGAATGGCTGCATCGATGTGCGCCTGACCGATCGGATGGCCACGATGATGCCGCCCTACCCGCAGAAGACGTGGGAGATGCTGATCTGCCAGATCGGGCCGATGCCCGAGGCGCCGATCAGCGACGCGCTGGCGGTGGCCTTCGGCCTGCTGCGCAAGCGCGCGAAGGGCACTGAGGCCGAGGAGGATCGGCAGTGGGTGTCGCTCGACGCGCTGATCGAGCAGGCGCTCAAGACGATGCGCCAGGAGATGAGCTTCTGGCAGCGCTCCGGGGTCTTCGGCGACATCCGGCAGTACGTCGAGTCGGCGATGATCGCGCAGGGCTACCTGATCGAACCGAGCAGGCCGACGTGGCTCGACCGCGTGCGGACGCAGCGCGCAATGCCGCACATCGAGGGCATCATGGCGCTCGAGTCCGAGGCGGAGGCGCTGGCGGCGCAGATGACGATGTTCCGCGCCACCCACGGCGGGAACCTGCTGACCGAAGAAGAGCGCGAGACTGAAGTGCTGCGCCAGGCGGACAGCGCACTGCTTGTCCCGGCGGACGCGGCGGAGATTCCGCTGGACGAGATGCTGCGCATGTCGATCTACGAAACGCTGCTGGCGATCCGACAGCTTGAGCCCAGCGGCGACGCAGGAGTGTGACGTGATGCGCAGGGACGAGCTGATCGAGCAGGGGATCATGATCGCGATCCTGGCGGGCTTCCTGGTGCACATCTTTGCCGGGTTCACTCCGGAGTGGCTGCGCATCGCGCTCTACTACGTGAGCCCCGTAGTGCTGCTGGTGATCTTCTACCGGCGCTACAAGCGGATGCAGGAGGGCTTCGAGTACTCGAAGAATATCGTGGATGCACAGCACAAGGCGTCGGGGCGCAACGTCATCGGGCCGGATGCACCCGCGGGTGGTGTGCAGTCGCCCTATCCGGGCGTGGTGCTGCCGGACCAATCGGAGACCAATCTGCCGCAGTCGCCGGACGAGAAGAAGTAGCGGCCGAGAGCGGAGACTGACAAGCATTCAAGGGCGCCCCGGAGACGGGGCGCCCTCGTCGGATGTCGTTGTCGTGTGTAGGACAGGCTTTCCACTTACATTATGCGTTCGGAGATGCGAGGGAGCATGGATGGGTTGCGGGCTCGGTGCGCGAAAAAAATGAGCGGTGAGTGGCTCCGGGACGCCCGCACGAGGCCGCAGCCTCGTGCAAACATGCCTCGTATACCCGTCTCCGCCCGGTTTTCACCCGTGGGCGGGCAGCGT
>JALGSW010000154.1 GCA_029821635.1 Candidatus Zipacnadia bacterium
TGCTGCTGTTCTCGACGCGCGTGAGGATCGGGATGGAGCCGACGGTGGAGGGTGGCGCACTGAAGCTGGCGGTGAAGAACATCGAGGCGGGTGGGGTGAAGCTGCCCGATGAACTGCGTGCGATCGCGGAGAGCCGGGTCGCGGACCTGCTGGCGGCCCGTCTGAGCGAGGCGGGTTTGCGGCCGGAGTCGGTGACGGTGGGGGAGGGGACGCTGACGGTCGCCGCGCGCCTGGTGCCGGTCGAGGAGGCGGCTGCGGAAGGCGAGTAACGGCTGACGGGCTGGGAAGCCTGTCCCACAACGACGGACGGCAAAGGCAAAACGGCAACGACTCGGGGAGTCGTTGCCGTTTTCTGTTGCTGTCGTACTCCGTCGTTCGCAGCCGTTACGGCTTCGCGGCCGCGACGATGTCCGGGTGCAGGCCCGTGAAGCTTTCGAGGTACTCGATGCGTTCGGCGCGCAGGTCGCGGATGAAGGTGTCGATCTGCTCCTGATCGTAGAAACGGTGGGGGTCGAAGCGTTCGAGGTCCACGTCCTCGACCTTCGTCGGCACCTCGCAATTCCACGTCGGGTCGGTCTCCCACTCGATCTCGCCGCGCACGATGCCCCGGAATATCGCCGCCATCTCCGAGATCTCCACGCGATCGACCTCCTGTAGCACCTTCCGCTCGCCGGTGCGCTCGTCCAGCTCGATCAGCTCGCCGACGCCGCCGGTGTTGAGCTGATAGCACTGCACCTTGTCGGGGTGCTGGGAGATGATCTCGTAGAAGCGGTTGCCCTCGGTGGCCTCGTCGCCCACGATGAACGGGTTGGTGCCGACCACGCGGATCGATTGGCCCGCCAGTGCCGGGTTCGAGCCGGAGGTGTGCACGGACTCGCCGAGCATGAACGCCGCCGCGCCCTGCTGGGGCGTGAGTCGCGCCAGCGGCGGGAGGATCGTGTTGCGCCGCGTGATGAAGCAGACCAGGAGCTTGTCGAGTTCTTCGACCGGCGGGAGGTTGATCGACTCGGACGCCAGGCCACCGAGGTCCTCGCGCTGCACGACCGCCCGGCCGTTGCCGGTGAGCGTCTCGTCGGACATATAGACGCGGCCGAGGTAGTCCACCATGACGTTCTCGAAGACCGTTGCGGGCGACTTCGCCGCTTCGTAGAGGACCGGCTGGGAGCCGTCTTCAAGCGAGTCGGTCTTGATGAACAGGCCCGATTCCGAGCCGAGCGCGCTGCCGTCGTCCTTGAGGAAGACCATGTCATCCTGGACCAGCTTGACCTCTTCGCCGGGGCGGTCGAGGTAGTGGGTGTGAGCCGAATGCGTCGTCTTGCCCGTGGCGGTGAGGCCCAGCAGCAGGACGCCGTAGCGCTTGATCTTGCCGTCGGGCGTGCGCGTTTTGATAAGCTTGCTGCCCGCGTGCAGCCCGAGCATCCCACGCACCCTCGCGCACCACATCGACATGCGCAGGAAGCCCTTCTTCGCCTCGCCGAAGTAGTCGGTGCCGAGGACGTAGGTCACGCCGATCTCGGGGAAGACCAGCGCTTGCCGGTCCTTCTCCTGCCACTCGGGGATGTACACCAGGTTCAGCTCCGGCCCGGTCGCGTGCTTGGGGTCGAAGAGCGTCTTGTACCACATGTATGGCAGCCGGATGGAGTCTTTGCGGTGGGTGGAGACGTAGATCGTGCAGTGCGGCGCGAACTCGGAGTTATTGCCGAGCGTGCGCGCGGTGCACACCAGCGGCGTGTGCTGGAGGTAGCGATGGACCTTCTTGAGTGTCTCGGGCAGATCCCGCACAATCCGCTTCTGATCCGGGTTCAGATCGGTCTGCATGACCTTGTCGCTGCCCAGCATTACGCTGAGATCCTTGCTGCGCGCGCGGATGGTGCTCGAGTAGTTCACGTTGCCGAACTCGGTTCGAACGCCGTAGGGCTCGGCCATGCGTCGAAGCTGATCGCCATCGGGGCGTGCAACGTTGTCCTGATCGCGCAATTGCTCGATCGCTCGGTTGATCTCCTCATAGTACAGGCGCATGGTCTCTTCCCTTGTCGCAGACGTATTTGTGGACTCGACAACGGGACTTCGAGGCGTCGCTTGGAGATCCCGGATCCCGGGGCATGAAGTCACGGCGCGCTGTGACAGTAGTGGCCGGTCTCCTCTGCCCTCGTGGACTGCCCGACCCCGTTCCGACCGCCGGTTATGTATTAGAAATAACTCAATTCAACGCGGCGAGAGAAGTCTCCTCCTCTACCCCGAAGATTTTGTTGCGGACCCGCCCGGCTTTGGGCCCGCGGTGCACCTCGGTGAAGGCATCACGCGCCTTGAGTGGAACAATTCGCGCCGTCACGTTTTCCTAAACACGGGAACGCCAGCAACGACAGTGACGACAGTGACGGCAAACGACACGTGTACCTGCTTCACCTGAAGGAGAACCGATGCGCATTACTACCAACCCCAGGCTCATTGCGTCCGCCACCGCGCTACTGCTGCTCGTGGCGTGTGCGAGCGCTCAGGAGCCGCTCATGGCCGACTTCGACTTCGAGCAGCCCGAGCCGTCCGCTGCCTGGACCAGCACCGCGCCCGAGGCCGCGCTCTCCATCACCCGCGAGACCGCGAACGTGCGCTCGGGCAAGGGCGCGCTCGAGTTCTCATGGCAGGCGACCGAGGGCCGGCTGGCGATCCTTACCGTCACCCCGATCGCCCTACAGGAGCGCCCGCGCTCGCTGCGGCTGAGCATCAAGCTCGAAGGCCCCTCGCCGGTGATGTATGGCGTGTGCGAGGCCGACGGCTCCTGCTATCAGGGCTACCTCTACAGCCCCGGAGGCGTCTGGCACGATATGGAGGTGGACCTCGACGAGTTGATGCTCTCCGAGGCAACGCAGGACGAGGACGGGCGCCTCGACGTTGACGAGATCAACGGGATCATGGTCGCCGACGTGAGCAACCTCGACGGCGAGGCCGGGGCGTCGCTCGGGATCAAGTCGGGCCGCCAGCGTCTGTGGCTCGATGACGTGGCGCTTACCGACGCGCTGGCGCCGCACCGCTCCTCGCGCGGTCCTGACGATGAAGCGATCATCGACGACTTCGAGCGCGAGCCGTTGCTGGCGCTGCCGGTCGGTGGGCCGTCGCTGACGCTCGTGGCGGGCCCCGGCGATGGCGACACCTCCGCGCTACGCATCGAGTACGACCGCAGTCACTACCCCTGGGCGGGCTTCGTCGCGGCGGTCGGCTACCTCGACCTGTCCGACCGCATGGGCATCTGCCTGCGCCTGCGGGCGGAGCAGGCGGGACCGTTGACGGTGGTGCTGGAGGAGCGCGATGGCTCGAAGTACGTGGCGCGCCATCGCCTCGATCCGTCGAAGGGCTGGTATTCGCAGTGCGTGCCCTTCGCGAAATTCAAGGCGGACCCGGCGACCACCGATGAGAACGCCCAACTCGACCTCGACCAGCTCCGCGTGGTAATCCCGGTCCTCGACACGAAACGCGCGGAGCTCGACGAGAGCGGTCTGGGGGCGTGGGAACTTTCGCGCATCTGGGCGGAGTGACGAGGTCCGTCGTTGCGTCGTTGTAGGACAGGCTTTCCAGCCTGTCAGCCGTTCCGTCGTTGGTTCACGAAGGCCCCCCGCCTCCCCCCGTCGAACCCCCATCGCGTTCGTGAAGTGAGAGGCCGGAAAGCCTGTCTTACCAATGACGGGGTGAGGCGACACGATGCTCCCGCGAACGATCGTCATCGCACTCGCAATCGGCGCCGCCATCGCCCCGGAGGGCGTGAATGCCATGCCCGACGCAGTCTTCCGCATCGTACCTGCAACCGATCGGCCCGAAGCGCGCAACGAGATTGACCTGATCGACCTGCGCGGCCTCGCCCCCACCGACGCCCCCGACCTTGGCGCGGGCCTCACCACGCGCTTCTACGGGCCGCTGGGGCCGCGCAACGTCCTGCGCATCCGCACCGACTTCGACGCCGATGGCCTGCTCGTGCTGCAGGTGCGAGCGGCCTCGGCAGGCGGCGCGTACCTCGCGGTGCGCTCGGGCGAATCATGGTATCTGCAGGCGTGGCAGGGGAAGGAGACCATCGAGGTCGGTGAGCGCTACGCGGTTCCGATCCCCGCGGGCGCGCAGGAGATCGTGGTCAAAGCTCCCGTCGGCACCGTGGTCATCGACGAGTACCTCGTGCTGCCCGACGCGCAGATGCCCCTCGACCCGGTGCCGACCGCGATCGACGCGGTCCCCGAGGACCTTGGCGCCGCCGATGGCTACCGAGGGATCTGGTACTACAATCAGGAGTCCGGCGACGAGTATGTCTACAAGTACTCGGGCGGCCTTGGCACCTACTGCGCCAAGCACATCCCGTTCGCGGTCTATTCGCCCGAAGCCAACCGCACGTTCTTCGTCTACGGAGGCACCAGCGAAGGCAGGCACAACCTGCTCGCGATGGCCTCGTACTACGATCACACGACCGGCGAGATCCCGCGGCCCACGATCGTCTGCGACAAGCACACCTCCGACGCGCATGACAATCCGGTGATCGCGCTGGGCGACGACGGGCACGTCTGGGTCTACGTCAGCTCGCACGGCCTCGGCCGACCGTCGTTCGTCTACCGCGCACGCGCGCCGCATTCGGTGGAGCGCTTCGAGCTGATCGACATCGACAACTTCTCCTATCCGCAGCTTCATCATATGCCCGGCGGCGGCTGGGTACTCTTCCACACGCTCTACACGGCCGGGCGGCGACTGCACTTCAAGACGAGCGCGGACCTCTACACCTGGACCGAGCCGCGGGAGATCAGCGGGATCGAGATGGGGCACTATCAGGTCAGTAACGTATGCGGCGAGCGCGCGGGCACGGCCTTCAACTACCATCCCGAGCCGAGAGGCCTGAACTGGCGCACGGACCTCTACTACATGGAGACCGCGGACGGCGGGCGCACGTGGCGCAGCATCTCCGGCGAGCCGATCGAGGTGCCGCTGCGCGACAAGCACAACCCGGCGCTGGTGCACGAGTGGCAGCTTGAGGGCCTGAACGTGTACATGAAGGACCTCGTGTACGATGGCGAGGGGCGGCCGGTGGTGCTGGTGCTTACGAGCAAGGGCTACGAGTCAGGCCCCGAGAACGGTCCGCGCTGGTGGGTGGCGGCGCACTGGACGGGGGAGAGCTGGCAGCTCAAGCGCATTTGCACCTCGGACAGCAACTACGACACGGGGAGCCTGCACATTGACGGGGATCGCTGGACGCTGATCGCGCCGACGCAGCCGGGGCCGCAGCCGTTCAACCCTGGCGGCGAGGTGGCGGTGTGGCGGTCGGACGATGCGGGGGAGACGTGGACGATGCTCCGGCAGATCACCGAGGACAGCGAGCACAATCACACGTATGTGCGGCGGCCGGTGAACGCGCATCCACAGTTCGCGGGCTTCTGGGCCGACGGCCACGCGCGCCGGCCGTCGGACTCGCGGCTGTACTTCTGCGACATCGACGGGGAGCGGGTGCAGCAGCTTCCGCCAGACCTCTCACCCCGGCCCCGTTAGAGGCAGTCGTTGCGTAGGACAGGCTTTCCAGCCTGTCAGTCGTTGCATAGGACAGGCTTTCCAGCCTGTCAGTCGTTGCATAGGACAGGCTTTCCGGCCCGTCAATCCCATCGTGTCACTGCGTCGGCGGCGCCAGGGGATTGCGCAGCGCCTCGTCGGGGGACTGCGGCGCATCGGGCGTCGGCGCCGGTTCGGGCGCGGGCGGCGTCGCCGGCCGCGCCAGTGCCGCCTCGATCAACGCCTGGCGCATCGCGCTCCGCCATCGCTTGGCCAGTGTCTGCGGCATGATCTCCCCATCGCCGGTGTCCGCCTGCGTCGCCACGATCACCTGTTCCTCGGTCGCCAGGAGCGCGACGCCGTCGTCGGCCGGCTGGAGCGTGAGCTGGTTCGGCGTGAAGGGCTTCTGCAGCACGCGGTCGAGCGTTTCGGCGGCGGCGGAGACGCGCTGGCCGGGGCCGTGCTCACCCCGCGGCGCGGTGATCTCCAGCACGATCCCCTCGCCCATGACGAGCTGGCCCGTCTCCGCGCCCTCGTTCCCGACGCGGATCGACTGACCGCGCACGGTCACGCTGACGAGGCGGACGCCCTCGGCTTCCGCGGGATCAGCCGGCCGCAGGTCGCCACACAACGTGGCCTGCACCGCGGCTCGCAGGTCGTCGCCCGTCCAGGTGAAGCCCGGGGGGTGGATGAAGCTCACCGTGCGGCGCGCGTCGCCCTCGCCCCACGTGACGGTGGTGTTGCCGTCGATGGCGATGGCCACCGCGTCGAGTCCGGCGTCCTGCCACAGCCGCTGGCCCTCGCCGGTGCCGATATCAACGATGGTGACGCGCACGCTCTCGGGCCTTTCGGCCTCAAGCTCGCGGAGGATGCGGACCATGCTCTGATGGCAGGGAAGGTTGGTGTCGAGGTAGGCGAGCAGGCTCACCTGTGAGCTGCTGATGACGGGTGTGATCGGGGGCGGCTGTTGCTCGCGCGGGCAGCCGCAGATGAGTGCAGTGAGAGCAAGCACCACGAGAGGCGCGGCACGATGCAGAGCGCGCGCGGATCGAAGTCCACGCGGAGATGCCTCGGTCACGCCGATCTCTCCTCAGGCGGACGCGGCGAGCGTCGGCCGGCAGTGGTGAGTGTGCGGATCAGGTCGCGGTGATGCGTACCGTGCGGCTGCCGCCATCCCAGTCCACCTTCGCATCCAGCGCCTCGCCCACCTGGCGGATACCAATCAGGAGCCGGCCGTTGATCGTGATGCCCTCGCTCTGCATGACGAAGGTGCACATGGCGCCCTTGCAGATCGTCACGCGCTTGGTGGCCGCATCGTACTCGACCTTGCCTCCGACAGCCTCGGCGGCGGCGCGCAGTGGCACATAGACGCGACCGTCGCGCAGCGTCGCGGGCGGGTCGGAGCCGATCGTCTCCCCGTTCGCGACGAGCGTGATGTCGCTCTGCGCCCACGCGGTCAACGCCATCGCGAGCGCGGCCAGCAGCATGACGGTTCTGCGCATCGTCGACCCCTCCTGTCCAGCTCTCAACCGCGGCCTCATGGTAACCCCGGATCGGGCGTCCGTCAAGACGCGGGCTGCGCATGACCGTACAAGCAAGAGCGAACGGCCCCCCATGCCGTTCGCTGTCGCTCGTGTGTGTTGTCGTGCGCCGTGGTCAGTCGTCGTCTGGTGTCGGTACGGCGACGAGGTTCGCCAGTGCCAGGTGCAGCGCGGCGATCTCATCGGCCGCCACTGGTGGCACCGGCTTCGTGATCCGAATCAGCACGCCGAAGTCTCGCGCATCGCTCGTGAGCGCCTGCAACTCCTCCTCGGCCGCGCGGTTGCGCGCCGGGATGCCGTAGACGCCGGGATCGTCCTGATCGTTGTCATCGCGGTTCTGGCGACGGGCCATCAGTTCACCCATCGCGCGGTCGAGACGGTCGTGTATCGCGCCCTCCCCGAGGAACCACGCCTTCGGGCGCCCCGTCAACTCGCTTATCGTCCCCAGCATGTCATAGCGCGGCTGGCTCTTGCCTGACTCCCAGGACCGCACCGTCCACACGCTCACCGTCAGCGCGTCCGAGAAGTCCTGCGCCGTGCGGAAGCCCGCTTCACGGCGCGCTTGACTGATGCGGTCCCCCATCTCCTCCGCACCTCGGATGCGTCTCTCCTGCTGCTCCTGCTTTTCAGTCTTCTCAACTTCCATGGCCGGTCTCCTTTCGTGGGGATCGGCCCCCCATCTCCGTGCCCATATGGGTGTGGCGATACGGCGGTGCGCTGGACCTTCGCCGTATTGTTCGTCATAATATCATTCTGGTAAGAACATGCAAGACGTGACGGAAGTATATCGTCGATGCTTCTGAACCGCGAGCACTCTCGTGAAGTCAATCAACCGGAATCAGCGGCTCCCACGGCGCGTCCTGAACAGTGTGAGCGGTCAGATAGAACA
The DNA here is from genome assembly GCA_029821635.1 of Candidatus Zipacnadia bacterium. Lineage (GTDB taxonomy): Bacteria > Armatimonadota > Zipacnadia > Zipacnadales > UBA5352 > UBA5352. The sequence continues at coordinate 7,939 of JALGSW010000154.1, forward strand.
TCCCGGGCGATGGGTGCCCGTGAACCAAGGGAGAGATCACCGATGAGATCGCGACTGAAAGGTCACCTGAAGCACGTAGCGGCAGCACTGGTAGTGATGGCCCTTGTGGCGATTGCCGTCGTGGCTTCCCAGGAGCGAGGCGAGCTGGCGGCCACGGACCAGGCCGCCAGCGTGGCGGCCCATCAGACCCCGGGCTGCACGGGGGAGTGTGCGGATTGCCCGAGCGCGCAGATCGAGAGCTCTGCGACCGGGGCCACCTCCGAGGCGGCGGCAGAGAGCGCCACGGGCGCGTCGGTCGATGCTGAGAAGTGTGTCGCCTGCGTACGTTGCGTCAACGTCGCGCCTGAGGCATTCCGTATGAACCCCGACACCGGGAAGGCCGAGGTCATCGAAGGCGCTTCGGCCGAGGACATCGCGCGCGGCGCACAGGCCTGTCCGGTGAACGCGGTCATTCAGTAGCGGCTGCAGCGCCCGTACACGCGAAGTTAACCGAGAGCGGCGGGGCCAAGCAGCCCCGCCGCTCTCGGTTCTATCGTCACTCAACCCGCGTGGTTGCGATAGTTGCCCAGTGGCCCGTAGCCAGTTGCGAGTTCCCAGTTCCCGGCAACGGCATTGGCCTCTGGACGGTCATCGTCGAGCCGGCGGCTCTCTCCCATCATCGGCAGCGCGCCCCGCGACTTGTGCCTCCGACCACTGATCCCGCGAGCTTTTCCCCGACCGCAGACGGACGGTTACTTTCCGCTGGCGCAGTGACTGCGCGCCGCTCATTCCTCACGACTTCCTCAAGTTCCCGCCGCGCGTGCCGTTAACCCTCCCCGGAGAGTGAGAGTCACACCGCGCTAGGCGAGGGAGAGGGTCACCCGTGGCCGAGAACCCGCGGCGCCAGTCGGGCCGATCGGTCGGATCACATCTGCGCTACCTCTGCGAGACCGACGCGCCCCCCGGCCTTCGTCGCGACCCTGCGGTCGCCGCCGAGCTGACGGAGCAGCATGAGTGGCTCGTCGATCGGGCGATCGCGCGCATGGCCGCGCGTTGGCCGCAGGACGTCGATCAGGCCTGGCTGCACGGGCATGCGACGGTGGCACTCACGCGTGCCACCGCGAGCGTCGAGGACGAGGCCGACCTGCCCGAGGCGGGCGTACTCGCGATCTCCGAGCGCCTCCGGACGCTGCTGGTCGGGACGGAGTGGTATCGCGAAGCGATGCTCGGCCGCGCCCGGCCGCTGTGCGAGGCGTGGCGCGGGGCGGTGCTGGCGGGCCGCGAGCCAACGGATCGGACGCTGTGCGCACGCCTGCACATCTCGCAACCAGAGCTCACGGAGCGCTTCGTGGAGCTGGCGACGGTCTTCGCGGTGGAACCGGCGGGCCTGATGCCGGGCGGCCGGGAGCTTGACGAGGGCGTAGCGATGGCGATTGGCGGCCTGCCTGGCGATCAGCAACTCGTGGTTTCGCTCTACTTCGAGCAGCAGTTCACGCTGGCCGAGATCGCGCGGGTGCTGAACATGCTGCCGGTGCGGGCGCAGGAGCTGCTCGGCCGCGCTGCGGCGACAATCGCCGGCGAAGCGACGCTGGCGGAGTGGCCGGCGGTGGCGATGCGGGCTTAGCAGGAGAGGTCGTTGTCGCTTGTCGTTGTCGTTTTGTAGGACGGGCTTCCAGCCCGTCATCCGTTCTGTCGTTCGTCCGGCCGTCCCACGGAGGCTTCTCCGCCTGCGCGCCGAAATACCCTCGCCGTCGGGACACCCGCAGCCCCACTCAGGAGCGATCGTCGATGACGCAGCGCGAGCGATACGTGGCCATCTTCCGCGGCGAGGAAGTTGACCGCATCCCCTACATGTTCGGCGGGCCGCGCGCCTCCACGTTCGCCGCGTGGCGCAAGCAGGGCCTCTCCGCGGAGCAGTACCGCTCCTGGGGCACCTTCACCGGCGCCGACGGCGCCATGGGCATCGGCAAGTTCTTCGGCGGACCGTGGCCGGGGCGCGAAGAGGAGGTCGTCGAGGAGCGCGACAACAAGCGCATCTGGCGCGACGCCTGGGGCGCGCTGCGCGTGGATGCCATCGACCAGCCCACCGAGGGCTTCGCCACGCGCCGCTACCTCGAGTATCCCGTGAAGACCCGCGCGGACTGGGAAGCGCTCAAAGAGCACTTCGACCCGCACACTCCCGCCCGCACCGAGCCGCTGGCCGCCCACCAGGTGCCGCGCTCGATCAACCCCGACGCCTACCGCCACCACCCGGCGGGTGGCACGCACTGGAAGGACCTCGTCGAGCGCACAAAGACCACCGATGTGCCTGTACGCAGCGGGTTCCCCGGCCCCTACTGGGCGATTCGCGACTTCTGCGGCATGGAGGGCCTGTCGCTGCTCTTCTACGATGACCCTTCGCTGGTCCACGAGATGTTCGAGTACTGGACGTGGTTCATCATGGAGATCTTCGATGAGCCGATGCGGGCGATGGATGTGGACGCCTTCACGATCAGCGAGGACATGGCGTACAAGAAGCAGGCGATGATGAGCCCGCCGCTCATGCGCGAGTTCCTCCTGCCGCGCTACCGGGAGCTGTATACGTTCTTCAAGGAGCGCGGCCTCAAGTCGCTCGTGATGGACAGCGACGGCTACAACAACCAGATCCTCGACGTGCTCTACCCGGAAGCGCTGGATGGCATCGAGCCGATCGAGATCGCGGCGGGCAACGACCCGGAAGAGATGCTGCGGAAGTACCCGGGCCTGTTCATCCACGGCGGTGTGGACAAGCGCGAGCTGGCGAAGTCGCGCGAGCGGCTGCGGGCGGAGGTAGCTCAGCGCTACTGGACAGCGCGGGAGTTCGGCACCTTCATCCCGCACACCGACCACGGCGTGCCGCCCGACATCCCGCTGCGCAACTTCCTCTACTACACGGAGCTGGCGCACGGCTTCTGCAACGGTGAGGACCTCGACCGCTACGAGCCGCCCTGCGAGTTGGAGAAGCAGCTCGGGCCGATCGAGGAGATGTTCGACCATCGCTCCGCGATCGCGCGCGCCTACGGCGAAGAGGAGTAGGGGCATCCGCGTGGCACGGGCGTCCCGCCCGTGCGCCGTCAGCCGTTTGCCGTTCGTTGTTAGTCGTCTGTAGGACAGGCATCCTGCCTGTCTGCCGTCACGCCGTTCGCCGTTTGCCGTCCGTCGTTCGTAGGACAGGCTTTCCAGCCTGTCAGCCGTTAAGTCGTTCGGCCACGCTCCGCACCGCCTCATCCGAGGGTGGCTCGACCTCCGGCATCGCGCATTCCCTCCCAACCGCCTCGTACTTCGACCGCGCGAAC
>JALGSW010000155.1 GCA_029821635.1 Candidatus Zipacnadia bacterium
CCGCTTCGAGGCGAGCGTGATGACACGCTACCGGGGCGAGGAGACACCGGCGACCGTCGAGCGCGACGGCGATCGGGCGACGGTGCTCTTCCACCGGCCGCATCGCGCGCCCGCGCCAGGGCAGTCCGCGGTGTTCTACGACGCGCAGCGCTGCCTGGGAGGCGGCGTCATCACGAGAGCGGGCGGCGGGTAGCGTCCGGGACTGGCAGGCGATGAGGACTCCAGCGGCGCGGAGCGTGCCGATAGCTCAGTTGACCGAGGGTGATCAAGCCGTGATCGATATGCACAACCACATCCTGCGTTACGTCGTGAAGCTGCCGGTGCACCCGACCGAGCCGAACATGGAGACTGCGGTGCGGATGGCGCAGATCGCGCAGGAGGACGGCATCCGAACGATCGTGTCAACGCCGCACTTCCGCCCGGAACGGCTCGGGGACCAGGCTGCGGAGATGTATGAGATACTGCACTCGGCGGTGGATACGCTCAACGCGGCGTTGAAGGAGCGCGGGGTGGACGTCGAAGTGCTGACCGGGGCCGAGGTGGCGATGTCCGAGCTACTGCCGGAGCTTGCGAGCCAGGGCCTGCTGCCGACACTCGCCGGCGGGCGGTACGTGCTGATCGAGCTGCCCGGGGCCAGCTACGCGGCCTACGCCGAGGAAGTGCTGTTCAAGCTGCAGCTTCAGGGCTACAAGCCGCTGATCGCGCACTTCGAGCGGCTCGCGGACGCTCCGGTGAAGCACATCAGCCCGCGGATTCTGCAGGAGCGTGGGATCAGGCTGCAGGTGAACTGCGAGAGCCTGATGGGGCGGCGGGGGCGGTCCGTGCAGGACCTCGCACAGCGCCTGCTGCACGACGACCTGGTGTGGGCGCTGGGCTCGGATGCGCACGATCCGGAGAAATCACCTCCGCGGCTGACGCCCTGTCGCGGGGCGGTGGAGCGAGCGGGCGGCGCGGGCACCTTCGAGCGGATCACAGACAAGCGCCCCGCGACAATCATCGGGCGTAAGAGCGGCTAACGGAAACGACTGCCTCCCCGCCGGGAGACGGCGGCAACGGCAGCGGTGCGGCGCCGGTCGCTCAGCTTGACGAGGCAGGGGGGAAGACGTAGAATTGTAAACAGGGAGGCGGCGGCATGCGTAAGCGCGGCAGCCCACTTGTAAAGGGCGCCAGCTACTGGATCCTCGCCTGGTCCGTCCCGCTCTCGATCATGATTGGATACGGCGGCGGATGGTGGCTGGATCAAAGGCTGGGAACTGAGCCGTGGCTGCAGATCGTTGGCTTCTTCGTGGGGGCGGCGGCGGGGTTGGCACAGATTCTGCAGTTGCAGAGCACCAATGACGACTGACCGGGACCCCGGGCGCAGGCGGAGGATTGCGATAGCTGCCGCCGCGATCTGTCTGATTGCGGCGGTACTCCTTTACCTCTGGCGCCCGCGAGTAGCACTCGGCTTCGTCGGCGGCGTCATAACTGGCGCCGGGATGCTCAGCGTCCTCGTCCTGGTACTCAACAGGATCGTCGTTCCGCAGAAGGAACGCAGATATTCCCCGGCAGTGTGGGCGGTTCTTTACGTCGGCAAGTTCGTGGCCGCAGCGGCGTTCGCCTACTTGATCGTGCATGTGCTGGGCGGCGACGTTGTTGCGTTCGCGGGCGGGTATACGCTTGCACTCGCGGTACTGTTCGTGATGCTGCTGGGCGAGAAGTCGCCACATGCGCGCGGAGCCGCCCAGACAGACGAGTCGTCTGAGGACGAAGCCAAAGATGCGCACGACGCTGTGACACTCTGAAATAGACTATGCACGAGGAACATGGAAGCTGGCTGAATGCTCTCCTCCACGTGATGCCCGAGAGTTGGCACCACTGGGTTGACGTGTACGTAGTGAATAGCTGGATGGTCATCGTGCTGCTGGTGGTGCTGGCGTGGCTGGGGACGCGCCGCCTGCAGCTCCGGCCGCGGGGCCTGCAGAACCTGTGGGAGATGTACTACGGTTGGGTGCGCGAGTTCTGCCGCGAAGAGATCGGCCCGGGCGGAGAGAAGCACGCTCCGTTGCTGGGCACGATCTTCGTGTACGTCCTGTTATTGAACCTTCTGGGCCTGGTGCCGGGGTTCATCACGCCGACGATGACGCTCAACATGACGGTGCCACTGGCGCTGGTGGTCTTCGTCTGGGTGCAGTGGTCCGGGGTCGCGGCGCTGGGCCTGGGCGGCTACCTGATGCACTTCGTCGGCGACCCGTGGTGGCTCTTCCCAATCAATGTCCCGGTCCACGTCGTGGGAGAGATTGCGAAGCCGCTCTCGCTCTCGGTTCGACTTTTCGGCAACATGTTCGGCGAAGAGACGTCCCTTGTGCAGATGGCGGCGCTGGGGGCCGCGGTCTTTGCAGCGACGCACATCCCGGTCCCGGTGCAGTTCATCAACGTGGCTCTGCACATGCTTATAGGGCCAATCCAGGCCTTCATCTTCTTCATCCTGGCCGCCGCCTACATCTCAATGGCGACGGGTCACGATGAGCACCTCCATGAAGAGGAAGCAGCCCATCACGCAGGTGATGAGAAGCACGTCGAAGCCTTGCCGGAAGCGTCCTGAGCACATCCGGCCGGAGTTGACGGAGTTCACGACAAAGTCGAGGAGGACTTACGAGATGGAAAACCTCAGTCTCTTTTCAGATTATGCGGCGCTGCTGGCGCTGGGCGTTACGCTTGGGCTGCCGATCGCCGCAGGGCTCGCCGCGATGGCGCAGGGGCGGGTTGCGAGCGCGGCGGTTGAGGGCATCGCCCGCCAGCCGGAGGCCGCCGGCGATATCCGCGGTGCGCTGATCCTGTCGCTGGCTCTCATCGAGTCACTGGTTATCTACGTGCTGCTGAGCTTCCTGCTGATGTACGGCAAGCTGCCGGCCATCATGGACGTCGTCGAGCGCCTCGCCAAGAACTGAACGGGGAACGGGTTCGGAGATCATGCAGGAACTGATAACGTCGTTAGGCATAGAGCCCCGCGTGATGCTCATCAACGCGGTCGGCTTCTTTCTCCTGCTTGCCCTGCTCAAGCGGTTCGCGTTTGGGCCGATCGGGCAGGTGCTGGCGGATCGTGAGCGCGCGGTTGAGGCCGATATCGACGAGGCGGAACGCGCGAAGCGGATGGCGCTGTCGGACGAGCGCGCGATGGCTGAGGAGCTGGCGAAGCTCGGCGAGCGCGGCGATGAGATCGTCGCGGAGGCCGAGGAGAAGGCCGAACAGCGCCGCCAGGAGATCCTCCAGCGTGCTGAACAGCAGAGCCATCAGATCATCGCGGAGGGCGAGCGCAGCGTCGAGCGCTCCGCCGATGAGGCGCGTGCGCAGCTTCGCGAGGAGACCGCGGAGATCGCGGTAGGCATCTCCAGGCGCGCCCTGCGCGAGTCGCTGGACGAGCAGCGGCAGGCGGCGCTGGTGGACGCCTTCATCGCGGACATCGAGCGCATCGCGGACGAGCAACCCTTCGGGAGCGATCGCGCATGATCGGCCGCTCGGTCGCCCGCCGCTACCTCGCGGCCGCCATGCAGGCGGCCGACCGTGTGGGTGCGCGGGATGCTCTGGGCGCGCAGCTTGGCACGCTGCAGCACCTGCTCGGCTCATCGCCGAGGCTGCGGCGGCTGCTGGGGCACCCGTCGATGAGCCTCGACGACAAGTTCGAGGCGCTGGGCAAGGTGCTGGGTCGGCCGCCGGTGGAGCCGTTGCGCAGGCTGATCGCAGTGCTCGTGGACAACGATCGGCTGGATGTGCTGGAGATGGGCGCCGACGTCTACCGGCAGCTCGTGGACGAGGCCGATGGCGTGTTGCGGGCGTTCGTGACCACCGTCGCGCCGATGGGCGACGAGCAGTCAAACCGCCTCGCAACGGCGCTGTCGGGGTGGCTGGGGGGCGATGTGGTGATTGAGGCGCGCGTGGACCGCGAGTTGCTGGGTGGGATCGCGGTGCGCGTGGGCGACCGAGTGCTTGACGCAAGTCTGCAAGGCAGGCTGGAGCGGATCCGGGCGCGGATGGTGGCGCGGTGAGCGCGACGAGTGGCGTGGCGGCCGGGCGTGAGGGAGTGACCGAAGTTGTCCGTGAGACCTGAAGAGGTGCGGGCGGTCCTTGACGACCGCCTGGCCGCATACGAGGAAGAGCTGGAGCTGACCAGCACGGGGATCGTGCTGCAGGTCGGCGACGGCATCGCGCAGGTCTACGGCCTCTCCGAGGCGATGTCGCAGGAGCTCATCGACTTCGGCCACGGGACGATGGGCATCGCGCTGAACCTCGAGGAGGACACGGTCGGCTGCGTGCTGCTCGGCCCCGATGAGGTGATCAGCGAGGGCGACGAGGCGCACACCACCGGCCTGATCGCGCAGACGAAGGTCGGCGCGTCGCTCTTCGGGCGGGTCGTCAACCCGCTGGCGGTGCCGTTGGACACGGAGGAGAAGGGCGCGCTCGAGACGAGCGAGACGCGGCCGCTTGAGGTCATCGCACCGGGCGTGGTCAAGCGCCAGCCGGTGCACGAGCCGCTGCGTACGGGCATTAAGGCGATCGACGCGGCGATTCCGATCGGACGCGGGCAGCGTGAGCTGATCATCGGCGACCGGCAGACGGGCAAGACGCAGATCGCGATCGACGCGATCGTCAATCAGCGCGGCAGGGACGTGAAGTGCGTCTACGTGGCGGTCGGGCAGAAGATGGCGACGGTGCGGCGGCTGGTGGCGACGCTCGAGCAAGAGGGCGCCATGGAGTACACCTGCGTGGTGACTGCGACCGCCTCCGACCCCGCGCCGATGCAGTACATCGCGCCCTACGCGGGCTGCGCCATCGGCGAGTGGGTCCGCGACGGCGGCGGGCACGCGCTGGTGGTCTACGATGACCTCTCCAAGCACGCGCAGGCCTACCGGCAGATGTCGCTTCTGCTGCGCCGGCCGCCGGGTCGCGAGGCCTATCCGGGCGACATCTTCAACCTGCACTCGCGACTGCTGGAGCGCGCGGCGAAGCTGTCCGACGAGGAGGGCGCCGGCTCGCTGACCGCCCTGCCGATCGTCGAGACGCAGGAGGGCGACTTCTCCGCGTACATCCCGACGAACGTGGTGTCGATTACGGACGGGCAGATCTACCTCGAGCCGCGGCTCTTCCTCGAGGGCCAGCGGCCCGCGATCAACATCGGGATGAGCGTCTCGCGCGTGGGTTCGGACGCGCAGAGCAAGATGATGAAGCAGGTCGGGTCGCGACTGAAGCTCGACCTGGCCAGCTACCGGGAGTATGAGGCCTTCGCGCAGTTCGGCGCGGACCTCGACGAGGACACGCGCAAGATCCTCGCGCAGGGCCAGCGGATGGTCGAGGTGCTCAAGCAGGCGCCGCTGGCGCCGATGAACGAGGTCGATCAGGTGATCGTGCTCTTCGCGGGCACGCGCGGGCACCTGAGCGACGTGCCGGTGGCGGACGTGACGGAGGTCGAGCCGCTGCTGGTCAAGTACGTGCGCGACAAGGCCCCCCAATTGGTGGAGAGCCTGCAGCAGACACAGGCTCTGTCCGATGAGGACCAGGAGCGGTTGGCGGAACTGATCGAGGAGTTTAAGCGCGAGTGGCGCCTGCAGCATTCGGGGGAGTAGGGCAGGCTTCCGAGCCTGTCCGGTGTTGGCTTGAGGAACGACTGACAGGCTGGAAAGCCTGTCCTACGTACGACGGACGACACGTAGTGAGGTGGCAGTAAGCCCGTGCCTGAGAACCTGCGCGTCCTGCGCCGCAAACGCGAGATCGTCGGCGAGATCCGGCAGATCACGCGCGCGATGAAGCTGGTCTCCGCGGCCAAGCTCAAGCGTGCGATGACCTGGCGCACGGCCGCGCAGGACTACTACACAGAGGTAGAGGCCGCGTTGTCGGTCGTCGCGGCCTACGCGGGAGAGATCGAGCACCCGTACTTCGACGAGGATCGGCCGGTGCAGCGCATCGGGCTGCTGCTCGTGGCCGGCGACAAGGGCCTGTGCGGCGCGTTCAACTCGCAGATCATCGGGCGGGCGCGGGAGTTCGCGCGCACCGCCGAGGCGCGCGTGGTGACCGTGACGGTTGGCGGGCGCACGGCGGAGATGGCGCGGCGGGCGCGGCTGAGCGTAGTTCGCGAGTTCCCGGCGATCAACGAGCGCGAGCGCGGTGGGGACGTGCAGGAGATCGCCCGACAGGTCATGGGCATGTACGAGCGCGGCGATGTCGATCGGGTAACCTGCTGCTACTCGCGCTTCCTCTCGCGCATCAGCAACCAGCCTGACGTGCAGCAGGTGCTGCCGGCGCCGCCTCCCGAGCCGCTTGAGGAGATGAATGCGCCGATCTTCGAGCCGGATGCTCTCGAGCTTGCGCGCGCGATGCTGCCGCAGTACATCGAGGCGCGCATCTTCCAGCTCCTGCTCTCCACGGCCGTCTCGGAGCACTCGGCGCGACTGATGGCGATGACGGCCGCGACGGAGAATGCGGAGGAGATGACCGACGACCTGACGCGCGACATCAATCGGGCGCGCCAGGCGGCCATCACGAACGAGTTGCTGGACATCGCCGCGGGCGCCGACGCGATGGGGCAGAAGGCGTAGGAGACGCGGCGGCACGCGCGAGGCCGGTGTCGCTGCCGCCGGCGCCACGATTCACGTCGCAGGAAAGTGATTGAGCATGGCAATCGGACAGGTGGCTGAGGTCCGGGGACCGGTGGTTGACGTCGCGTTTCCCACCGACGATCTGCCGGGCCTGCAGAACGCCATTCGGATACAGGATGACGCGCGCGGGATCGACCTCACGGTCGAGGTCGCGCAGCATCGCGGCGACGACACTGTGCGCTGCATCGCGATGGACAGCACCGACGGCCTTGTGCGCGGGATGCCCGCCGAGGACACCGGTGGGCCGATTCGCGTGCCGGTCGGGCGCGCGTCGCTCGGGCGCATCTTCGACGTGATGGGCCGCGTCGTCGACGAGGGCGATCCGCTCCCGGCGGACGTGCCGACGCTGCCGATCCACCGCGAGCCGCCCGGCTACTCCGAACAGGTGGTTGCCGCCGATCTGTTCGAGACCGGGATCAAGGTCCTCGACCTGCTCTGCCCGTGCCCCGAGGGCGGGAAGATCGGCCTGTTTGGCGGCGCGGGCGTAGGCAAGACCGTTCTGATGAACGAGCTGTTGCACAATGTCGCGCGCATCCACGAGGGCGTGGCGGTCTTCGCGGGGGTCGGGGAGCGCACCCGCGAGGGCAATGACATGTGGCTGCAGCTTCAGGAGCTGGGGCTGCTCGACACCACCGCGATGGTCTTCGGGCAGATGAACGAGCCGCCGGGGGCACGCTTCCGCGTGGCGCTTACGGCGCTCGCGATGGCCGAGCACTTCCGCGACAACGAAGGCACGGACGTGCTGCTGTTCATCGACAACATCTTCCGCTTCGCGCAGGCGGGCTCGGAGGTCTCGGCGCTGCTTGGGCGCCTGCCCTCCGCGGTGGGCTACCAGCCGACGCTGGCGACGGAGATGGGGGAGCTGCAGGAGCGCATTGCCACGACCGCGAACGGCTCGATCACCTCTGTGCAGGCCGTCTACGTGCCCGCGGACGACTACACCGACCCCGCGCCCGCGACGACCTTCGCGCACCTCGACGTTTCGGTGGCGCTCTCGCGCGAGCTCTTCGAGCAGGCGATCTTCCCCGCGGTCGATCCGCTGACGTCTACCTCGCGGCTGCTCGAGCCACACGTGGTCGGGCAGCGGCACTACGACATCGCACGCGGCGTGCAGGAGATCCTCCAGCGCTACCGCGACCTGCGCGACATCATCGCGATCCTGGGGATCGAGGAACTCGCGCCCGAGGACCGCGTGATCGTCGGTCGCGCGCGCCGGATCCAGCAGTTCCTGACGCAGCCGATGTTCGTCGCCGAGGCCTACACGGGCATCCCCGGGGCCTACGTGAGTATCGAGCAGAACCTCAACAGCATGGAGGGTGTCCTCGCGGGCGAGTATGACGACCTGCCCCAGGACGCCTTCCGCATGGTGGCGACCATCGAGGACGCCGTGGAGAAAGCGAAGGGGCTCGGGTAGCAATGGCGGGCGAGTTCCGTCTCAGGGTTCTCACACCGATGGGCGAGATCCTCCGCACGAGGGCGCGGTCGCTGTGCGTCACCGCGTGGGACGGGCAGCTCGGCGTACTGGGCGGCCATGCGCCGATGGTGGAGAAACTGGAGATCGGCTCGACGCTGGTGACCGAGTCTGGTGGGCAGAGGCGCTGGTTTGCGACGATCGCCGGCGTAATGCGCGTCAAGCGCGGTGAGGTCGTGCTGCTGGTGGGGGCCGCCGAGGAGGCGGCTGAGATCGACGTGGAGCGCGCGCACAAGGCCCTCGAACGGGCGCGCCATCGCCTCGTCAACCGCGAGGGCGAGGTGGACATCTCCCGCGCCGAGTTGGCTCTTGCTCGGGCGTCGAACCGGCTGAAGGTCTTCGAGCACGCCGACCGGTAGCCGGATTGACCTCTCGCCGCACTCACGATGCACCGCGCGCGGCCCGTGGATCGCTTGACGCATGGCCTCAGATGCAGTACCTTCCCCGTTACGGACGTCGCTCTCCGAGCAGTATTTGTTCTCGGCGACGTTGGTGGCACCGCGGACGCTTCGGAGCGGTGCAGGGGGCCTTGTGCCAGCAGATTATGGCGGTGGAGTTCGTGAGGGCACTGACCTGGGAGGCAGCACGTAGATGGCTCGTTTCAAGATAACCGGCGGCACCCCGCTCCACGGAACGGTCCAGATCAGCGGATCGAAGAACGGCTCGCTGCCGCTGCTCGCGGCGACGCTGCTCGTGGACGGCGAGGTCGTCCTGCGCGATATTCCGGACATAAGTGACATCCGCACGATGATCAGGATGCTCAAGGCGCTCGGTGTGAAGATCGAGCCCCGCGAGGATGGCGCTCTGAGCATCGACTGCTCGAACATAACCTCCGTCTCCGCGCCCTACGATCTGGTGCGGCGGATGCGAGGCTCCTTCTACGTCGCCGGGCCGCTGCTGGCGCGCTTCGGTGAGGCGCAGGTACCTCTCCCGGGGGGCTGCGTCATCGGCAGTCGCCCGGTGGACTTCCACATCCGCGGCTTCAAGGCCCTCGGCGCGCATGTGGAGGAGAAGTATGGCGTGATGCACGCCAAGGCCGACCGCCTCGTCGGCACGCGGATCGACATGGACCCGCGCTTCCGCAGCGTCGGGGCCACCGTGAACCTCATGCTTGCGGCCACGCTGGCCGATGGCGTCACGATCATCGAGAACGCCTCGCGCGAGCCCGAAGTTGTGGACTGCCAGCAGTTTCTCGCCGCCTGTGGCGCGCGCATCGAGGGGATCGACACCACCACGCTGCGCATCACCGGCGTTGAGCGCCTGACCGGCACGGAGTGGTCGGCCATCCCCGATCGCATGGAGGCGGGGACGTTCCTGATCGCGGGTGCCCTCACCCGGGGCGACGTGACCGTCGAGCCCGCAGAGCCCGAGAGGCTGCGAATCGTCACGGACATGCTTGCGCACGCGGGCTGCGACCTGGAGATGGGGGAGCGCTCGGTGCGCCTGCGCATGGACCGGCGCCCCCGTGCGGTCGATGTGGTGACGGCGCCCTATCCGGGCTACCCGACGGACCTGCAGCCGAACACGGGCGTGCTGATGTCCGTGGCGGACGGGACGTCCGTCATGGAGGAGAGCATCTTCGACGCGAGATTCAACTACGTGGATGAGTTGCTCCGGATGGGCGCGGACGTGCGGGTGATGGAAGGGGCGGCGATCTTCAAGGGCGTGCCGCAACTCTTCGGCGCACCGGTCGTGGCCACCGACATCCGCGCAGGGGCGGCTCTGATCCTCGCGGGGCTGTGTGCCGAGGGCGTGACGGAGATCAATGGCGGTTCGCTGGTCGCTCGCGGCTACGAGGACATCACTGGCAAGCTGAAGGGCCTCGGGGCGCAGGTTGAGGTGCTGCCTGAGGCAGATCCGGAGATTGTGGACCCCGAATGTTTACCCTAGGTGAACGGCTCGGCATCGACCTTGGCACAGCGACTATCGTCGTGTACGCGCACGGACGCGGGATCGTGGTGCGGGAGCCGTCTGTCGTTGCTACCGACGGCCCCGACGGCCGTGTGCTGGCGGTTGGTGAGGAGGCGCAGGCGATGCTCGGGCGCACGCCCGGGAGCATCGTCGCCAAGCGCCCCCTGCGCGACGGCGTCATCGCCGACTACTCCGTCACGCGTGAGATGCTCGCGTACCTCATCCGCAAGGCCACCGGCTTCCGCGGCAAGCTCTTCAAGCCGATGGCGGTCATCTGCATCCCGTCGGCCGCCACGAGCGTCGAGCGACGGGCGGCCCTCGACGCAACGCGCGCGGCGGGCGCGGGCAAGGTCATCCCGATCGAGGAGCCGATGGCGGCCGCCATCGGCGCGGGCCTGCCGATCGCCGCGCCGGGCGGGAACATGGTCGTGGACATCGGCGGAGGCACCACCGACGTGGCGGTCATCTCCCTCGGCGGCATCGTGGTCAGCGACTCCCTGCGCCTGGGCGGCAACCACCTCGACGAGGCAATCATCCGCCACATCAAGCGCGTCTACAACCTCGACATCGGCGAACGCACCGCGGAGGGCATCAAGATCCAGGTCGGCTCGGCGTACGAGTTTGACGACGAGCGCGAGCTGGAGGTGCGCGGGCGCGACGTCATCAGCGGCCTGCCCAAGACCGTCACGGTCAGCTCGATCGAGATCCGCTCGGCGATCGCCGAGTGCATCTCCTCGGTGATCGACGCGGTCAAGAGCATCCTCGAGCGCACCCCGCCGGAGCTGTCCTCGGACATCATCGACCGCGGGATCTACCTCACCGGCGGCGGCGCGCTGCTGCACGGCCTCGACCGCCTGCTGGAGCTTGAGACGGGGATCCCGGTGCGCATCGCCGACGACCCCATCTCCTGCGTCGCGATGGGTACCGGCAAGGTCCTCGAGGAGGCCGACTTCCTCCACCGCCACGCGCGGTCGATGGAGGGTTACTGGTGAACGGCAGCGACGAAAGCAGCGACAGCAACCGAAGCGACGACAGCAACGACAGCAACCGAAGCGACGACAGCAACGACAGCAACGGAAGCGGCGACAGCAACGACAGCAACGGAAGCGGCGACAGCAACGACAGCAACGGAAGCGGCGACAGCAACGACAGCAACGGAAGCGGCGACAGAGCGGCGACAGCAACGACAGCAACGGAAGCGGCGACAGCAACGACAGCAACGGAAGCGGCGACTAACGACGAACGCGGTCGTCGCCTTCGTCGTTGGTAGGACGGGCTTCCAGCCCGTCTGTCGTTAGAGTCGTTCGGCAACGAGTACGGTGACGGTACACGGCTCCGTCCGTCCGCGCTCACTCCACGCGCCACACGCGCCATTCGGTCGGCGGGCCGGTGACTGCCGTGCCCTCTTCGTTCGCGCCTGCGAAGCAGTAGCGGTACTCGCCCGGCGCCAGCGGGGTGTGTGCGACTCCGAGGTCGCCCGAGCCGGCGTCCTCGAAGCCCCAGTAGTCGGCCCGTCGCAGCGGCATGGAGGTTGCAGAGCCCGCGCCGGGCGCCTGCAGCCTGAGCGTCACCTCTCCGGCCCTCTTCGCGTTGCGGCGATCCCACTGCACCCGGAAGATCGCCTCGCGACCGACATGCCCCGGAGCCGGCGCGACCCCCCCCCCGAACCCCGCGGCGGATGACCAGCTCAGCAGCGAGGAGGCCAGCACCGGCCGGAACGGCTCGGCTTCCGTTAGCGTCCGGACGGGCTCCCGCGGCGGAACGGTCGTCCAGATGGAGCCGTGCTCGGAGGCGTAGCAGTAGCGGCCGAAGACGTGGATCGAGCTGCGCCCCGGGTCCGCTTCGGTGCCGATGCGGTGCGTCTCATCCCAGTTGGCGCCGCCATCGGTGGTCTCCAGCACGCGCCCCAGCCTCGTGAGGACGTAGCAGCGATTGGGGCCCGCGAGCGCGCCGTCCACGGCGTAGTCGGCCGGATCCAGCGCGAAGACGGATCGCTGCCAGTCGGCGCCACCGTTGGTTGTGCGGTACAGGGTCGTCTCGCGGCTGAGCAGCGCCCAGCCGTTGTTGCGATTGTGCAGCATCAGCTTGAGGAAGAACGCCGGATCGAGGCTGACGGTGTTGGTCGTGAGGGCGCTCGGGTCGGTCCCGGAGCGCAGGGCGCCCACGCTCGCCGCGATCCACATGAAGCCGGAGGGCTCGACCGCGAGTTTGCTGCCGGCTGTTGCCGTCGCAACCACTCGCCATGTGCCGGCTCCGGCGTCGCGCCGCAGGACGATGTCGTGTTCATCGCCGGCGACGTGCATAAGCGCGACGCCGTTGCGGGCGTCGAACATCCCGATGTCGCGCACCGCCGCACTGCCCGCGGCCCGGACAATGCGCTCCGGTGCCCACCTATCCCCGCCATCGCGCGTGCGGAGGATGGTCGCGCCGCCCCATAGCCAACCGTTGTCCGCATCGACGAACTGAACGCCGGCGATCGTGTCGGGCAGACCCATGCGGTTGAGCAGCTCCCACGTCGCGCCGCCGTTGCGCGTGCGCAGGACCGCGCGGACGTTGCGCGCTTCCCAGCCGATGATCCAGCCGTGTTGGCCGTCGTCGAGGAACGAAGCGGCGGTCACGTGCCTCAGGCCGCGTTCTCCCCTCGAGGTGGCCGGAAATGGCTCCTGGAGCTCAGTCGCCTCGCGCCACGTCGCTACCGGCCGGAACGGCCCCGGCATCGGCAGTATCTGCGCGGGCCCGATGCGCTGCGGCCTCTGAAGGGCCGGCATGGGCGCGATCCTGCGGAGCCCCTGGCGCACGTGCAGGGCGGTGCGGGAGAGGGCGAGGTACTTGCTGCCGTCCCACAGGAGCTTCGTGGCGCCCTCGGGGACGCGCTCGACGCTCCAGCTCAGTGCGCCATCGTTGGTGACGAGCAGCGCGCGGCCCGGAGCCGAGAGCGCCGCGCCATCGTCGGACGAGCTGAAGTGCAGGTCGGTGATGTCACTGAGGATCGGCGTGAGCTTCTCCCGCCAGCTCACGCCGGCGTTGGTGGTGGCGAAGATGCGGCCCGCCGTGCAGGCGGCGAAGCCGCGGCGGTTGTCGGTGAAACTCAGCGCCTGCGCGGACGAGGGGATCGTCATCGGCTGCCACTCGTCGGAGCGTCGACGGTAGGCGAGGGGGCTAGTCTCAGGCGACACCCCAGCCGCCCAGAGCAGGCTGGCGGACCGCACCGCGAGGCCGTTGAGCATGCCCGGACTCTCGCTGAGGAACTGCTCCCAGTCGCGCTCGGCAGCATCGTACTGGAAGACGGCGGCGCGCTCCATGCGCCAGACGCGTCCGACGATGAAGCCATGGGTGGCGTCCACCATTGCGATGTCCTGCAGGACCGCCTCGGGACCGTGCGCCGTCTCGGGCGTCCACGTGCGGCCGCCGTCCTCGGTGCGGTAGACGGCCCGGTTGTCGGCAATGAGCCAGCCGCGGTTCGCGTCGATGAAGTCCACCGCGGTCGCCGGGACGGCGTTGATGCCGGTCCACGTCGCGGTCCAGGAGGTGCGGCCGTTGGTGGTGCGCAGGACGGCGAGGCGCTGCCCGCCCTCGGCGCGGTAGGTCCCGACGAGCCAGCCGTGACGGCCGCCCGCGAGGAAGTCGCCGGCGGTGAAGGTGACGTTGAGGCCCGCCGCCTCACAGGGCGCGGAGAGCGCGTCCACCTCCACCCATATGGCATGAGCCGGGAGGGATGTCGCTACCAGCAGCACCATCGCCGCGAATCGCATCGCCGGCACCTCGCTTTGCGCGCACCGGGCACGCTGCTCGCGCCCGGATCTCCGACGCCTGTGCCTACCATCCTAACCGAAGAGGGCTCTCAGTCAAACCCCGTCAGCAAGGTCTTTGCCCGACAGGGGCGCCGCGTTACGCCCGAACGCGTGTGGGGACGGAGGTGATGCGCAGCACTGCGGGGAAGCTGCCCGTGCCTGGCAGGCGATCGCCGCTCACCGGCCCGGCCGCGGCCATGCGACCGGGCCCTGGCTCATCGCGTCGCACCGTCGCCTGCCTCCTGTCGCGCTGCAGCCTGTTGCTCATGGAGGAACCTCTGATGACAAGGCGCAGCCTCGAGGCTGAGGTCGTCGTTGCCGGGGGAGGCCTGGCCGGGACCTGTGCGGCGATCTCCGCCGCGCGCTCGGGGGCCGACGTGATCCTGCTCCAGGACCGCCCGATGCTGGGCGGGAACACCTCGTCGGAAGTGCGCGTTCACGCGACAGGCGCCGACTGCTCGGGGGGGCGCCCGCACGCACGTGAGGCCGGGATCCTCGAGGAGATGCGCCTCGATAACGCGGTGCGCAACACGCAGCGGTCGAACTCGATGTGGGACATGATCCTCGAGGAGTGGGTGCGGCGCGAGGAGAGCGTGCGCCTGCTGCTCAACACCTCCGTGACTTCCGCGGCGATGACCTCCGGCAACACCATCGGCGCGATCACCTGCTGCCGCCCGTGGACCGAGGAGGAGCTGGTGATCGACGCGGACCTGTTCATCGACTGCACCGGCGACGGCACCCTCGGCGCCGAGGCGGGTGCGGACTTCCGCATCGGTCGCGAGGGCCCCGACGAGTTCGGCGAGCCGGACGCCGAGGGCCCGGACAACAAGACGATGGGCTGTTCGCTGATGTGGATCGCCGAGGACACCGGCGCGCCCGCGCCCTTCACGCCGCCGAGCTGGGCGCGCAAGTTCGAGTCCGACGAGGACCTGCCCTTCCGCAAGCCCGGCGAGCTGCGCCACGGCTTCTGGTGGGTCGAGTGGGGCGGCGAGCTGGACATGATCAAGGACCAGGACCAGATCCGCCAGGAGCTGCTGGCGTGCCTGTTCGGGGTCTGGGACCACATCAAGAACCACGGTGACTACGGCGCCGAAAGCTGGGCGCTGCGCTGGTTCGGCGTGCTGCCGGCCAAGCGCGAGTCGCGCCGGCTGATGGGCCCGGTGATCCTGACTGAGAATGATATTCTCGAGCAGACCCTCTTCGACGACCGCGTTGCGCATGGCGGCTGGTCGATCGACACCCACCCGCCGAAGGGCATCTACTCGCCCGAGCGGCCGTCGTGGCACCGTTTGTCCGAGGATGTCTACTCGATCCCGCTGCGCAGCCTCTACTCGCGGAACGTGCCGAACCTGTTGATGGCCGGGCGTTGCGCGAGCTGCACGCACATGGCGATGGGCTCGACGCGCGTGGCGGGCACCGGCGCGGCGATGGGCCAGGCGGCGGGCGTCGCGGCCGCACGCTGCGCGGACTACCTGTGCCTCCCGCGCGACCTCACCGCCGACGACATCGCCTTGATCCAGCAGGAGCTGCTGCGCGAGGATCACTTCATCCCCGGGCTGCCCAACGGCGACCCCGATGACGTCGCGCGCTCTGCAACCGTCGCCGCCTCCAGCCAGGAAGCGGACGCCGAACCGGGCAAGGTGCTCTCAGGCGTGACGCGCCACCGGCATGGCGACGACCATCAGTGGCGCTCGGCGCCGGGCGCGGAGCTGCCTCAGCACATCGAGCTGGCGTGGGAGGAGCCGCGCGAGCTGCACGAGGTGCAGGTGATCTTCGACACGGGCTTCGAGCGCCCGCTGACGCTCACGCACTCGGAGGGCTTCAACAAGAAGATCACGCACGGGCCGCAGCCCGAGACCGTGCGCGACTACACGGTGGCCGTCGAGTGCGGGGATCGCTGGGTGGAGGTTGCGCGCGTGCGCGGCAACTACCAGCGCCGGCGCGTGCATTCCTTCGAGTGCCTCACCGCCCGCCGCCTGCGCCTGATCTGCGAGGCCACGAACGGCTCGGAGCAGGCGCGCGTGTTCGAACTGCGCGCGTACGGGTAGCTTCGATGAAGCGAACGATCCTCTGGGACTTCGACGGCACCCTCGCCCGGCGCGAGGGCGTCTGGAGTGGCGCGCTGCTCCAGGCGCTGGATCAGCACTGCCCCGGCCACGGCCTCTGCCGCGACGACATCCACCCGCGCATCGTGCACGGCTTCCCGTGGCACTACCCGGAGACCGCGCACACGCACCTGAACCGCCCGGAACGCTGGTGGAGGCAGCTCTGCGACCACCTCGCCTGGGTCTTCCGCGACCTCGGCTACGAGGCCGAGCTTGCGGAGACGCTCGCGCGGACCACGCGGATCATCTACACGGATGCTACCTCCTTCCGCCTCTACGATGACACCGTGCCCGCGCTGGAAGCCCTGCGCGCGGCCGGCTGGCGGCATGTGATCCTGTCGAACCATGTGCCGGAGTTGCCGAACCTCGTGCGCGAGCTGGGGCTGCTGCCGCTCTTCGATGACGTGATCTCCTCGGCGCTGATCGGCTATGAGAAGCCGCATCCGGAGGCGTTCGCGGCCGCTCTGCGAGCGGTCGGCCTGCGCGCGGCGGGTGATCCGGATGAGGTGTGGATGGTTGGCGACAACGCGGTGGCTGACGTGCAGGGCGCGGAAGCGGTCGGCATCCCGGCGATCCTCGTGCGCCGCGAGGGTGAGGCGCGGCATCGCTGCGAGGACCTGTGGGGCGTCGTGGAGTTGCTGGCAGAAGGCCGATGAGCATCTGCTGCGCTCCCGTCGCCTCACCCGCCGTTCCCTGTCCGCTGTTCACTCTTCACCGTTCCCATGCCGCATCCTTGACCTTCACCGGCGGCCCTCGTACAATGCCCCTCGTTCACCCCATGCCGCAGATACGGAGATGCTGACCGATGCCGAAGACCGTTGGCGTACTGGCCGTGCAGGGAGATTTCAAGGAGCACATTGATGCGCTGAATGAGGTCGAGGGCGTCGAGGCCCGGCCTGTGAAGACGCAGGAGCAGATCGAAGCCTGCGACGCGCTCGTGATCCCGGGGGGCGAGAGCACCACGATCGGCAAGCTCATGGAGCGCTTCGAGCTGGACAAGCCCGTGCGTGAGATGGTCGAGGCGGGCAAGCCCGTCTGGGGCACCTGTGCGGGTATGATCGTGCTTGCGAAGAACATCGTCGAGAGCGAGCAGTGGCGGCTGGGCGTGATGGACATCACCGTCGAGCGCAACGCCTTCGGCCGCCAGGTGGACAGCTTCGAGGTCGATCTGCCCGTGAAGGGCATCGACGAGCCCGTGCGGGCGATCTTCATCCGGGCGCCCTACGTGCGCGAGGTCTGCGAGGCGTGCGGCGTCGAGGTGCTGGCGGAGTTCGAGGGGAAGATCGTGCTGTGCCGGCAGGGCAACCTGCTCGCGAGCGCGTTCCATCCGGAACTGACCGACGACCGGCGCGTGCAGGAGTACTTCGTGGGGATGATCGGGGAGTAGCAAGTAGCAGGTGGCGAGGGGCAAGTGGCAAGTAACGGCGGCGAGCATCGGCACTGCGGATGCATCGGAGGGATCTCAATGAAGGGCGTCATCCTGGTCGGTGGGCTCGGGACGCGGCTGCTGCCCATGACCCGCGTCACCAACAAACACCTGCTGCCCGTCGGGCGCTTCCCGATGGTCTACTACCCGCTCTACGGCCTCATGGAGGCGGGCATCCGCGACATCATGGTCGTCACCGGCGGCAACGCGCCCGGCGACTTCATGGAGTTGCTCCACGACGGCTCCGAGTTCGGCCTGGAGCACCTCAGCTTCGTCTACCAGCGTGGCGCGGGCGGGATCGCCGACGCCCTGCGGCTCGCGCGCAGCTTCGTCGGCGACGAGCGCGTGCTAGTCATGCTCGGCGATAACATCCTCGGCGGCTCGATCCGCGAGCACGTCGCCGGCTACCATCAGCAGCCCTCCGGCGCGAGGATACTCCTCAGAAGCGTGCACGACCCGGAGCGTTTCGGCGTGGCGGACATCGACGAGAGCGGGCGTGTGCTGTCGATCGAGGAGAAGCCCGAGCAGCCGAAGAGCGATCTCGCGGTGGTCGGCGTCTACATGTACGACGAGCGCCTGTGGGAGATCCTGCCCACGCTCACGCCCTCGGCGCGCGGGCAGCTTGAGATCACCGATGTGAACAACGCTTACCGCGAGGTGGGGGAGCTGACCGCGGACGTACTGGAGTGCGACTGGTCCGACGCGGGCACGCCCGAGAGCCTCTTCCGCGCGGCGGAGATCACGCGCGGGTCGGCGTTCTGGCAGAGCGCGGACCTGCCCACCGGCGCGGACTGAGCGCGCAAACGTACGGCAACTGAAACAGGATTTTCGGCTTCGCCGGACAGGATCCGCGCTGCGCGCGGAACAGGATACTGCAACGACGATGGCGGGCGAATGTGTACGGCCCTACGGCGCGATCAGCTCGTACGCGCAGGTCTCGCCGGCGCCGATGATGTCCACGATGCGCCTGCCGGTGAGCGTGACCGCCCGGCCCGCGGGGAGGCGCGTCACGGTCGCGGGCGCCGCGCAGCCAAGCGCCGCCCAGTCCACCGCGATCGCGGCCTCGGTCGGCTCCTCG
>JALGSW010000156.1 GCA_029821635.1 Candidatus Zipacnadia bacterium
CATCCTCGGGAAGTAGTACGTGTGCAAGAGCTCATGCGCCCGGTGGCTGTTGGGCTCGCCGAAGTATTCCTCGTAGATGCGGGTGATGTCCGGGTTCTGATGCGAGCAGCGCAGTGTGCGCTCGTCGTCGAGGCCATACAGCGCCTGCGCCCGCAGCCGCAGCTTCTCCTCATCCAGCGGCATCTCGCCCTTCTTCTCGTAGGGCTGGCCGCCGCCGCCGATGCAGCCGCCGGGGCAGGCCATCACCTCGACGAAGTCCAGCTCCACCTCACCGCGCTCAAGTTGGTCGAAGATCTCGTTGGCTGCGCCGAGCCCGTGCGCGAGCGCGATCCGCACCGTCGCCTCGCCGAACGGCACGTCCGCGAAGCGCAGGCCCTCGAGCCCGCGTACCTGGCGGAACTCGATCGCGTCTGCGGGCAAGTCCTCGCCGAAGACCATGAAGTAGGCGGTGCGCAGCGCGGCCTCGGTCACTCCGCCGGTGGCGCCGAAGATCGCCGCCGCGCCCGTGGACTCGCCAAGCGGCGAGTCCGGCTCCTCCTCGGGCAGCGTGGCGAAGTCGATCCCCATGTGCTTCATGACCCACGCGAACTCCCGCGTGGTCAGCACACAGTCCACCGTGCGCAGGCCGTCGAGGCTCAGCTCCTCGCGCTCGGCCTCGAACTTCTTCGCGGTGCAGGGCATGATGGCGACGGAGTAGATGCGCGCGGGGTCGATGCCCATCTTCTCCGCCCAGTAGCTCTTCACCACCGCGCCCTGCATCGACATTGGGGACTTGGCCGTGGACAGGTACGGGAGCAGCTCGGGGTGGAAGTGCTCCGCGTACTTGATCCAGCCGGGGCAGCAGGAGGTGATATTGGGCAGCGGGCCGCCGTTCGTGAAGCGGTGCACGAACTCCGCCGCCTCCTCCATGATCGTCAGGTCCGCCGCGAACTGCGTGTCGAAGACCACGTCCACGCCCAGCCTCCGCTGGGCCGCGAACATCTTGCCCTCCCACGCCACGCCGGGCTCAAAGCCGAACTCCTCGCCGATCGCCGCGCGCACCGCCGGGGCGGTCTGCGCGACCACGATCATCTCCGGGTCCTCCAGCGCCCGGAGGAAGTCGCGGGTCCCGTCCTTCTCCACGAACGCCGCAGTGGGGCAGACCTTCGCGCACTGCCCGCAGCCGATGCAGACGGTCTCGGCGAACGGCGCGTCGTGCGCGGGCATGACCACCGTCGCGAAGCCCCGGTGCACCTGGCTCAGGCACGCGACCTCCTGCACCTCACCGCAGATTCGCACGCAGCGGCCGCACAGCACGCATTTCTCAGGGTCGCGGATGAGCGCGGGGCTGGAGAGGTCCTTCTCGTAGCGCTTGCGCTCGCCGGCAAAGAGCCGCTCGCGGATGCCCATGTCGCGGGCGAGGCGCTGCAGCTCGCAGTTGCCGTCGCGCTCGCAGGTGTTGCAGTCCTCGGGGTGGTTATCGATGAGCAACTCGACGATGTCGCGGCGCAGGCGCAGGATCTCGGGCGTGTTGGTGCGCACGCGCATGCCGTCCGCCGCGGGGTAGCAGCACGAGGCCACGAGCTTATTGCTGCCCTCAACCTCGACCACGCAGACGCGGCAGGCGCCCTGGATGGAGAGCTTCGGGTGGTAGCACAGGCGCGGGATGTGGATGCTCACCGCATCCGCGGCCTCCATGATTGTGGAGCCGTCGGGGACCGTCACATCGAAGCCATTGATGGTCAGCGTGATGTCAGGCATGGTCGCCTTCGTCGGTCCGGGCTTGTGATCTATTTCACAGGCGAAGCCATTATACACACTCGCACACAGAATGCAAGACCTCGGGAAAAGAGATCAAAGAGCCCACCTGGGCCCATCTGAGGCGAAAGTGCGGAACTTCCCTTCCGAACTTCGTGCGTCCAGTCTCAATGTACGACGTGCACATCCGGAACCCTTGGACAATTGAGCGCGCAGTTTGTGTCGCGCTTCACAATGTAAGGCGCGTATAAGAGTGTCTCGGTTCACATGTCGCCACTTGTCACGGGGAGTTGTGTGGCAGGGGAGCAGACGAGGGGGCGCACGGGGGCGCCCCCTGCTGCTTTACGGCGTCGCGCCGGGCTGCCGTTGCCACCACGCGTGCCAGTCGGCCTCGGGGAGCAGCTTCGCATGGCCGTCTATGTAGGCGACACCCAGCGCACGCTCGTGGCGGAATACGCCGCTGTTTTGGCCGCCGTGGAGCGCGCTGCCGTCGAAGAGCATGACCTGCTCGGCCGGGCTCGGGAACGTGCCCATGCTGCGCTCACCGATCCCGTCTGTCATCGTGTAGCTGATCGCCATCCCGTTCATCTGGCTCGTATGGGGGCTCGTGTCCGAGGGGCAGAGGTAGATCTGATCGTTCTTGATGTACGGATAGGTCGCCTCGGGCCACTTCGCGACCGGCACGGTCACCTCGTCGTAGTCCTGCGCGTACATCAGCGTCGCGAGCGCCATCTGCTTGAGGTTGCTCTGGCAGGCGCTGGCCCGAGCCCTCTCCGACGCGTCCGCGCCCGTCATCGGGATGGCCTGGGATGGGGCAGTCGTTGGCGGGGGAGGTGTCGTGACGCCTGGCGTGGGCGTCGCGCCGCCCAGTGGCATCTGCCAGCTCGAGTTCCACGCGCTGTCGCTGACCCACTTCGCGTGCCCATCCACGTAGTTGACGTTCGCCCCCATGTTGTGGCGGAAGTCCACGTCGCCCACGCCCCCGAATATCTGCGTGCCGTCGTAGGTCAGTGGCACGCCCGCGGGCGAGGTGATGAGGTTGAGGTCCACGCCGCCGCATGCGCCACTCATCGTGTAGCTGACCGGGTTGCCCTGGAACGTCGGCGGGCCGGTGCGGTCGTCGGAGGGGCAGAGGTAGATCTGGGAGTTCTTCGTGTAGGGATCGAGCCTCTCGGGCCACACCGGTGCGGCCACGATATGCTCGTCCCAGTCCTGCGCGTACATCAGTTGGCCGAGGCCGATCTGCTTGAGGTTCGAGAGGCAGCTCGTCTGCTGCGCCTTCTCCCGCGCTCGGGCGAAGACTGGGAACATGATCGCCGCCAGCACCGCGCCCACGGCCAGGAGCAGCCCGAGGCAGCCGATCAGCACGATCACCCACACGCCCGTGCCCTCACGCGACTTCGTGCGGATCGGCGGCCGCTCGACGCGGCTGTCTGGCGCGATCGGCGCCGCCGGCGGCGGAGGAGCGGCCTGCTCGGCGGCCATCGCCCCCTCGATCTGCTCGATCGTCCAGCCCGAGGCCTGCAGCGCCTCGCGGATCTCCGCTTCTGTGAAGCCCTGGGCGCGCATCCGCCCGACGTAATCGCTGCCCGTATCCTGTGTCACGGCAACCGCCCCCTGTCAGCCGACGTTGCGGCAGTTCGCAACAAGATGTTCGCCGGTGGTGGAACGGGACCTCCGGGCTTACCGTGGCACAGGCGTCGCGTCCGTGCGCCGCTTAGTCGTTGCTCTGCCGACGGCTTCCCCGGCGGGGCGCCGGGGCCACAACGACCACGGCTGACGGCAACGGCCGACGGGCGGGGCGCCCGTCGCACGGGTTTGCGGCAGCTCTCACCGCGGCGATGACGGCCTTCCCGTGGCACGGGCGTCTCGCCCGTGCAGCCCCTCCGGCAGGTCCCCGGCAACCGCGGCGGGAAGGGGTCGCGTGAGCTGAGCACGCCCGCTTCCCGGAGGCCACGCCCATGACCCGCGCCATCGCTATCATCTGCGCCGCGCTCGCCATCGCCCCCGCGTTCGCCGAAGTGACCCGCATCGAGGGCACTGAGGGCACCGAGCGCGTCATCACGCTGGAGAACGAGCACCTGCGGCTCGTCATCTTCCCCGACCTCGGCGGGCGCATCGGGCATATCATCGACCGCGCCACCGGCGACGACCTCGTCTACTGGCAGCTCAGCACCGACGCGGTCTACGGTGGCCTCGGCGGCGCTCTCGATGACCGCCGCAACACGTTCACGCAGTACGCCGCCGAGCTTCCCATCGACCGGCCAGACACCGTCCTCCTCTCCTATCAGGACGAGGACGCGGGCATCGTGAAGGCCATCACGCTCCCCGACGGCGCGTCCACCGTGACCGTCGCGTACACCTTCGCGAACCTCTCCCAGGTCGTCTTCGGCGACTACGAGGCGATGGTGAAGAACTTCTTCGTGCCCTCCGGCGGCCCGGTCAGCGAGGATGACCTCTACTGCATCCCCACCAGCGCGGGCGTGCGAGAGATCGTGGCCCGCACTGGAAGCTGGCGCTACCCGGAGTTGAGGGGCAAGTTCAAGCAGGGCGTGGGGCCGTGGAGCGCGTTCGTGAGCACCACGAAGCGTCGCGCCATCGCCGCCGCGCTCTCCAACGACCTGTACCGCTGGTTCTACTACTGGAAGGGCGGCATCGACTACCCGACCTTCGAGTGGGTCTTCCAGGCGCTGCCCGCGGGCACCCAGGGCTCGGCGACGCTCTCGCTGCACATCGCGCCGGACCTGACGGCGGTCACGCACGCCGATGGCTCCTTCGTGACGGCGACCGAGCGCGCGGACGAGGGCCTCGTGACGTCCGTCTTCGCCGCGCGGGAGGCGCTGGAGGGCGCGTCACTGGAGACGACCGTAACGCATCTGCCGGGCGAGGGCGCCGAGGCGCTCGCGACCGTCGCCCTGCCCGCGATCGGCCTCGCGCAGACCGGCCACGTGACCGTGCCGTGGCAGCCCGCGGAGGGCACCTGGGCGGTGCGTCAGCGTATCACGCGGGGCGGCGAAGCACTTGCGGAGTGGGAGCGCGCGATCGTCGTCGGCGAACCGAGCGGTGAGCTGGCGCGCGACGTGCGCTTCCCGGCGGTGGCGCAGCTTGAGCCGGTTCCCGGCTGGGAGCGCGTTGAGGAGACGGACATCGTGCAGCCCGGCGGTGCGGACCTGCGGCGGGGCTTCGTCGCCTACCTCGACGAGTTCGCCGCGGAGGGCGAGCACGGGCAGCCGCTGCGGCGCTACGCGATGGAGATGGGCCTTGGCGAAGCGAAGACCTTCGGGATACGCATCCGCGCGCTGCGGGACGTGGAGAACCTGCAGGTCACGGTGGCCTCCGACATCTTCCCGGTGCAGCAGATCCAGGTCTTCGGCGTCGAGGAGGTGGATGTCAGCAACGAGTCGGCTGGGAAGTCCGACCTGACCGGGCGCAAGCTTATCCCGTGGCGGAGCATGGACCTCGCCGAGGGCGAGGAGGCGGAGGTGTGGGTGCGCGTCGCGACCACCGTCGCCGCCCCCGGGGAGTTCGACGCGGAGCTGGCAGTCCGCTCGCATGGCAGCGGCAGGGCCCGCATCGAGCTTCGGCTGAAGGTCCGCCCTGTGGTGCTGCCGCGGCCGAACCTCGTCAGCCAGGAGGCCGAGCACCAGCTCATGGGCCTGCCGGGTTGCTGGGACGCGGCGGCGGGGCGGTGGAACGAGCAGGTCGTGGAGCGCTACGCGCGCGACCTCGGCTCGCACCTCGTGGACTTCGATCAGGGCTTCTGGGGCTGGTTCAGCCGCCCGCGGCAGCCCGATCAGGTGCTGCTGGAGGATGGCCGGACGCTGGCGGAGTGGACGGCGTCCAAGCCCGGCGAGGATGAGCGCCCGCGGATGGACCTGTCCTACCTCAACCCGGTCTTCGACGCTGCGATCCGCAACGGCCTCGCCCGCTTCTCGACCAACAGCACCGGCGGCCTGCCGCCCGCGCACGTGCCAGGCGTGGTGATGACCGAGGCCGCGCGCTACCTGCGCGACCGCGGCTACCCCGCCTCGGACATCTGGTGCAAGCACATGGACGAGCAACCCGCCGACAAGTTCCCGAGCATGGTGGAGGAGGTCCAGTGGCTCGACGAGCACGGCTGGCGGCCCTACTCGACCTTCCACAACGTGCTGGCGAACCCGAATCAGATGGCGATCCTCAACCCCACGTTCGACCTCTTCCAGGGCGGCTTCTCGGCGCGCGAGGACGTGCAGGCGCGGCTGGCCGACGGGACGCTCGAGCCCACCGACGAAGTCTGGATGTACCAGGGCTGGGGCTCGACGTGGTACAGCTACCTGAGGAACCGCCGGCCCGGCTGGTTCGCCGCCGCCGCGGGGCTCGACGGCTACCACGTACACGTCTACTACCGCTGGTCGATGACCGACGCGGTGATCTTCCCGTCCGAGCAGGGGCCGTCGAGTTCGCCCGCGTGGGAGGCCATGCGGGACGGCATGGCCGACGCGCAGTGGGTCGCGCTCGCGCGGCGCTGGATTGAGCGCCTCGACGCCGCCTCGGAGGACAACGCGCGGCTGCAGGCGGTGGTCGCCGATGCGCGCGCGCGTCTCGCAAGCGCGGTCGGCGATGAGGGCCTGATCTCGCTGACCTCCAGCCGCGAGCGGCTGCACTGGGTCGAGCGGATCGACCTCGAGCAGTTCAGCGTCCCCAAAGCCGAGCAGGCGCGCGGGATCGTGCTGGCGCTGCTGGTTGACCTGCGCAAGCACGTGACGCAGCTCGGGCCGTCGCTCTACTACGGAGAGAACACGCTCGCGGAGAATGGCGAGGTGCTGGTGCGCATCACCAGCGGCGACGCGAACTCGGTGGGCCTGCTCCAGAACCTGCTGGGAGCGCGCTTCGGGCTGCAGCCGCGGACGGGCCGGGCGTGGACGGGGGAGTTCGCGGTCGATCTGCGTGTGGCCGACGCCTCGGGCTACGAGGACGCCGACCTGCACCTGTGGGACAGCTACCCGGGCGCTGGCGAGTACATCATCCACCTGGAGCCCGCGGAGGGCATCGAGCCGGCGCGCCTGCTGATCTACGGTCGGGACGAGGCCGGTCTGGCGAAGGGGATAGCCAACTGGGTGGCGTTCCTGCGGTCCGAACGGTGACGGTGACGGCGACGACCGTAACAGGATTCGGCGCTGCGCGCCGGCAGGATGGGTAAGGCAAAGGCACAGGATACGGCAACGGCTGACAGAGGGTACGGCTTCACCGTGGCACGGGCGTCTCGCCCGTGCAGACCGGCAGGAACCTCCGCCGCGTGCGGGGAACCCTTCGATGACGCTTGAGGAGGGAACGCACCATGGGCCGACGCGCAGTCATCGCCGCAGTCGTCATCGCCATCATCGGCGGCGCCGTGTACTACTTCGCCTTCTACGGCCCGCCGCGGCAGGGCAGCGATCGTGAGCAGATCCTGCGCATGATTGTGGATGTGGAGAGGGCCGTCGAGCAGAGCCGCGTCTCCGGCGTGATGGAGCACATCTCCCAGGACTACAACGACTCGCACGGTCTCACCCGCCTCATGGTCCAACGCCTCGTCACCGCCGGGGCGCGCGATCGGCGCGGGGTGAACCTCTCGGTGCAGGTGCCGGACGTGGAGGTCACCGGCGATGAGGCGACTTTCGCGGCCGAGGTCGACTACTCGGTGAGCGGCGGCGAGATGATCCACATGACGGTCACCGGCCGGCTCGCCCGCGAGAAGGGTCGCTGGAAGGTCATCAGCGCCGAGGGCTGGCAGGGCGCGGAGGCCGCGTACTACTGATATGCGCGCGACAGGAAAGCGGGAGGTTGGTGGGGCCATGCTCAGACGAATCACGATCGCGGCAGTGGTGCTGGCGGTCGCGAGCTGCGTGGCGGGCGCCGAGGTGTTCGTAGGGCCGCAGGCGCCCCAGCGCGGGCTCGAGATCGTCATGAACGGGGAGTTCGAGCAGGGCGGGATGGCGTGGGCAGCCGGGTGGCGGCCACTGCCCGGTGCCTTCAGGCTGCACCGCGTGCAGCGTGAGGCGGGCGAGCACTCGCTCTTCCTCGGCCTGCGCGACGGCGGAGATGGCGGCGTGATGCAGGTCGTCAATCTGCCCGCGCATCGGGCGCTGAGCCTGCGCGTGCTGGCGACCTGTCACACGAGCACTGAGGCGGCCGTGGTCGCGACGCTCACACGCGTTGCCGACGGCGTGGTGCTCGCCGAGGTGGTCGTCGATGGCATCGAGCGCGGCGTGCTGGCCGAGGGCTTCGACAGCGGCCCCGGCGGCTCGGCCGAGTTGATGCTGCGCGTCGTCGGTGAGAAGGGCTCGGAGGCGCTGATCGACAGCGTGGCCATCGCGAAGCCGGTCCAGGCGTGTGACGCGCGGCCACCGGACTACGCGGGTGCGGACCTGGTCCTGGCGCAGGGCCAGGGCTTGCGGGTTGATGCGGATTTTGAGCCACGCCTCCTGCCGCAGGCCGCGCAGATGCTGCAGGAGACGCTCGAGGACGTGACCGGCGCCCGCACCACCAGCATCGGTGCGGGCGTTTCCGTATCTGTCAGCCAGCCGGAGGCGACCGGCTGGCCGGAGCGCGAGTCGTACCGCCTGAAGGTCTGCGAGACCGGCGTGACGATCACCGCGCCCGCCGAGGAGGGCGCGTTCCACGCGGTCATGACGCTGATCGACCTGCTCCGTGCCGAGCCCGGCGGCGGTGCGCGCATCCTCGCGGTGGACGTGCAGGACAAGCCTGCGCTGCCGTGGCGGATTGCGTCCGCGGCCGACTTCAGCGACCCAGCGAACGCAGCCCGGACACTGGCGCGACTGAAGCTGAACATGGCGTTGGTGGACTACGAGGACGAGGTCGGCCCGGCGATCATCGATGAACTGCGTTCGGTCGGGGTAGAGCCGGTGATCAGGGTCAGCGCGGGTCAGACCGATGGTGTGGGGGCCGCGATGCGCGATGCCGTCGAGCGGCTGGGGGCGCGCTACGTGCTCGTCTCGCCGCCAAGCACGCCTGCCGCCGAGGATGGCGCCGTCCGCCCGCACCACTGGGACGAGCCGCCGCTGGCGCAGGTGGCGGCGTTCGCGCGCGAGCATGCGGGCGAGGTGACGGTGGTCGTGCCGGCGAGCCGCGCGGTGACCACTCCGCTGCATAGCGTCGTCGAGTTCAACATCTCCAGCGTGGTGCTGGTGACGCCGGATGGCTGGCCACGGGAGGTCGTCGCGGTCCTGCCCGCTCGGCCGGGCGGCATGGATGGCGAGTACCTCGAGTCCTGGCACGACGCCGGGGTGCGCTACGTGCTCACCGACTGGACGTTCCTGCAGCCGGAGACCGTGGCACAGGCACTCGGGGAGCGAGCCGCGGGGGCCGCGTGCCTCGGCGTGGAGGTCGGCCTGGACGGCGTGCGGGGAGCGGAGCAGCTCGCGGAGCAGATGGCCGACCTCGCATGGAGGGGGATGCCATCCGAGGAGTGAAATACGCGTCCGTGGGGCAAACCTGACAGCACAGGACGTCGTCCCTTGGTATGGGCGCAATCATCCACCGAACTCGAAGGAGGCGCCAGGTGCTGCAGACTGCTCGTCGCCGCGACCTCTCGACACTGGGGGCGGCCCTCGCACTGATCGTCGCGCTTCTTCTCGCCATACCCGCGCAGGCCGACTCCGTCGGCTACCGCGTCCAGTTCGTCAACGGCTTCGGCTGCCACGTGGTGCAGATCAACCTCGGCAGCCCGACCGTCAAGGTCACCCCCATCCTTTCGCTGCGCTTCCCCGGTGGCGCCGAGCCGATGAGCACGATCTGTGCTCGCGAGCGCCCCGTGGCGGCGATCACCGGCACGTTCTTCTCCAAGACGTCCCTTCTCCCGATCGGCGACATCATGATCGACGGTCGGCTGGTGCACTTCGGCGGCATGGGCTCGGCGCTGGCGATCACGCCCGACAACCAGGCGAGCTTCCGCCGCATCCCCTACGGGCGGCGGCAGGACTGGGGACCGTTCGAGACGGTGATGGCCGCCGGGCCGATGCTGGTGGAGGGCGGGAAGGTGGCGCTGGCGCCCGCGCACGAGCAGTTCCGCGACCCGCATGTGCTGGGCCGAGCGAGCCGCACGGGCGTGGGGCTGACCGCGAACAACAAGCTGTTGATGGTCGCCACGCGTGAGAACGTGAGCCTGTGGGAGTTCGCGAAGGTCATGCTCGCGCTGGGCTGCACCGACGCGATCAACCTCGACGGCGGCAGCTCGACGGGGCTCTACTACCGCGGATCGATGGTTGTGAGGCCCGGGCGGACGCTGGTGAACCTGCTGGCGGTCTACACTGATGCCGACTGCGCGACGAGGACCTGCCAGTGTGAGCGCATCGAGAAGCGGGCGGAGATTGACGGCTACCGCACCGCCAAGGCGCATGAGGCGTACATGATGGCGCAGATGCCACTGGCGGCGGGCAGGCTGGACGACGCAATCCGACTGCTCGGCCAGGCGGCGGAGCTGGACCCGATGAACGCGTCGTATCAGGTGCGGCTGGCGGAGACGCTGGAGCGGCGGGGCGACGCGGCCGGAGCCGCGTCGGCGTGGACGCGCGCGGGCGAGATCCTGCTGGACAAGGAGCTGTGGGGTGAGGCACTGGCGCGGCTGGAGGAGGCGCTGTCGAACGATCCGGTGAGCATGCCCGCGCTGCTCGCGCTGCCCCGGGCCTACCGCGGGCTGGGGATGGACTCGCAGGCGGAGGCGCTGGAGTGCGAGCTGCTGATGCGTGACCTGCGCCAGAACGTAGTGGCGGAGCACCAGGACCTGATGACGGACATCGTCCGGGAGGCGTTCCGCTTGGCGATGCGCGAAGCACCCCAGCCGCTGCCGGGCCCGGTGCTTGGCGGGACGCTCTCGGAGTGCGCCTACGTTGACACGGCGCTGGGCGTGCGGATGGAGCTGCCGACGATCTGGCAGTTCACGCCGACGGCCGATCTGTCCGCTCTGGAGATGCAGCACCGCTCCCGACCGTTCCTGGCGCATCTGCGGGCGGTGTGGGCCCCCGAGCAGGTGCCGCTGGAGAAGCTGGTGGAGCTGTACTGGGAGGGTAGCTTCCAGGAGCAGCTTCAGACCGCGCCCGTGCTACTGGGCGTGCCGAGCCGGGGGATCTGGCGCACGGAGACGACGACCTCGCGCGCAGGCGTTCACTGTCGGACGCTGTTTCTCCTGCGCGATGGCGTGTTGTGGGTGCTCAGCCTGACCACGAGCAAGCAGTTACGTGTGGAAGCGGCGCCGGACTTCGAGCAGATCACGAAGGGCTTCACGCTGTTCTAGCCGCCAGCCGTCGTTCGCTGTCGTTGCCGCCGTCGCTTCCGTGTAAAGGCAAAGTAGAAATGTCCTGTTCTGAGCAAAGTAGAAATGTCCGGTAGTGTTGGGTGCGGTGGGCGTTAGTCGTGAGCCGTTGGTCGTTGATAGTCGTTGCTGTTGC
>JALGSW010000157.1 GCA_029821635.1 Candidatus Zipacnadia bacterium
GTCTTCGTCATCGGCCAGGGCGTCATCGGCTCGATGGCCGCACAGCTCTGCCACGTGCGCGGCGCGCGCGTGATCGTCGCCGACCTGTGCCAGAACCGCCTCGACGTGGCGAAGCAGTGGGGCGCCGCGGGCACCATCAACACCTCCGAGACCGACATGTGGCCCGCGCTGCGCGAACTGTGCGACGACAACGAGCCGCAGGCGATCATCGAGGTCACCGGCGAGCCGACCCTGCTCGACTCGGTCCTGCACAACGCCCCGGCCTACTGCCGCATCCACGCGCAGGGCATGTACCTCGAGCCGATCAGCCTCTTCATTCCCGAGACGCTCTTCGGTCGCCAGCTCACGCTCTCGGCCACCTGCGGCGAGCGGCCGGAGATGGTCGCGGCGGTGCTGGACCTCATGGCGCAGGGCAGGCTGCAGGTCGAGCACCTGCTCACCGACATCATGCCAGCCCAGCAGGCCACCGAGGCCTACGAGCGCGTCCACGGCGAGCCCGGCGAGGTCGTCACACTGGCGCTGGACTGGCGCTGAACGGCTCTCGACAATCAACACTTACCCGTGCCACGGGCGCCTCGCCCGTGGGTCATTCGCTGTCAGCTAAGGGAGCGATCGACCATGTCCGATGTCAAGCTCGCCTGTGCCGCATGGGGCTTTCGGAAGATGGAGTTGCCGGAGTACTTCGAGGCTGCGAAGGGGATGGGCATCGACTACGTCGAGGTGAACCTCGGACCAAACTCGCCGGGGCATCTGCAGTTCGACGCGGCGCCCGCCGACCTCGACCGCGCGCTGCAGGCGGCCGATGACGCGGGCGTGACGATCGTCGCGCTCGCGGGCAGCAACAACTTCGCCGCCGATGACGTCGCCGCGGAGATCGCGAAAGTCAACGCGCAGATTGACATGTGCGAGGCCCTCGGCGCGGACGTACTGCGCATCTTCGCAGGCTGGGTGAGCGCGGCGGCATACACCGACGCGACCTTCGAGCGCATCTCCGGCGCTCTGGTAGAGGTCGGGAAGTATGGGGCCGAGCGCGACGTGATGGTCGCGGTGGAGAACCACGGTGGCGTCACGGCCACGGGCGCGCAGTGCCTGCGGCTGCTCATCGACACCACCGACGAGATGCCCATGGGGATCGGTGGCATGTCACTGGGGCTGAACTACGACCCGGCGAACTTCCGCCACGCGGGCGAGGACGCGCTTTCCGCGCTGATAGTGACCGCCGACCTCGTGAACTACTCGCACTGGAAGGATGTGCGCTACGAGGACGATAAGCCGGAGTACTGCGCGGTCGGCGAGGGCGTGATCGACTGGGCGCCGATCGTCGAGGAGTTGCTCGTGAGCGGCTACGACGGCTACTGGGCGATCGAGTACGAGGAGCCGTCCGACATCGTCCGCGGCACTCGCGATAGCGCGCAGTACCTGCGCGAACTGCTCGCGGGGCTGGCCGACGCGTGAGCCTCACCGCGCCATGAAGCTCTCCGTCCACTCGGGCCGGCGGTCACGGTGATCGCCGGCCCGGATCGTCTTACGCCACTGCTCATCTGTCATCCGCTTGGCGTTCTCGCCGCTCCAGGCCTGCCACTCGTGGTAGCTCATCGCCAGGCCGACGAAACGGTCGAATTCGGGGCGCTGACCGTCCCAGCCAGCTCCCTTCGCGTAGATCGGGTAGAGTGGCCCCGTAGCGACTTCCAGCACGCCGGCCTGATCGCCCTGCTTCGTGCTCGCGACGTCGACCACGGTCGTCGGATCGTGCACGCCGACATGCGGCGTGAAGTACTTCAGCAGCCAGTGGCCGAAATGCGCCAGGTAGACGTCGTAGCTCTCATCGAGCCGGACTTCCTCCCTCGTCTTCTGCCCAAGCTCGACCGCGCACGCCTCTTGCAGGTTGCGGCACAGCTCCGCCACCCCCGCCATGCCCTCGAAGTCGTGCCCGTCCAGCGCCGACGCCATCTGCCCGATGCGCCGGTACACCTCCGGCACCGGCTCGACCATCGCCGCGCAGATGCAAGCCGGGGCCATCGACTGCTTGCCGTAGAGGACGTAGTCGTGCCGCAGCATCGCCCACGACGCCAGCGCGGTGTTGAGTT
Source organism: Candidatus Zipacnadia bacterium (assembly GCA_029821635.1). Lineage (GTDB taxonomy): Bacteria > Armatimonadota > Zipacnadia > Zipacnadales > UBA5352 > UBA5352. The sequence goes on from JALGSW010000157.1 coordinate 2,088, forward strand.
GCTTGTCGCGCCACGCGTCCCCGGCCATGAACTGCGGCGCACCGGCCGGCACGTCCGTCGCAAGCTCCGCGAGCGTGCCGAGCCACTGGTCATAGATCGGCGCGGCGTCGCTGTCAGCATCCGCGCTGAAGCCGCCGAACTCCGTGGCCAGCGCGTCCACCTGCCCCTCAAGGCCCGGATGCTCCGCGAACTCCGGCTGCAGGTGAGTCTTCGCGCACTCCGAGCCCAGTGCCGTCGCCGCTACGTCCAGCCCGCTCGGCAGGAAGCGCTCGCCCACCCAAGGGAAGCACGTCCGCTGCATGATCTCGGAGTCCACGACGTAGCGCTCGCCGATGAGCTGGCAGTACTTCGCGGGCAGGTCACCGGGGCTGCGCTGCGGTACAGGCATGATCGCGGACTCGGGGTAGGCTGAGGAGGCGAACTCCGCGCGCAGAGCGGGCAGAGCATGCGGCAGCGCAAGCGGGTGCATGCTGCTTGCCACGAGCTTCACTTTGTCGGCGGCATCGGCGACAGTGACCGGATCGATGCTGTCCGGCGCGCCGATCAGGAAATTCAGTTCATCCGTGTAGGCCCGAAACGCATCGCCCAACGCCTGGTCGTCGCGGATCATCTGCCCCAGCAGCACCGCCTGCCGCAGGCGCAGGTCGGACTCGTCGGCGGCCTCAGCGCCGCGCTGCAGCGGCATGATGTAGCGGCTGAGCCACTTCGTCGCGCGGAAGTAGCCCAGGAGGTCCGCGTTCTCCGCGTAGTGCCCGCGCGCGGCGTAGATCGTCCAGTCCTCGCCCGGGTAGAAGCCAGTCTCCTCGGCGGCCTCGATCTTGGCGACAATCTGCGCGGCCTCACCAGCGACGGGAGGCGGGGCCTCGTTGCCAAGCAGCGCCGCCGCCACGCCGAAGAGCAGCAGGTTCGCCCGCGCTGCGTCCTCCAGTGCAGTTCCCTGGTAGTGGTGGAGGTCGCCCTGCGCGGCGTCGATGCCCGCGCTCACGAGCTTCCCGAGCATGGGGGAGAGCGTCTCGCGCTCATGCTGCACGAGCCCGCCGCGGAAGAGCGTGCCGAAGACGTAGAGCACCACGTCGGAGGTGATGAAGTTCGGGTAGTGGTCGAAGTGGAACTGCGTCACATCGAAGACGGGGACAGTGCCCAGCACCACGAACCCGTTCTCGTCGAGGCGCTGCTCGGCTCTGCGCGGCAGCTTCTCGTCTCTGGCCGGGTTCGGCGCGGTGTGCCAGTCGTGTGCCCAGGGCTCCTGCGGGGCGTCCTCGCCCTCGCGCGGGCTCTCGACCCGATCATTCCGCGGGATGCCGCCCGTCAGGAACGAGCATCCGGGCAGCACTGCAAACGTTACCACTGCCAGCGTGAGTGTCGGAAGCCATCGTGCTCGCATCGCAGGTCCCCCTCGCATGTGCCATCGGTGTCATATGTGCTAACGAGCCACACCGGCGTGCAGTTCCGTAGGGAGGTCGGCAATGACCTCCCCCCGCAGGTCCCACGCGCCCTTGCCGCGAAATACCTCCGCGCTGGATGTTCCCGCATACGCATCGCAGGAGGCACCTATGGCGCGCAAGGACCGCTGCCCCGGCATCTACATCGCCGGGACCAGTCAGCACTCAGGCAAGACCCTCGTCTCGCTCGGCCTCGTCGCCGCGCTGCGCGACCGCGGGCTCAACGTCGTCTACATGAAGCCCGTGGGCCAGCGCACCGTCGAGGTGGACGGCGCGCAGGTCGACGAGGACGTCATCCTCATCAACCAGGTCTACGGACTGGACACCAACCCGGCCGACTGCAACCCGGTCACGATCCCCAGCGGCTACACCACCGAGTTCGTGCGTGAGCGCAAGTCGCGCGCGCCGCTGATCGATCGCATCCTCGACAGCTACGACCGCATCTCCGAGGGCGCGGACCTCGTGATCGTCGAGGGCACCGGCCACGCGGGCGTGGGCTCGATCATCGGCATGGGCAACGCGCAGGTGGCGGCGATCCTCGGCGCAGGCGCGATGATCGTCACCGGCGGCGGCCTCGGCCGGCCCGTCGATGAGTTCGCTCTCAACCGCGCGATGTTCGACCAGGAGGGCTGCCGGATCATCGGCATGGTCGCCAACAAGTTCCTGCCGAAGAAGATCGACGAGCTTAAGCCCCTGCTCGCCACGTGGCTGTCGCAGAAGGATGACCGGCTGCTCGGAGTGATCCCCTACGAGTCGATCCTCAGCGAGCTGACGATGCGCCAGATCGCGTCGGAGACCGGCGCGGAGATCATCCACGGGGAGCAGTACCTCGACCGGCGGATCACCGACTGCATCATTGGCGCGCAGTACTCGCACCGGCTGCTGCAGTCGCTCAAGCCCGGCGTGCTGACGATCATCCCCGGCGATCGCGACGACCTGATCCTCGCCGCGATCAGCTCGGAGGAGCTGTCGTCGGAGACCGCGGGGACGATCGGCGTGTGCATCACCGGCGGGATCATGCCGCACCACAGCGTGCTGCGGCTGATCGAGCGCAGTCAGGCGCCGGTGATCGCGATCCGCGATGGGACGTACGACGTGGCCTCGGAGATCAGCGACGTGGTCGGGAAGATGCTACCCTCGGACAATGAGAAGATCGAGACGGGCCAGCGGCTCGTGAAGCGCGCGATAGACCTCGACGCGGTGCTGGGGGCGTTGTAAGCCGTTGTGGAGGGGCGGACCTACGCGTCCGCCCGGTCGTTTGCCGTTTGCCGTGTGACGCTCGACAACAATGATCGGAGCGGCTGAAGCCCCTCCGCTCCATACGACTGAGCAAAGGATGATGCCACGTGCTCAGCGACCTTGAGATCGCCCGGCAGGCCGCGATGCTCCCGATCACCGAGATCGCCGAACAGGCGGGCGTGCGCCGCGAGGAGCTGCAGCTCTACGGCGACCATATGGCGAAGGTCGATCTGTCCCTGCTGGAGCGCCTCGCCGACGCCCCGGACGGGAAGCTGATCCTCGTCACGGCCATCACGCCCACGCCGCTTGGCGAGGGCAAGACCGTCACAAACATCGGCCTCGCCCAGGGCCTGCGGCAGATCGGCAGGGACGCGATCGTGGCGCTGCGCGAGCCGTCGATGGGGCCGACCTTCGGCATCAAGGGCGGGGCGTGCGGTGGCGGCTGGTCGCAGGTCGTGCCGATGACGGACATCAACCTGCACTTCACCGGCGACATCCACGCGGTCGGGGCGGCGAACAACCTCCTCGCGGCGATGATCGACGCTCACCTGTGGCACAAGAACCCTCTGGAGATCGACCCGCAGAGCGTCTCCTGGAACCGTGGCCTGGACATGAACGATGTCGCGCTGCGCAACATCGTCACCGGCCTCGGTGGCGGGGGCCTCCCGCGCGAGACGCAGTTCGACATCACCGTCGCCTCCGAGGTGATGGCGATCCTCGCGCTCACCAGCGGGCTGCAGGACCTCCGCGAGCGCCTCGGGCGGATCCAGTTCGCCCTCACGCGCGGGGGCAAGCCGATCACCGCCGAGGAGCTGCAGGCCGCGGGCGCGATGACCGCGCTGATGACACACGCGATCAAGCCGAACCTCGTGCAGACCCTCGAGCACGGGCCGGCGTTCGTACACGCGGGGCCCTTCGCGAACATCGCCATCGGTGCGAACTCGATCCTCGCCGACCGCATGGCGCTGAAGCTCGCGGGCTACGTGACCACCGAGGCGGGCTTCGGCGCGGACTGTGGCGCTGAGAAGTTCATGGACATCAAGTGCCGCGTCGCCGGCTACAGACCCGCTGCCGTTGTGATCGTCGCGACCGTGCGCGCGCTGCAGCTCCACGGCGGCGCGTTCGAATTCAGGCCCGGCACGAAGCCGCCGACCGAGGAGTTCGAGCGCGAGAACGTCGAGGCGATCGTGGCGGGGGCGGAGAACCTCGTCGCGCACATCGAGAACATGCGCAGGTTCGGCCCGCCGATCGTGGTCGCGATCAACCGCTTCCCGACCGACACCGACGCGGAGATCGCGGCGGTGAAGGAGGCCGCGCTCAACGCCGGGGCCGACGCGGCGGTCGAGAGCACCGTCTGGGCCGATGGCGGGGCGGGCGGGGCGGCGCTGGCCGAGGCGGTCGTGCAGGCCTGCGAGCAGCCGAGCGACTTCCGCTACCTCTACCCGCTCGACGCGCCGATCAAGGACAAGATCAAGACGATCTGCAAGAAGATCTACGGGGCCTCGCGGGTGAAGTACTCGAGGGTGGCGAGTCGCAAGATCCGCGCCTTCGAGCGCCAGGGCCTCGGCGAGCTGCCGATCTGCATGGCGAAGACGCACCTGTCGCTGAGCCACGATCCGTCGCTGAAGGGCCGTCCGACGGGCTTCACGGTGCCGATCGAGGACATCCGGGCATCGGTGGGCGCGGGCTTCCTGTATCCGCTGTGCGGGGAGATCCGGACGATGCCCGGCCTCCCGACCCGCCCGGCTGCGGAGGATGTGGACGTGGATGCGGAGGGGAAGATCGTGGGTTTGTTCTGACCTCTCCCCCCGGCCCCCTCTCCGTTCCGGAAGAGGGGGAGAACGACACGTCTGCCGTTACTTGCCACTCGCCACTTGTGACTGGAGAGACGATCATGCCCGAACAGATGCCGGACCTTGCGATCCGCGACTACATCGCGCGGCTTGCCGGTGACGCGCCCGCGCCCGGTGGGGGCTCCGCGGCCGCGCTTGTGGGCGCGCTGGCCGCCGCCTCCGCACGGATGGTCGGCAGCTTCACCGTCGGCAAGAAGAAGTACGCGGCCGTCGAGGACGAGATCCGCGCGCACCTCGACGCCATCGACCGCATCTGCGAGGAGATGCTCGCACTCACGCACGAGGACGTGACCGCCTTCGGCGCGGTGGGCGAAGCCTACGGGCTGCCGAAGGGCAGTGACGAGGAGAAGCAGGCGCGCTCGGCGGCGATCCAGACAGCGCTCCGGCAGGCCGCGGGCGTGCCGCAGCGGCTCGTCGAGGCCTGCGCGCAGCTCTCCAAGCACCTCCTGCCGCTGGCCCAGAAAGGCAACCAGAACCTCCTCAGCGACGTGGGCGTGGCCGCGCGGCTCTGCCAGGCCGCCTGCGAGTGCGGCTGGCTCAACGTCGAGGTGAACCTCAAGCTCATCGACGATGACGCCTTCGTGATGGCGCAGCGCGCGCGCCTGCAGGGAATGCTGCGCGACTGCCAGCGCACCTGCGATGACACGTGGTACCGCGTCGCCTCGAAGATCACGGGCTGATTGGAGTGCCGCCCATGCGCGCAATGCTGGTCCTGATGCCGGTGCTGCTTGCCCACGCCGCTCTTGCCGCGCAGCCGCCTGAGGTGCGCGAGATGGCCCACCGCATCGTGCCCGAGGTCGCGATCGACTCCGACGAGGAGTTCTTCGCCGCCTGGGACCTCGACCGGCCCGGCCTAGAAGCCGTGCAGGCCGCCGTCGAGGCCGGCGACTACCCCGCCGCGAAAGTGGCGCTGAAACAGTACTTCCTCGACCGCCGCGAGCCGGTGTGGAAGCGCAATCACTGGGAGATGCCCGCCGAGCCGCGGGGGGAAGCCACCGCGCACTCGGCGTACGCCGCCGGCGAGAAGATACTCGCGCACCAGTTCGAGGGCGGCGGCTTCGAGGTGGACTTCGGCGACAGGATCGACTGGAACTACTTCCCGAAGATCCTGCCCAACGGCAAACCCGACACCGAGTATCCGGTCATCCACTCCATCAACCGCTTCGGCCACCTGAAAACGCTCGGCGCACTCTACTGGTACAGCCGCGATGAGCGCTACGCCCGTGAGTTCGTCTACGAAGTCACCGATCACGTGCAGAGCAACCCCGCGCCCGAGGGCTACATACGCTTCACCTCCGTCTGGTCGCGCCTCACCGCCTGCGTGCCGCTGCTCGGCTCGTGGCTCGACGCGTGGAACTACTTCCTGCCCTCGGAGAGCTTCGCGCCCGACGACGTCGCGATCATGCTCAAGGGCTTCATCCAGAAGGCCCGCTACGCGGTGGTCGCGCCCGATGGCGTCAACCGCTACATGGCGCAGATCGTGGCGATCTACAACGTGGGCGCGTACTTCCCCGAGCTGAAACAGGCGGCGGACTTCCGCGACTTCGCGGTGCTGGCGATGCGCCACGCCGTGCGCGATGAGTTCTACCCCGACGGCTTCTCGCGCGAGCTCTGCCCCGGCTACCACGGCGGCTCGCGCAGTCACATCAACAGCATCATCGCGTCCGCGCGGCTCATGGGCTACGAGCCCCCGCTCGACCTCGAGGACACCGTTCGCGCCAGTTACGAGATCTACCCGGCGATCATGACGCCGCTGATGGGGCTGCCCCAGTTCGGCGACACGTGGGGCACCGGCGACCTGCAGAGGGTCTTCGCAGCGATCGAGCCCGGGCGCTGGGATGACCCGGTGCATGACTGGATCGCGAGTGGTGGCGGGGAGGGCTCGCCGCCAGCGTTCACCTCGACGCGCCTGCCCTGGGCAGGATACTACGCGATGCGTTCGGGCTGGGACCGCGACGCGCGCTACCTGTGCTTCGACGCAGGGCCCCTCGGCGCGGGCCACTGGCACGAGGACTTCGGCAACTTCGAGATGTACGCCTTCGGCGAGCGCCTCATCTCGGACATGGCCGTGCACTCCTACACGCTCGATGACATGCACAAGTACTTCTACTCATCGCTGGCGCACAACGTCGTGCTCGTGGACGGCCTGACGCAGACCCGCGCGGCCGAAGGGCAGTACCGCGGCACCGACGCTGCTCGCAAGGCCGACTGGCACTCCGACGAGGTCTTCGACCTCGCGTGGGGCCGCTACGACGCGCTCTGGGCGCCGTGGGAGACCTATCACGGGCGCGGCGGCGACTGGGGGAAGTCCGTGGGCCAGCGCCTTGCCACGCACCGGCGGGACATCTGCTTCGTGCGCGATGACTACTGGATCATCAGCGACCGGCTTGAGGCGCCGGGCGAGCACACCTTCAGCCAGCTCTTCCACCTGCGGCCCGATCGCGAGGCGCAGGTCTTCGACGCGCGCTCGGCGGGGACCGCTGCGGCGGATCGCCCGAACGTGGTGCTGTTGCAGGCCGACGAAACGCCCGCGACGGTCATCCTCGGCCGCGAGGACCCGCCGCAGGGCTGGGTCGCGACCGATCACGGGCACTTCGCGCCCGCACCGTGCATCAGCTTCGACGTGACGACGACCGACCGCGCGTGGTATGACACGATCGTGCTGCCGCTGCCCGCGGGGGCCGCGCGCGCAGTGACCGTCGAGCGCATCCCCGTCACGGACGTCGAAGGCGCCTTGCTGCCGGTCGCGGAGGTCTGCGCACTGCGCATCAGCGGACCGTGGGGCGTAGACATCTACCTGAACGACCTGCGCCAGGCGGAGGTCGGCCCGCCGAACGGGATGCTCAAGCGCTTCGGAGAGCGCACTCGCGCCGTGGAGACCGACGCCCGCGCGGCGGTGATCCGCCTGACCGCCGAGGGCGAGCTGCTGCGCGCTTCGGCCGTCGGCGCGAGCACGCTGACCGTCGCGGGCGAAGCTCTGTGAGCCCAGCCGTTCGGAGCGGAGACAGCTCGCGCAGCGAGCTGACTTCAGCCGCTCCGAGTTGTTCGCATCGCCGGGAGAGCACTCCAAAGGCTGGGCGCGGCTAAAGCCACGCCCCTCCAGAACGACAACAGACCGCACTCCGGGAGAATTCGATGACCGCAACGATCCTCGAAGGCAAGCCCATCGCCGAACAGATTCGCGCCGAGCTGTCGGCGCAGATTGACGCAATGGACCGCCCGCCGGTGCTCGTAGCGCTGATCTGCGGCGACGACGCGGGCGCGCGCTCCTACGCCAGGATGCAGGCGAAAGCCGCCGCGCAGGTAGGCATCGAGTATGACCTGCGCGAGCTGCCCGCGGAGATTGCAGATGAGGCGCTGCACGAGGAGATCGGCAAGCTCAACGAGGACCCGCTGGTCGATGGGATCATCCTGCAGAGCCCGCTGCCGAAGGGCCTCGACGAGCCGGCGGCACAGGCCGCCATCGATCCGGACAAGGACGTTGATGGCGTGCACCCGCTGAACCTCGGGCTGGTCGCGGCGGATCGCGAGGCGCTCGCGCCCTGCACCGCGCAGTCGGCGGTGCGGCTGATCGAGGAGACGGGCGTGGAGTTGCGCGGCGCGGAGGTGGTGGTGGTCGGGCGCTCGGTGATCGTGGGCAAGCCCGCGGCGCTGATGCTGCTCGACCGCGGAGCGACGGTGACGGTCTGCCGCTCAACCACGCGCGACCTGGCAGCGCACACCTCGCAGGCGGAGGTGCTCGTGGTGGCGATCGGCCGTGCGGAGATGATCCGTGGCGAGATGATCAAGCCCGGCGCGGTGGTCATCGACGTCGGGATCAACTACGTGCCGGGCGAGGGCGGCGCGAAGGGCCACTACGTGGGCGACGTGGCCTTCGACGAGGCGGTGGAGGTCGCGGGCACGATCACGCCCGTCCCCGGCGGCGTCGGCCCGCTGACCGTGACGATGCTGCTGAAGAACACCGTCGAGGCGGCGCGGAGGCGGCGGGGCACCCGCTGAACGTGGTGCGGACGCCCCCGTCCGCACGGTCTCGAACAGCGTACGGCCTGCGGGCGCTCGCACCACGGAACGACGGGCTTACACGCTCACCCGCTCCTCGGCCTCCGCCAGCATCTCGTTCACGTTGACCGGGCGGCCGGTCTCGTCGCACTCGATCGCCGCGAAGACCATCCCGACCGACTTGATGTTGTCCGCGATGGCGGTCTGGCTGGGCACGCCGGTCGCCAGGTACTCGAGGAACTCCAGCACGATCGCCGCGCCCTCCGAGGGCAGGCCGGTCGGCAGCTCGACGATCTCGTCCTCGCCGTCCACGCGCACGATGCGCACCACGTTGTCGGCGTCAACGATCACCGC
>JALGSW010000158.1 GCA_029821635.1 Candidatus Zipacnadia bacterium
AGCCACTCGCCCACCGCCGGACCGCCGATCGCCAGCAGCACCCACGCGCTCACCAGCGCGGCCGCACCCACGAGCGCGGGGCTGGCGGGCGTCGATCCCGCGGCCCGCAGTCGCGCGAGCTTCCGTTCGCTGGGCGGATGGCGCCTCGCTTCATCCGACACCGCCGGCTCACCTCACCCTGCAAGCATCCTGAACGCCGCCTCGATCGCCTGCGCGGCACGCACCCCCTGCTCGACCACCACGCGCCCAAGCAGCGGTGCGGTCACTATCAGCCCCAGCAGGCCGCTCGTCCAGCGCACCGCGGGCGCCGCGTCGCACAGCCCCAGCCCTGGCGCCACGCGGTCAAAGGCCGCCAGCGCCACCTCCGCTGCGTAGATCGCCGCAAGCGCCGGCGCGGCGATCGCTACGCCCGTCACGAGCATCACGCCTGCCGCCTCGATGAGGCCCGCGAGCCCCGCGGGCGCCCACCCGCCTCCGATGGGCAGCGTCTGCATCCCTCGTGCCAGCGCCGCCAGCAGCCAGTGATGGCCGTTCGCGGCCACGAGGGCCGTCGCGGCGAGCAGGTAGACCAGCCCTGCGATCGGCCCGCGGCCCTCTGCGCGCGCGGACGCGTCACCCGCGCCCAGCAGCGTGTCCAGCATCTGGCCGGCGATCAGGAACGCCCAGTAGACCAGCGCGCCTGCGAAGCCCGCCGCGAGACCGACCGCCGCCTCCTGCAGCAGCAGTGCGAGGTAGGCGCCGGGCGCGAGGTGCCCCAGCCCCTCAGGCACCGTCGCTACGGGCGTCAGCGCCACCGCCAGCACGCCCGCGAGGCCCACCCGAAGGATCACCGGGAAGCCGCGCACGTTGAGAGGTGGGACGATCGCGAGCATACCTCCGCAGCGCGCGAAGACCAGACCGGCCGCAGGCACGTGCGCCAGCCACTCATCCACGCGTGCACACACGCCCCGGCGCCGCAGCCCTGACACTCATCGGCGGCATGTGCGCAGACTTGAGCCACCCAGGAGTGGCATTCACCGCACCATCTCCGGGAGATTCGCCCACAGTTCCAGCCAGTATCCTCCGAGCACTGCAACCATCCAGCCGCCGAAGAGCAGCAGCGCCCCGCCCGCCGCCAGGATCCGTGGCACCACGGAGACCGACGGATCGCTCTGCCGCATGGCCGACTGCACGGCGGACACCGCCAGCCCCGCCCCTACCACCGCCGCCAGGATCGGCAGCGCCACGTAGAGCGCCATCACCAGCGCACGCTGAGCCAGTTCCAGCACCTCGGGTGCCTGCGTGATCGGTCACCTCCCGTGCGGCTAACGAATCGTGGATACGAGCGCCTCTGTCAGCAGCGCCCAGCCGTCCACCATCACGAAAAGCAGGATCTTGAAAGGCAGCGAAAGGAGGGGGGCAGGCAGCGAGATCATGCCGATCGAAGCCAGGGTACTGCCGACGACCAGGTCGATGACCACGAAGGGCAGGAAGATGATGAAGCCGATGAGGAACGCGGCGCGCAGCTCGCTGATCGCGAACGCGGCCGCCAGCACGCTCATCGCGGGCCTGTCCGCCGCCGGCGCATCGACCGTGGCAGGCGGCTCGACCTCTGCCAGTCCGGCCATCAGCTCGAGGTCCGCGGGACGCACCTGACGCTCGAGGAACGCCCGCAACGGCTCCTCCGCGCGCGTCGCCGCCTCCGCCAGGCTGATCTCATCGGCCAGCAGCGGGCTCACCGCGTCCTGCCACACGGGCTGCAGCGTTGGGAGCATCGCCACGACCGTCAGCAGCATCGCGAGGCCGATGAGCACGTAGGTCGGCGGGATCTCCTGCGCCCCGATCCCCGCGCGCAGGAAGAGCAGCACGACGATGATGCGCGCGAAGCTGGTCACGACCGCCAGCAGCGCCGGCGCCAGCGAGGCCGACGCGAAGAGCAGCAGCAGGCGCACGTAGCCGCCCTCGCTGCCATCGCCGAGGTCCACGCCGACGCTCGGCTGCTGCGCCGCAGCCGGATGCGCGCCGGCCAGCGCCACCGCCATCGCTAGCCCGGCTATCAGCCGCTCAGGCCTCATCACGCCGCGCTCCCCCCGACGTAAGCGTGCCGCTTGACTCCAGCTCGGCGATCAGCGCCAGCCCGGCCCCCGTGCCCCCGACCACCAGCCGCCGCCCCTCTACCTCCACGAGGTAGAGCCACCGGTCGCCGCCCAGGTGCCGCGCCTGCGCCACGCGCATCGGTCCCTCGGCATCCGCCCCGAGCTGCCGGTCGGTGAGCTTCCGCAGGCCGAAGTAAACGAGGTAAATCAGCCCGACGACCACCGCGAGGCTCAGCAGCGCCTGCCCCAGCAGCGCCCACGGGCTGCGCGCGGTCAGCTCAGTCGCCTGCTGCGCCCACGCGCCCCGGCAGCTCGTCAGCGCGAGCACCGCGACCGCGGCCCGCGTGCCTCTCATCGCTCGCCCTCCGCCGCGTCGACGATCTCCGTGATCCGCACGCCCATCTCCTCGCCAACGGAGACCAGCTCTCCGCGCGCGACGACACGGTCGCCGATCAGCACTTCGACCGGCTCGTCCACCGGCTGATCGAGCGTGACCACCGCGCCCGCCCCCATCCGCAGCAGCTCGCCAACTGTCATCGATGCCGAACCGATCCGCACTTCCACCGGCAGCGCCAGCCCGCTCAGAGCAGCCAGTGATGCGCTTTGGGGTGGCCCGCTCTGCAGCGGCGCCAGGCGCTCATCCGCGTCGGTCAGGTCATGCCTCTCAGAAGCCATCGGATGCATCCTCCGGTCTCCCGGCGTGATCGTTGAGTACGCCCCCCGTGACGCGCAGCGCCCGCAGTCCCGCTCGCGCGCCCGGCCTTGCGCGCGCCACGACCGCATCCGCCGCCATCACCTGCGCCTCCACTGCGCCCTTGTCTCCCAGCAGCAGCACGTCGCCGACCTCGATCGCGAGCAGTTCGCTCAGCGGCACTCCGTCCGTCGCGATCACCGCCTCCGCGGTCACACTCGCCGCCAGCAGGGCCGTCGGGTCGTCACCAAGCGTCACCCGACGCGCTGCGTCGCGCTTCCGAGCAAGCTCGGCACCCAGCACGATCGCCCCCGCCGGTAGCTCTGCCGCGAAGGTCAGCTCCGCGACGATCACCGATCCGCTCTTCGCCCCCAGCTCCCGCGGACACTCTGCGCGCTGCAGCACCTCGCCCGGCGCGCCGGCCCCAAGCGCGGCCACGAGCTCCGGCACCGCCCTCCCCGCCCACGCGCCCAGCAGCCGCAGATCCATCTCACTCAGCCGCGTCTCTGCCTCGACGGGCATCCGCGCGCCCAGGCTCACGCACAGCAGGCTCACCGCCGCCGCCGGCGTCAGCCCCAGCGCCACCGGCGCCGCCCCGGTGCGGAACCACGGCCCGCCGTCGGCGGCCTCAGCCCCCACGGGCGGCTCATCCTGCCTGCGCAGTTCCGCCACGTGCAGCCCGACCTCGATCGCGCCCCGCCACGAATCCACGACTCCCGCCAGCGTGGACCGCAGTCGCCGGCGCTCCTCATCGCTGAGCTCCTCGACCGGCGGCGGTCGGAACGCCGCCACCCGGGCATCGGCCTGCATCAGCACGATCAGCCCTCCTCCATCAGCGAGCGCAGGCGCCCACTTTCATCAAGGTCCGCCTGGCTCGCGGCATCCTCGCGCTGCCGTCGCTCGAGCTTCGTGGCATCCGCCAGGCGCTCGATCGCCAGTCTCCGTCGCCCGGCCTCGGCCACCTCCACCCGCACCTGCGCGAGCCGGGCCTCCTCCTGCGCCAGCGCCCGCCGCTTCGCGTCGAGGCTCTCCTGCAGCCTGCCCGCGCAGCGTTGCGCGTCGATCAGGCCGGAGCCCTCCGCGAACTGAGGCGGGCAGTCCCGGGACGCGCTCAGTTGCGCCTCCAGCCGCCGAACGCACCCTCGCGCCGATTCGACCTGCCTCAGCGCCGTCGCCTCGCAGGTGCGCGCGCGCTCCTCCTCCTCCCGGCGGAAGTCCAGCAGCCGCTCGAGGCGCCTGGTGTCACCCTTCGGCATCGGCGTCCACCAGCTCCCTGAGTCGCGCCAGGCACTGCTCCGGACTCGTGGGATCATCCGGCTCCTGCTGCAGGAAGCGCCGCATCGGCCCCAGCAGCGCGAGCGCCCGATCGACCTGTGCGTTGGTGCCCGCCTCGTACGCGCCGATGTTGATCAGGTCGCGCGCGTCCTCCCATGCCGTCAGCATCTCCCGGAAGACCATCGCCGCCTGATGGTGCGACGGATCGGCCACGTCCCGCATCAGCCGTGAGACGCTCTGTGTCACCGCGATCGCCGGGTAGTGACTGCGGTTCGCAAGCTCGCGTGAGAGCACGATGTGCCCGTCGAGCGTCGCGCGCGCCGCGTCCGCGATCGGCTCGTTCATGTCATCGCCCTCGACCAGCACCGTGTAGAAGCCCGTGATCGTGCCGCGCTCACCGGCCCCCGCGCGCTCGAGCAGCTCGGGCAGCATCGTGAACACCGACGGCGGGTGGCCGCGCGTCGTCGGCACCTCCCCCGAGGACAGTCCGACCTCCCGCTGCGCCCGCGCCAGCCGCGTCAGCGAGTCCATCAGCAGCAGCACGTCCATCCCCTCGTCGCTGAAGTGCTCCGCGATCGTCGTCGCCGTCAGTCCGGCCTTGAGCCTCGCCAGCGGCGGCTCGTCCGACGTCGCGACCACTACGACACAGCGCTGAAGGCTGTCGCCGAGATACTCCCGGACGAACTGCAGCACCTCGCGCCCCCGCTCGCCCACCAGCCCGATCACCGTGACGTCCGCCGAGGTGTTGCGCGCCATCATCCCAAGCAGCATGCTCTTGCCCACGCCCGAGCCTGCGAAGATGCCCATCCGCTGGCCCTTCGCGCAGGTCAGGAGCCCATCCACCGCTCGCACGCCCACCCACAGAGGCTCGCGCACCTGCCGCCTGCGCATCGGGGAGGGCGGCGCTCCCCGCGTCGAACGCCGCACCGCCGTCCGGATCGGCCCGAGGTCGTCGATCGGCCGACCGGCCGCGTCCACGATCCGCCCGAGCAGCTCGGGCCCCGCAGGCACCCGCAGGGCGTCACCGAGCGCCGTCACCCGCGCTCCGGGCTCGATCTCATCCGCGCGCCCCAACGGCAGCAGCAGCACGTGGTCGTCGCGGAAGCCGCACACCTCGGCGACGATCGGCTCGTGATCGGGGCCGCGCGAGATCCGGCAGATCTCCCCGATCCGCGACGCCGGCCCGCGCGACTCGATCGTCAGCCCCACCACCTCGGTCACCGTCCCACAGCGGCGGATGATCGGCGCCGTCCGCGCCGTCTCCACCAGCGCATCGACCCACGCGGTCTCCGAGCCGCCGCTCATCCCTCGCGCTCCTCACGCGCGCGCACGCCCTCCAGGCCGTCCAGCAGACGCGCCTGCATCTCCTCGAACTGCGTCTGCAGCCGCGCGTCCACGATCCCGCGATCGCTCTCCACCACGCAGCCGCCGCGCTCGATCGAGCCGTCCGGGATGATCTCCACCGCAGCCGCCTCGTCCGACGCGGGGACGAGCTCGCGGATCGTCGCCTGCAGCACCTGCGCGTCCAGCGGATGCACCCGCACTCGCGCCTGCGCCGCCGCCGCGACCTGCTCCAGCGCCGACCCGACCGTGCGCGCGATCATCCCCGGATCGGTGTGCAGCTCCCGGCGCACCACCCGCTGCGCCACCTCCACCGCGATCCGCACCACGTAGGGCTGCAGCTCCATGAGCATCTCCCGGCGCTGGCGCGCAAAGCCCCCGAGCATCGCCTGCACCAGCCGACGCACGCGATCGACCTCCGGCGACGCCTCATCCTCACGCACGCTCTCCACCGCGCCGCCGGCCGCCGCCTCCGCGGCCCGCTCGGGGTCGGGCTCGGGCTCGGGCTCGGGCTCAGCCGCGCACATCCGCGCCATCCGGAGCCCCTCGCGCTCAAGCTCTTCCCGCTTGATGATTCGGCCCGGACGCTCGCTCATGACAGCATCAGCCTCTCACGTAGCGTCCTCGCCAGCGCCGCCACCAGCGCCGGATCGGGGGGCTCGCTCAGGTGGGGGAGATCGGCGGGCACCTCGTAGCGGCGCGCCAGCCGCCTCGCCGTCGCCGAGGGGGCGAGCGCGATCACCGCCGCGATCACCTCGGGGCGCTCGCCTGCAAGCACGCTCGCGACGCGTTCCTCCGGCGCCTCGCGCAGGAAGTCGAGGGGCCCCGCTGCCTCCACCTCGGAGTCCGATCCGTGGTTGCGTCGCAGGGAGCGCTGCACTGCCACCCCGCCGATCACCAGGACGAAGCCCGCGCCCGCCGCGGCCAGCAGCCACCACGGGTCGAAGCGGAAGGTCTCATCCACGACGCCGACCTCAGGCGCGACCATCGGTGGCAGACGTGACTCGCCCGCCTCGGACAACGTCTGCCCGCGGCTGTCCACGATCGTCAGTGAGCTCGGATCAAGGTGGGGGATGGTGCGCAGTGAGAAGACCCGGACGGTGTTCAGCCAGGCCGGGGTCGGCGTGAACTCCGCGACCAGCTTCAACTGAACCGCGACGTGGGGTGGCGCGTCGGGTGCGTCGGACGGTCGGGCAACGATGACGCTCACGGCCTCCACACCGTCGAAGCCGAGGAGCGCGCGTTCGAGGCGAGCCGACAGGTCGGCGTCCTCACGTGCTTGCGTGCCGGGCAGGGGGCCGGACAGGAGGTCGCTCAGCCCCGCGCCGGGTGAGCGTGTGAACGCTCCGCCGGCAGAGCCTGAGGCACTGAACTCGCCCGCGGCCACCGCGTCGCCCGTGCAGGCGACCAGCAGTGCCAGCAGAAGAAAAGAAACGGATCCCCGAGTTGCGCGTCGTGAGCCTTGTGCGGAAGGCTCGGTCATCTGAGAATCCCCCGAAGACCTCAAGGCCACCTCAGATTGATGTATGGAACGTGACGCTACTGTTCCTCGCCTATGGAGGCTCCCCTCCTGCGAGGAGAAGAATCTTTGTGCAGGACGCAAATAAGAAGTCAGGCCGCCAACGGCGACCTGACTTCTCCACGCTCCACCCGTGGTAAGGGCTGCGATCAGACTGCATCGTGGCGGCGCGTGCGGCCCGACTGAATCAGCCCGGGATGCTGATGAGGAGGCGGCAATTGCTGCGATGCCGGACCGCAATTCCTGCTGCGTATAATACTTTGTGCAGGCCGAACGGGCCAAACCTAGACAAACTTCTCTGAACTCGCACCAGTATACACGCGCCGATTCTCCAAGTCAAGCCCTAAACGAGGTTTAATCTGAGATTTCTCAGCGGTGAGCGCAGCGCCGCCAGGTTGGCGTTCAGAGCCCGAGCAGCCGCGAACTGATCTCTCCGGATTCGAGCAGATCGCCCACCAGGAAGATCGATCCGGTCACGCAGATGAGGTCGCGCGGACCCGCCAGTTCGCGCGACCGGCACAGCGCTTGCACCGGTGAGATGATCGTGTCGTGCGCTCGCCAGAACGCCTGCGTCCGCTCCTCCAGTATTTCCACCGGCATCGCCCGCGACAGCGCCGCCTCCGTCAGCACCACGTGGTCCGCCGCCGCCAGCTCCTGCGCCATCGCCGCCACCGGCTTGCCCTTCGACGCCCCCAGCACGACGATCATCCGCTCCCACCGCAGGTGTCGGCGCAGCGCCTGCATCAGCGCGCGCATCGACGCCGGATTGTGCGCGCAATCAATGACCTCCCACGGTCGCGCCCCCACCAGCTCCACCCGCGCGGGCCAGCTCACCTGCTCCAGCCCGTCCTTAAGCACCCCCGGCGGCAGGGGACGCTCGTCCGGCCGCAGCAGCTCGCACGCCAGCCCCGCCACCCCCGCGTTGACGGCCTGGTGCGCGCCCGAGAGCGGCACGTGCGCGTCGAAGGGGAAGCCGCGGAAGCTCCCCGCCACACGCTCTCCCAACACCGGCAGCTCGCCCGGCGATACGTCATCCGGTGACAAAGGCCGGCTCTCCAGTAGCGAGAACGCCTCGGCGAAGCGGATCGGCGCCCCCGCCTCGTCAGCCACGCGCCGCATCAGCCGCTCGATGCTCTCCGGCTGTGGCGCGACTACCACCGGCACCCCCGGCTTGATGATCCCGGCCTTCTCCCGCGCGATCGCGGGCAGCGTCTCTCCGAGCACCCTCATGTGATCGAGCCCCAGCGTCGTGATCACCGACAGCTCCGGCATCACCACGTTCGTGGCGTCGAGGCGCCCGCCCAACCCGGTCTCCAGCACGCACAGGTCCAGCCCTGCGCGCTCGAAGGCCAGCATCCCCATCGCCGTGAGTGCTTCGAAGAAGCTCGGGCCCCGCAGCCCCTCGCTCTCGACCTGCTCGACCGCCGGCCGCACCTCCTCCGCCAGCGCCGCCACCTCCTCCTCGCTGATGCAGACGCCACCGATGCGTATCCGCTCGCGCCACGAGACCAGGTGCGGCGAGGTGAACAGCCCCGTCTTCAGGCCCGCCGCCCGGCAGGTCGACTCGATCATCGCTGCGACCGAGCCCTTGCCCTTCGTGCCGGCGATGTGTACCGCGTGGATGCGCTCGTGCGGGTTGCCCAGCAGCTCCATCAACCGCCGCGTCGCGTCGAGGTTCATCCGCTTGCGGAAGCGTCGGCCCAGTCCCGTGCGCTCGGGATTCGTCAGACGCTCCAGCCACTCAGCCGCCTGTGCGTAGTCCACCTTCGGTCTCCTCTCCGTCCCACTGTTCCGACGCCTCGGCCGCCACCGCCAGCTTCCGCTCGATCTCCTCCCGATCGATCCCGTCGTCGCCATCCCGCTCGGGCGTGCGCACCCGGCTGGCCGCGATGATCGTCCCGACCGAGAGCAGCGCCGCCGCCACGAAGACGTACTCCCAACCGAACACGTCCCAGATGTACTTGCCGCCGATGAACGGCACCAGCATCGAGACCGCGTGGTTGAGCGTGATCCCCATCGAGAGCGAGGGCGAAACGTCTTCGGGCCGCTCGGCGATCTTCGCCAGGTACGAGCTGCGCGCGTTCTCCACGCCAAGAAGTAGTTGGTCCATGATGTAGCAGCCGTAGAGCACCCAGATCTCCCAGCCCTCGGGCAGCCCGATCCTGTTGGCGAACGCGTAGCCCATGCAGATCGCCACCAGCGCCGCGCCGTCAGCCATGAGCACCTTCCGCTCGCCCCACGTGTCGATCAGCCCGCCGAGGCCCTGCTGGAAGAACACGCCGATCACCGACGCGACGATCCACAGCTTCGCGAAGGTGGACGCCGGCTGGTGGTAGATCGTCACCAGCACCCACGGCGCGAAGGTGATGAACACCTGCTTGCGCGCGCCGAACAGCGTGCAGAGCACGTAGTAGAGCGTGTACCTGCGCTTGATGACGAGCTTGCGCCGCTTCTGCGCGCGCTGCTCGGACTTCATGCGCAGGTAGAACAGCCCGCCCAGACACGCCGCGGCTCCGCCGATCGCGAAGGTCAGCAGGTAGTTGTTGCCCATCCCTTCGATGACCAGCCACACCGCCCCCGCGCCGAGCACGTTCGCCCCCACGCGCGCCGCCGACGCCTGGCCGAGCCGTCTCCCATGCTGCTTGCTGGTGCCAAGCTGCATCGCGATCGCGCTGCGCATCGGCATCTCCACGTGCTGCCCGATGCTCCACAGGATCGTGAACAGCAGCATCTGATTCCAGCCGCTGTCGGTTAAGCCCAGTCCGATCATGCCCACGCCGGTGAAGATCGAGGCCAGCGCCGCGACGCGGTTCTCCGCGAGGAAGAACAGGCCACCCGCGAGAAGTGCGACGAGGAAGCCCGGCAGCTCGCGCGGGAACTCCAGCGCCCCTCGCGCCGTCGCGTCGATGGCGAAGGTGTCATCGAGGTAGTTGTTGTATGTGGTCTGGAAGATCCCGTTGCCCATGCCCAGCGCGAACACCGCCAGCAGGAACGCGACGAGCTGTGGGTTCTCCCGAACCTTGCGACCGATCTTCTCTCGCATCGTGCTGTCCTCGGAGTTCGTTCTTAGATGGCCGGGCTCCTATGAAAAACCCCCTCCGGCCCTCAAGCCGAAGGGGGCTTGCTCTCAGTAGCTGCTGCGCGTGCTCAGGGAAGGTGCTCGTAGATCGGGAACGCCTCGCACAGCTCCTCGACCTGCGCCCGCACCTCGGTGAGCACCTGTTCGCTGTTGCGACCGTCGTGGATCACGCGCGCCATCATATTGCCGATCTGCTGCATCTCCGGCTCCTGCATCCCGCGCGTGGTCAGCCCCGGCGTTCCGGGCCGGATCCCGCTCGTCTCATTCGGCGGCAGCGGATCGCCGGGGATCGCGTTCTTGTTGACGACCATCCCCGCCTGCTCCAGCAGGTTCGCCGCGTCGTGGCCGGTGATCTGCTTGTTGCGCAGGTCCACGAGCATCAGGTGGCAGTCGGTCCCGCCGGTCACGAGCTTGAAGCCCTCCTCCAGCAGCGAGCCCGCAAGCGCCTGCGCGTTGCGGATGATCTGCCGCTGGTACTCGCGGAAGAACAGGCTCTGCGCCTCCTTGAAGCAGACCGCCTTGGCGGCGATCACGTGCATCAGCGCGCCGCCCTGCAGGCCGGGGAAGACGGCGCGGTCGATGTCGCGCGCGAGCTTCTTCGTCGAGAGGATGAACGCGCTGCGCGGCCCGCGCAGGGTCTTGTGCGTGGTCGAGGTCACGATGTCGCAGACCGGGACCGGGTCGGGGTGCGCACCCGCCGCCACGAGTCCGGCGATGTGCGCGATGTCCGCCAGCAGGACCGCACCCACCTCATCGGCGATCTCGCGGAACTG
>JALGSW010000159.1 GCA_029821635.1 Candidatus Zipacnadia bacterium
CCCGTGGCCGCTGGACGAGCACCTGCATCACACCAACTGGGTGATGCAACGCACGCTCAGGTTCCTCGAGCGCCGCGACCCATCGTGCCCCTACTTCCTCACCATCGGCTTCATCGCGCCGCACCCGCCCCTGCAGCCGCCCGCGCCCTACTTCGAGCGCTACCTGCGCACCGGTGTCCCGGAGCGCGCGATCGGCGACTGGGCTCGACCGCCGGCCTTCGGCGAGGGCGGCGAGCACGTCGCGCCGGGCCGCGTGGACCTCACCGGCGAAGCCCTCCTGAGCGCCCGCGCGGGCTACTACGGCCTCATCAACCACGTGGACGACCAGCTCCGGCGGCTGCTCAACCCGGTCATCGGCATCGGCCGCGACCTGAACCGCGACACCATCGTGGTCTTCACCAGCGATCACGGGGAGATGCTCGGCGATCACTACATGTGGCGCAAGCAACGCGCCTATGAGGGCTGCGCGCGCGTCCCGTTCATCGTGCGCGCGCCGGAGCAGTTCGGACTGCAACGGACAGCGACCGTGGACGAGCCCTGCACCCACGCGGACATCATGCCCACGCTGCTGGAGATGGCGGGCGTGGAGATCCCCGACACCTGCGACGGACGCTCGCTGCTGCCGCTGATGCGTGGCGAGGCGACCACGTGGCGCGAGTACCTGCACATCGAGCACACGCCCGAGCACATGGGCCTGACCGATGGCTGTGAGAAGTTCATCTGGGACCCGAAGGATGGCTCGGAGCAGTTCTTCGACCTGCGCGAGGACCCGAACGAATGCCGCGATCTCGCGCGCAGCCCGGCGCATTCCGAGCGCATCAAGCTGTGGCGCTCGCGGCTCATTGACGAACTGCGCGACCGCCCCGAGGGCTTCGTGCAGGACGACACGCTCGTGCCAGGCCGCCCGTGGCAGAGCGTCATCCCCGGCCGCGGTAATCTTGTGGGAGGGTGATGGGCGATGGAGGCGCCAGTCGCGATCGGGAGTGAGCGGCAGCTCTTCCTCGGCTTCCGGGCGGTCCTGCGCGACCGCTGACCTCGGCGACGGTGCAGGCCCACGACGCGACGCAGAACACGGTGCCGCTACGCGACTTCGCAGCGCACACGGACCGGCCCGTGCGGGTGCGGGTGCGCTTCACGGTGCGCAACGCGAAGCTGTATGCGATGTGGGTGGGGTGAGGGGCGTGGTGGGGGTGGAGCCTCGGCTCCAATTCTGAGACCTATTGCTTGCCCGC
The DNA here is from genome assembly GCA_029821635.1 of Candidatus Zipacnadia bacterium. Taxonomy (GTDB): domain Bacteria; phylum Armatimonadota; class Zipacnadia; order Zipacnadales; family UBA5352; genus UBA5352. The sequence continues at coordinate 1,233 of JALGSW010000159.1, forward strand.
AGCCTGCCAGCAAGGTATAATCAGGCCGACCACGTGCAGACGCTTCGGGCCCTCTGGAGACGATGCCATGTCTGACGACGGGCGCATTACCTACCGCTATGTCCAGGCCGCCGGGTACCGCAGGATACCCGCCTCTGGCGTTTGGGGCGGGATCACACCCGATGGTAATATCATTGCGAATTTCTTTGTTGACGCGCCTGAGATACCGCTCAGCATTACCCATGAACTGCGGGCTGGAGGCGTCCTCGGGGAGGAGATCAGCCGGGACTACCAACAGCCAGACAGTCCCAGCATCGAGCGGTCTCTGGAGGTCGGCGTTGTGATGTCCGCAGAGCGGGCCCGATCCGTTGGCCAGTGGCTGCTATCAAAGGCTGAGGAGCTGGAAGCCGCGGCCACTGAGCAGGGAGAGGATGACTGATGGCAGTCGAGGCACGAACGTTTAGCTGCCCTACACCATCGACAGGCCTGACACGAATAAGCGCAACATGCTGTGCCGCAACTTCGAGCGTCTGCGTGGGCGACACCGTCTACGACATGGAGCGTCGCCAGGCCGGGTTGCGTCTACATTCGGATGGGGTGCAGCCCGTGCGCGTGTCTCCACAGGCGATCGAACGGCCGCCGCGATCCCTGAGGGCGATGGAGGAGACACTTAGGAAGAATGGCGTGCCGGTAGACGAGTTGAAAAAGATCGCGAGCACGATGGATTTCAGGCGGTTCGGCGATCCTGAAGAGGCGGCGCGGATCGACGCAGAGGTCATGGAGGATCTGGCCCCGTTACGCGCCAACGCCAACCGAGCAGAACTGCCGGACTGGCCGTGAGAGACCGTGCATGAGGCACTCCGTAGAAGCGGGGCGCACCCTACCGGACTGTCGCAAGGCGACATCTGGGAAATCGCCAACAAAGCTATACGCCTGGATGGAGACCTCCATCGCCGACAGGAGCCAGCAGAGAAGCCTCGACGGGTCGTGATCATCGATTCTGAGGAGCGCTGTCGGGATACGACGATTCGCACCTGCATGGTTGTCCCGATAACTCGGAAGGGCCAAGCGGGTCTGGAGACTGCGTACGAACTGCCCGCCTCGACTGAGGGCTTGCGGGCCGATTCCGTCGCGTTGGTGCACCTGATTCAGCCGGTGCATAGACGTGAGTTCCTGCAACGTGGACAGCGGCTCGGGCATGTCAGCCATACACAACTTGCCCAGATACTCACGACGCTCGCCTGGGCCGTCGGGATGGGCGATGTCCTGTCCACGGAGAGCTACTGAGAACGCCCCCTACCCCTCCCGCAGCCCTGGGTTCGCCTCCTCCCACGGTAGCACGCTGCAGCGCTCCGCCCAGTCCCACCAGCGCTCCGTCAGTTCGTCCACCAGCGCCGGGCTCTCCGCCGCGAGGTCGCGCGTCTCCGTGCGGTCCTCGGCCATGTCATACAGCTCCCACGGGCCCGGATAGCGCCTCACCAGCTTCCACCGGCCCATCCGCACCGCGCAGTTGCCCTCATGCTCCACGAAGACCGCCTCGCGCTCGAACGCCTCGCCCCGCAGCGGTCGCAACAGTGAAAAACCCTCCAGCGCCTGCACCGGCTCCCCGTAGCGCTCCGACGGATACTCCGCACCCGCCGCGTCGTAGAAGGTCGGCGCGATGTCCGGAAGCTGCAGCGGATCGCTGAGCAGCTCTCCCGCGCACTCCAGCCCCTCCGGCCAGTGCACGATCAGCGGCGTCGCGATCCCGCCCTCGTGCGCCCAGCGCTTGTAGAGCCGGAAGGGCGTGTTCGAGAGGTTCGCCCACGGGATGCCGTAGCTCTGGAAGGTGTTCTCGCTGCCGGGCATCACCCCCGGCCGGTTACCGAACAGCACCGGCTCGCAGCGTCGGGTGAGCTCGGTGGAGGACTTGCGGTTACCGTAGGTCTCCGCGATCTCCTCCGCGCAGCCGCCGTTGTCGGCGAGGAAGATCACGAGCGTGTTGTTCAGCCGCCCCGTCTCCTCCAGCGCGCCGAGGATGCGGCCGATGCCCTGGTCCATGCGGTCGATCTGAGCCGCGTAGACCTCCATCCGCCGCTGCTCCCACTCCTGGAACGGCGCCTCGTCCCACGCAGGCACGCGCTCGTCACGGTTGCTCAGGTCCCAGTGCTCCTCGATCAGCCCCAACGCGCGCATCCGATCGAGCCGCTCCTCGCGCAACGTGTCCCAGCCCGCGGCGAAGCGGCCCTCGTACTTCGCGATGTCCTCGGGCAGCGCGTGCAGCGGCCAGTGCGGCGCGGTGTAGGCGGTGTAGAGGAAGAGCGGCTGCTCGCCGCGCTCGCGGTCGTGCCTGCGCACGAACTCGGCGGCGTGGTCTGAGATCTCGTCGGTGAAGTAGAAGCCCTCACCGGGCGTCTCGAGGCGCGTGTTGTTCTCGTTGAGGAACTTCGGCGCGAAGTAGTTGCCCGCGCCGGTGAGCATCCCCCAGTAGCGGTCGAAGCCACGCTGGCACGGCCACGATCCGACCGGCCCGCGCGGGTCCATGTTGCGCGTGACGTGCCACTTGCCCGACATGTATGTCGAATACCCGGCGGCGCCCAGCACTTCGGGGATGGTGGCGCAGCGGTCGTTGAGGTCCCCGCGATAGCCATCGAGGTCCCAGTCGCTGATCATGTGCCCGACGCCCGCCTGGTGTGGGTGCAGGCCCGTGATGAGCGAGGCGCGCGAGGGGCAGCAGCGCGCGGTGTTGTAGGCCTGCGTGAAGCGCGCGCCGCCTTCGGCGAGGCGGTCGAGGTTGGGTGTCTCGACCTCGCCGCCGTAGCAGCCGATGTCGGAGTAGCCCATGTCATCGTTGAGGATCAGGAGGATGTCGGGGCGGTTCTCGGCGCTTTCGGGCATGGTGCGGGCCTCCGTGACACGCGGCGGCTGTGAACGGTACGGCCTCAGATTCGGCGCGGAGAGGGCCGGACCTCCGCACGCCGTTGCCTTGCCGCATGGAGCGGCGGGGCTTCAGCCGCGCCGAGGGATCAGTGGGCCGATTGTTCCACGTGAAACATTTGTTCGCGCGGAAGGTGCCACGCACCCGCGCGCCGAATAGCCGGTCCGACGCCACGTGCCGCCATGAAGGGGGAACTCGCCCGTGTCCGCTATCACCGACTACCTCCGCACCGTCCGCGAGATCCATCGCGGTCAGGCTACCGAGCACTCGTACCGCGCCGCCCTCGCCGCGCTGCTGGAGGGCCTGCGCCCCGGCGTCTCGGTGATGAACGAGCCCAAGCGCAATCGCGACTACGGCGCCGTCGATATGCGCGTGAGCGACGGCAGCGGCCCGAGCGCCCTCACCCTCGGCTACGTCGAGTGCAAGGACACGCACGTCTCGCTCGACGAGGTCGTCAAGACCGACCAGCTCAAGCGCTACCTCGCGAACGTCGAGAGCCTCGTGCTCACGAACCACCTGGAGTTCCGCTGGTACGTGGACGGCAAGGAGCGCGCCCGCGCGACGCTGGCGACCGGGGACACGCTCACCCGCACGCCCGGAGGCGAGGAGCAGCTACACGACCTCCTCCACGCCTTCCTGAGCCGCACGCCCGAGCCGATCGCCTCGCCCCGCCAGCTCGCGCAGGCGATGGTCGATCCGACGCGCATGATCCGCGACATCATCGTCACCCAGTTCGCCCACGGTGACCGCACAGGCGAGACGTGGGCGCTCTATGAGGCCTTCCGGCAGACCCTCCTGCCTCACATCAAGCCCGGCGAGTTCGCGGACATGTTCGCCCAGACGCTCGCCTACGGCCTCTTCGCCGCGCGCGTGAACCACAAGCCGGGGCAGCCCTTCACGCGCCGCGATGCGCCCTACGAAATCCCGGCCACCAACCCGTTCCTGCGCAAGCTCTTCACCACCATCGCCGGCCCGGACCTCGATCAGGAGCCCTACGTCGGCTACGTCGATGACCTCACCCGCCTCCTCGCCCATGCCGACATCGGCGCGATCCTCGCCGACTTCGGCGCCCGCACCCGCCAGGAGGACCCGATCGTCCACTTCTACGAGACCTTCCTCGCCGCGTACGACCCGAAGCTGCGCGAGATGCGCGGCGTCTACTACACGCCCGAGCCGGTCGTCTCCTACATCGTCCGCTCCGTGGACTGGATACTCAAGGAGCACTTCGGCCTTGAGGGCGGGCTTGCCAACGAGGAGAGCGTCACGTACGAGGTCACGCTGCCCGATGGCACCACCGAGGAGCGCGAGTCGCCGAAGGTGCTCATCCTCGACCCGGCCTGCGGCACCGGCACCTTCCTCTACCACGTGATCGACCACATCCGGCAGCAGTTCGTGCAGACCAACAACGCAGGCAAGTGGCCCGGCTTCGTCGGCAAGCAGCTTCTGCCGCGCCTCTTCGGCTTTGAGCTGCTCATGGCGCCGTATGCGGTCGCGCACCTCAAGCTCGGCATGCAGCTCGCCGCGCTGGACATGAGCGAGGCGCAGCGCGAGAAGTGGGCCTACGACTTCTCCGGCGACCAGCGCCTCGGCGTCTACCTCACGAACACGCTCGAGGAGGCGGAGCAGACCGGCCAGCGGCAGTTCGGCGTCATGCAGACCATCACCGACGAGGCCAACGCCGCCGCCGAGGTCAAGCGCGACCTGCCCATCATGGTCGTGCTGGGCAATCCGCCGTATTCGGGGCACTCGGCCAATAATGGAGACTGGATTCAGGGGTTGCTGCACGGCGAATTGCCGGACGGCAGGAGGACAGAGAGCTACTACGAAGTTGATGGCAAGCCCCTCGGTGAGCGCAACCCAAAATGGCTGCAAGATGACTACGTGAAGTTCATCCGGTTCGGGCAGTGGCGCATCGACGAGACCGGCGCAGGTGTGTTGGCATTCATCACCAACCACAGCTATCTCGACAATCCCACATTCCGTGGGATGAGGCAGAGCTTGATCGATAGCTTCTCCGACATCCACGTGCTCAACCTGCATGGCAATGCCCTCAAGAGCGAGACTGCTCCGGACGGGAGGGCGGACGAGAATGTCTTTGATATCCGGATGGGCGTCGCGGTCGTCCTCCTGGTACGACGTCCGGGTGGCGTGGGGCCCGCGAGTGTTCACTACGCGGACGCTTGGGGCTCACGTGATGACAAGTACAGACTACTCGCCAGCACTGACGCCCGTCAGATAGACTGGCACGACGCTGAACCGGTCCCCCCGCACTACCTGCTCGTGCCCCAGGATACCTCGGTCCTGTGTGAGTACCAGGCAGCACCGGAGCTTACTTGGGCCATGCCTCTCCATGGTGTCGGTTGCGTGACCACCAAGGACGAACTGCTTGTCGATTTCTGCGCCGGGCCGATATTGGAGCGGATGACGGTATTCCGCGACTTCGACGGCTCCAACGACGGACTGCACCAGAGGCTCTCCATACGGCACAAGAAGGGCTGGGACATCGGGGGCGCCCGACGGGCTGTTGAGAAGATCGCCAATCTGGCGGAGGAGATTATCCAGTACGATTACCGCCCATTTGATACCCGGTGCCTGTTCTACCATCCGTCCGTTGTCTGGCGGACAGTTGATCAGATCATGTGCCACATGCAGCGCCACAACAATGTCGCGCTCGTGACGCAGAGGCGGATAGTGGGCGACGGCGTACATCACTTCTTCGCGTCACGACGGACTTGGGACCTCCATTTGCTTGGGACAGTACATTCTGGCGCCGACGGATGGCTCCTCTACCTCTACCCCGACCCGGAGAAGCTCGATGATCTTGGCGACTCGCCGTGGCCGCCGGGGGAGGAGGGCCGTCGCCCGAACCTCAGCGAGGACTTCGTGAAGGAGTTCGCGGGGAAGCTCGGGCTGGAGTTCGTGTCAGACGGTCGTGGGGACCTGCTTTCTGGAAAAACCTTCGGCCCGGAGGATATCTTCGACTACATCTACGCGGTCTTCCACTCGCCCACCTACCGCGAGCGCTACGCGGAGTTCCTGAAGATCGACTTCCCGCGCGTGCCGCTGACCTCGGACGCGGACCTGTTCCGCGACCTCGTCGGGCTCGGCGGGGAGCTTGTGCGGCTGCACCTGATGGAGCACCCGGACCTCGCGCGCGAGGCCGACCGCATCAGCTACCCGGCGCCGGGCGAGGATGAGGTCGAGAAGGGGCATCCGAAGTACTTCCCGCCCGGGGAGGTTGCGCCGGGGGAGGCTGAGCCGCTGGAGCGCGGGCGCGTCTACATCAACGGCACGAAGCGCAAGGCCGACGCGCCGCAGGCGCAGTATTTCGAGGGCATCGCGCCGGAGGTGTGGGAGTTCCAGGTGGGCGGCTACCAGGTGCTGGGCAAGTGGCTGAAGGACCGCAAGGGCCGGACGCTTTCATACGAGGACATTCAGCACTATCAGCGCGTGGCGGTGGCGCTGGAGCGCACGATGGCGCTCATGGCCCGGATCGACGAGCGGATCGAGGAGTGGCCGATTGGGTGAACGGTGCGCGGGCCGAGACGCCCGTGCTATGAACGGCAACGGCGATGGTGCGCGGACCGGCGGGAGAGTGACCGGCGATGACACGGACAATGCTGGTGATGGCGACCGTGCTGCTCGTGGCGTGGCCCGCGTGGGCGGCGGAGGAGCGCGCCTACGAGCCCGATGAGGCGACCGTGCTGCTGCTGCACTTCGATGGCGAAGGCGAGGACGTCGCGCTCGATGCGTCCGCGTCCGGCCTTGACGCGGCCATGCTGCCTCCGCCGCGCAGGCCCGCGTGGGAGGATGCGGGGATGTTCGGCCGCTGCCTGCGCCTCGACGGCATCAATGCCGACGAGGATGGCGACGGCCGCGGCGACGCCGATGGGCTGCTCTTTACCGATCCGGGTGTGCTCGGGCCGGGCGAGGCGTTCACGCTGGAGGCGTGGATCAACCCCGGGCGCGTCGAGGGCAGCCAGGGCCTGATCTCACGCTCGGGCGGCGCGCGCTACGCGCTGTTCCTGCAGGGCCGCGCGCTCTACTTCTCCATGCTGCTCAGCGGCGGCGAGAAGCCGCAGTGGGCGCGCATCACCTCCCCCGAAGTCATCGAGACCGACCGCTGGCAGCACGTCGCGATCACCTGGGACGGAGCGGCGCTGCGCGCGTGGGTGGACGGGCTGCAGGTCGCCGAGCAGCCGGTGGAGGGCACTCCCGCAACCGGCGAGTCCATCACGATGATCGGCTGCGACACCGACTCTCGCCCGATCGACAGCGCAATCCGCGGATACAAGGGACTGATTGACGAGGTGCGCGTCTCCAACATCGTCCGCGACGCATTCAATGTCTCCAACGAGCGAACCGCGGCAAGAGCCGAGAAGCCCGTGACCTCCGACCTGCCTCAGCGCTCCGGCCGGCCCGACCCGCCGCCGCCCCCGGTCATCGAGCGCCACGTGACGGTCACCGGCCGCGTGGTGCAGGCCGGCGGCGCGCCGCTGCCCGGCGTGCTCGTCACCGACGGCGAGCACGTCGTCCGCACCGACGCCCAGGGCGCGTATGAGCTGCAGTTCGACCTCGATGACCTGCGCATGGTCTCCGTCACCTGCCCGCGCGGCTTCCGCGCCGAGGGCGACTGGTTCGCGCGCATCCCGCGCGACGACGAGGCCACGCGCTACGAGCAGGACTTCACGCTCGCGCCCGACCCGATGACCGACCGCGAGCAATTCACGTTCCTCGCCTCCGGTGACACGCAGTTCAACGATGTGGGCACGTGCGAGGAGCTGCAGGCGGAGTTCGATCATTTCACGCGCATGTCAGGCGACCCCGCGTTCGTAACTCTCGCCGGCGACCTGACGCTGAGCGGCACGCAGTGGGAGATGGACCTGTATGCGACGATCATCGCGAACTCACATATCCCCCTGCGCAACTGCTTCGGCGGCCACGACGGCAACTACGCGCGCGAGAACCTCGGCCAGGCCCACGGCAGCGTCTATCACTACGAGATGAACCTCGCGCCCGCATGGTACTCGTGGGACTGCGGCCCGGTGCACTTCGCGACGTACGTGAGCGAGACGAGCTTCCTCACCGAGCGGCAGTTGGCGCTGCAGACCGCGTGGCTGGAGGCGGACCTCGCGGCCCAGGCGCCGGACACGCCGATCGTGTTCGTGACACACCAGGCGCCCTCAGAGGCGCAGATGCAGGCATGGCTTGAGCGGTACCGCATCATCGGCGTGCTGATCGGGCACTGGCATCGCGTGCAGTCGTTCGAGGTCGCCGGTGTGCCGATCCTGGAGACGGGGCCGATGCGCGGGCGCGACTGGGGCGCCTTCACGCGGCAGTTCCGCGTGATCAGCTACGCCGACGGCGCGCTCAATACCGAGACGCGCGTGTGCGGGCAGGTCGAGCGGCTGGAGATCGTCGCGCCGCAGGGCCCGGTCGCGCGGGGGCCCGTGGCGATCGAGGTGAAGGCCTACGATACGACCCGGCGCGTCGCGAGCGTGAGTTGCGAAGTCGAGGCGGCCGGGCAGGTAACGCCGGTGGCGCTCGAACGCGTGGGCATCTGGACGTGGCGCGGGAGCTGGGACGCGGCCGATGCGCCCGTGGGAGCGATCACCGTGCGCGCCGCCGCTCGGGACGAGGCCGGAAGCGAGTGGGCCGCGTCGGCGGAGGCGGTGCTGACCGATGCCGCGCCCGTAGCGGCGCACCCGGCGGAGGACTGGCCGGGCTTCTTCCGCGCGGGGCAGTCGCGCGTACGCGAGGAGCCTCTGACGCCACCGCTGGCGCTGGCGTGGACCGTGAACACCGGCGGCCGCAACACGAAGGCGGTCTCCCCCATCGTGATCGGCGGCCGGGTCTACGTGGGCGTCGAGAACAAGCAGATCGGCCATCCCGGCGCGGGTGTGAACTGCTACGACGCGGCCGGAGGGGCGCTGGTGTGGCATGCGCCGACGAGTGCATCGATCTCCGGCGCACTGGCCTCGGGTGACGGGCTCGTCTACGCGCTGGACTCGGCGGGGGTCTGTTACGCGTTCGACGCGACTTCGGGCGAGGAGCGCTGGCGCAGCGATCCGCTGGCCTCGGCGAGCGCCGGGCGCGACGTGCTCACCAGCCCCGTCCTGAGCGAGGGCGAGCTGTATCTGCTGGACGACTCGGGTTCGTGCGTGGTGCTGGACGCGGCGAGCGGCGAGGTGCTGCGGACGCTGCAGCCTGCGAGCGGGCTGATGTACGCGGGCTTCCCCTCGGTGGCGGATGGACGGCTGTTCACGGGCTTCCGCAAGGCGGCGACGGCGATCGATGCGGTGACGGGCGAAGAGGTCTGGCGCGTGGCGATCGGCACCGGGAAGGCCGCCTCCTGCCCGGCGGTGCAGGGCGACACGGTCTACGTAAACGCGGCGACGCTCACCTGCCTCGACCGGGAGACCGGTGAGGAGCGCTGGCGGCAGGCGGCGCCGACCTCGGGCAACGGGATCTCCGTCGCGGTGCCCGCGGGCGATGTGGTGCTCGCGAACGGCGCGTGGCTGAAGGCGTTCGACGCGCAGACCGGCGAGCAGCGCTGGCAGCACGACTGGGCCGCCGATGCATTGCCCGAGGCGG
>JALGSW010000015.1 GCA_029821635.1 Candidatus Zipacnadia bacterium
CCCCGGCCAGCTCAAGTACTTCGGCGGCGAGTCGCTGCTCACGCAATCGCACGGGCAGTCGCTGATGTCCTACTTCCGCGCGCGCTACCCGCTCAAGGGCCTTTACCTGCTCGACGAGCCGGAGACGGCGCTCTCACCGCGCACGCAGCTCGAGCTGCTCAAGCTGCTGGTGGAGCTGGGGCGCAAGGGCGTCTCGCAGTTCATCATCGCGACGCACTCGCCGATCCTGCTGGCCTGCCCGGAAGCGGCGATCCTGAGCTTCGACGGCCCGCGCATCGCGCCAATCGAGTACGAACAGACCGAACACTACCGGCTCTACCGAGACTTCATGGCCGACCCGGCGAAGTACGTCAAGGGGTGCTTGTAGGTCGTTCGTAGGACAGGCTTTCCAGCCTGTCAGTCGTTTCCTTCCCATATTACGCGACAGGCTGCAAAGAATCTCCTGTCTCACGGCGACAGGCTGGAAAGCCTGTCCTACTCAACGGCTATGACTGAAACTGCTCCTCCAGCCACGCGTACGCCGTGGTGATCGACTCCTCCGTGGGCTGGTGGCCGGTCATGTGCAGGAAGCAGCCCGCCGCCTCCTCGCGCCCGTAGAGCCGGTAGACGCGCTGGGCCTCGCGAATGTACTGCCGGCTCTCCGGCCGGTCGTAGTATCCGGCGATCACGAGGAACGAGCGCGGGGCGATCAGCGCCAGCGCGTGGTGGCCGTTGAGCGCGAAGCCCTCGCGTTGTACCTGCGGGCCGAAGTACCAGGGCGCCTCCCAGTTCGTGAACTCCCACGCGATGCCGAAGTCCGAGCCGATGCCAGCGGTGATGCGCTCGTCGAAGGCGCTCGCGTAGAAGGCCATCTTCCCGCCGAGGGAGTGGCCGATCGCAACCACGCGCTCGCGGTCCACGTCCGGCTGCTCCAGCGCCAGGTCCAGCGCGCGCGAGGTGTCCCACGCCAGCTTGCCGATGCCCGTCCAGCCGGGGTTGTCCGCGAGCAGCTCCTCCGCCCCCGCCTGCCACCACGCGAAGCCCTCGTTGACCTCCGGCTCGGGGACGGTGTTGTACGGGAAGGCCTCCATGCAGGCGACCACGTAGCCCTGCTCGGCGAGGTGGCGGCCGAACTGCACGTTGGGCCGATCCGCGATGGGCGCGCCTTCGGCGAGGTCGAAGCCCATCATCAGCTCCGGGTGGTAGTAGGGCACCACCGCGACGGGCCGGGGCGAGATCGGCGCGCTCGTCGGCTCCAGCAACACCACCTGCTGCCGCTGCTCAGGGCCGGTCGGCTGCAGGAAGATCGTGCCGTGCGCCCGCGGCGCGTCGAACTCGCCGACCACCTCGGCCTCACGGTCGAAGGCGCCGAAGGCGGGCTCGCCGACGACCTCGCGCCAGCGCGCCAGCAGCGCCGGGCGCTCCGTCCGTTCCCAGGCTTCACGGGTCGGCTCGGCGCCTGCCGGGAAGATCGGCTCGATCTGCTGCGGCTCGCCGAGGTCCTCCACGTTCGACGCTGAGAGTTGCGCGGAGATGCTGGGCATGGCGGTCACTCCCTGTGATGCGCGCTACTACGAGAGACACCCGCTTCTCCGTCGCAAGCCGGTTCCCCTGCTGCCGGCGGTGAACGACCGCAGGCTGGGAAGCCTGCGCCACGAACGACTGGAGTGGCGGGCGGTGACACGAGGTCGTGCGGCCTGGCCTCCGATGCCGTTCGTGGGGCAGGCATCCCTGCCTGCCAACCGTTCAGGATGGAGGAACCCGCGCTCCCACCGGCGAACCACCACGCGCAGACCAGGGCGCATTGACCATCTCCCCAGGGGGACGCCGGGTGCCTGGACGCCGCAGATCGCTGCTGATCGTGCTCGACGCCGCGCGGCGCGATGAAACGCACGTCGCGCTCGACGCGTCCTCGCTACCCATGTTGCGCGATGCCGCCCGCGTGACGTTGACCGCGCCCTCGTGTTGGACCGCCCCGAGCGTGGCCTCGATGCTGACCGGGCTCTTCCCATCGGAGCACGGTCGTCAGTGGCCGCTTGCCGGGGCGTATCCTCGCGTTCCGACCATCGCCGATCTGCTGGAGCGGGCGGGCGGCAGCTTCCTGATGCTCTCCGGCAACAACCTCTGCGGGCCGCCGCTGCTGCCCCTCCGCGACGACCAGGTGCGCCGCCCGCATGACCGGCGGCGGCTCACGCTGGGCCTCCGGCGCTGTCTCTGCGGCCTCGACTACGGCTCGCAAGCGATCCTGCGCGCAGTCGAGCGCATGGCCGCCGCGGACGAGCTGCCCGACCTGCTCGTGCTGCACCTGCAGGAGGCGCATCACCCCTACCTGCCGCCGCCACGCGGCCTCGACCTGGCGGCGCGCGCCCGCTACGCGCTCGGCCACCTCGCGTACTACCTCGGCCGCCGCGCGCAGGCGTGGGAGTTCGCGGCGCGCGCCGACGAACGCGCGTGGGCAGACGCGCGCGCCCGCTACGCCGCGTGCATCCGCTACGTCGTCGGCATCGCGGAAGGCGTCCTGCGAGCCTACGATCGCGCGGGAGCGCTTGATGACACGCTGGCGATCGTCACCGCCGATCATGGCGAACACACAGGCGAGCACGGCCTCGCCGACCACCAGGCGTCGCTGCACGAGGAGCTTCTGAGCTGCCCGTGCGCGCTGATCGCGCCGCGAATCGAGCCCGACACGGTCCTTCCGGGCCGCTTCCAGCACACCGATCTGCTGCCAACGATCTGCGCGTGGCTCGGCGTCCCCACCGACGGTTGGAGGCCCGCGTGTGAGGCGCTCGACCTGCTCGACCCGGTGAACGCGCACGGACACGCGCACACCTTCGCCGAGTGGGCCGCGTGGGGCGGCGAGCAGCGGGCGATGCTGCAGCGCCGCAACCCGAGCTACGACCTCGCGCCGCTGGACCGCGACCTCGTGACGGTGCGCAGCGACCGCTGGAAGCTCACCCGCGGGAGCGACGGGAGTGAGGCGCTCTTCGACCTGCGGGCCGACCCGCGCGAGCGGCACGATCTGTCGGCGCGCGAGCCCGAGGTGGTGGGGGAGCTGTCTGCGGAGCTCGCGCGGTGGACAAGCGCGGTGCGGGCGCACGCCGCCGGGCATCCGCCGGACGGCGACGTGACTGCCGTCGAAGCGCGCCTGCGCGAGCTCGGTTACACCTGAGGCCACTTGGGGCCGGTGCCGGGGACGGCTCATCCGCGACTGAAGGAGGTAACGGGGTGAGCGAGGAGAAGTGGCTTACGAGTTCTGCCGGGATGTGGGCAGCCGCCCGGCCTTTGGCTGTGACGCGGACCTGACGGTAAGTCGCGTGTCACATGCAGCGTGTCAGGAGGCCACCGGTTCGACCGACATCCCCAGCGTCGTTTGAGGGCACACCGCCGCCGGCGAAACGAGGATGGGCACCATGACTCATGCGGACGCGGCAGCAGGCACTCCGACGGTGCTCGTTGCCGACGACGAGCAGGTCATGCGCGAGCTGATTGCGGCGCTGCTGGAGATCGATGGTTGCCGCGTGCTCCAGGCACAGACGGGCGCGGAGGCGATCGCGCTCGTCGAGAAGTGTGACGTGAAGATCGACCTGCTGATCATGGACGTCATGATGCCGGAGATGACGGGACCGGAGGCGGCGGCGCGGATCCGCGAACAGCGCCCGGAGATCGTGGTGCTGTTCCTGACCGGCCAGGACCCGGACGCCGTCCGCGAGCGGGGCCTTGCCGATGCCGATGCCGATGTCGAGTTGCTGGGGAAGCCCTTCGAGACGGGAGAGTTCCGCCGGAGGGTCAGGAACCTGATAGACAGCTCGCCCACGGGGTGACAGCGGGTGCACACAGTCCTGGTCGTTGACGATGAGGAGATCCTCGTCAACATGCTGCAACGGCAGTTGCGGTCGGACGGTTACGACGTGCTGACCGCGATGGACGGTCTCTCCGCCCTGAGCCTCGCCCGGCGGCACAAGCCCGACCTCGCGATCCTCGACATCGCGATGCCCGGGATGAATGGCCTCGACCTGTGCCGCAGGCTCCGCGAGGACCTGATGCTCGAGGACCTGCTGATCCTGTTCCTCACGTGCCGCGATGACATCGCCGATCGCGTCGAGGGCCTCGACGTTGGTGGCGATGACTACCTCCCGAAGCCCTTCGACACCGGCGAGCTGCTCGCCCGCGTCCGGGCGCTCCTGCGACGCGTCCCGAGCGGCCGGGACGATGCCCCCACGGGAGAGCAGACGCTTCGCGTCGGCGACCTCGAGCTCGACGCCGCACGCTGCACCGCAACGACCGACGAGCACAGCCTCGAGCTCACGCCCGTGCAGCTCGACCTGCTCTACCACCTCATGTCACACCCGAACCAGGTCTTCGGCGCCGACCAACTCCTCGTCCAGGTCTGGGGCTACGCTCCCGGCACCGGCGACACGAGCCTCGTGCGCTGGCATGTGAAGAACCTGCGCGACAGGCTTGAGCCGGACCCGGCCAACCCGAAGTACCTCTGCACTGTGCCGCGCCACGGCTACGTGGTCCGTTCCGCCGACGCCTGACCCGCCCGCCTGGGCCAGCGTCGCAACCTCCACCGCACTCCGCCACGTTGCGACGAGCATTCCTCAATTCTAACGCAAAGTTCACGCAAGAAACGCTCAAGGTCTGCTACCATGCCGGTGCTTCAGGGGGCTTCGGGGGTGATCGTTCCGGCCTCAGCTCCTGGCAGGGGGGACGTGATAGCAGGCAATCGCCTGTATGAGGGAGTGCGCGGGCAATGGCAACCGAACAAGTGGCGGCTCCGTCGGACTGGGTCTGGCTGGGCGGAGAAGAGCACTGCGGGACAGAGCGGCCGTTTGAGCTGTCGATCATCCGGGCGGAGGACAACGTTCGTGTCGCGCTGGTGTTGCTGCTCGTAGTCATAGGGTACGCCGCGCCCGGGGTCCTGACCAACCCCACGGCATTCTCCGTCGGCGTGATGGTCGGCTCGCTGCTAAGCATCTGGGCTCGTTACGAGGCCGACTGGGTGCGCATGAGGCGCATCGGCTCGCTCGCCGGAGGGGCGGTCGTCGTCGTCCTCGGCGATCTGACGTGGCTCTCGCTGGTAGCCCTCGGCACCGGTGGGCTCGCGAGTCCCTTCGCGGCTCTGCTCGTGGTGCCGATCCTCTACTCTGTGGCGCTGTTCAGCCGGATGCGCTACGCCGTGATGATGGTCACCGGGATGGTCGTGCTGATCTTCATCACGCTCGCCACCACCAGCGTGCTGGACGTCTGGATGCTGGTCGGGATGCTGCTCGCAGTGATGTCCCTCGCGTGGGTGGCCCAGGGCATCTGCCACGTCCTGGAGCGCGAGCGCCGAACCAACGAACTCGTGATCCGGAACATGTCCGAGGGCATCCTGCTGCTCGACTGCGGTCGCCGCGTCGTGATCGCGAACCGGCAGTTCGAGCGGCTCACCGGCGTCCCGGTCCACGAGATCGTCGGCCTGCGCGCGGAAGATCTGGCGCGCGACGAGAAGCTGCAACCGCTCGACGACATCCTCAGCGAGGTAGCCAGTCCGGTCCAGGGACCTGCGACGATCACGCGCGAGCTGCCTCTCAACCTGCCGGAACCCACCGACCTGCGGATCACCACCGAGCGCTGCCTGGGTCCGGTGGGCGAGCGCGTCGGCTACGTCGTGGTCTGCCAGGATGTCACGCCCATCAAGTCCGTCATGCGGCTCAAGGAGGCCGGGCTGTCCATGCTCTCGCATGAGATCCGGTCACCGCTCACGACGCTGCGCGTCACCGCCTCGATGCTCGGCGCGCTCGCCAACGGTGTCAGCGACGAGAAAGTCACGCGCTTCGCCGAGATCCTCGATTGCGAGACCCAGCGCCTCGTCTGGATCGCCGGCGAACTGCTCAACGCCGCTCACCTTGAGGATCCGCAGTGCAAACTTGAAATCAGGTCCTGCGATGTGGGTGCGCTGGTGGGCCGTGTGCGACGGATCGTGGACCTGCGCGCCAAAGATCGCGGAGTCGAGATCATCGGTGAGCAAATCGGCGACCTCTCGGCGATCCCCGTGGACGCGGATCGGATGCAGAGCGCGCTGCATCGCCTCTGCGACAACGCGCTGAAGTACACGGACGCAGGTGGGACGGTCACGATCGGGGCGGAGAGGCGCAACGGTGAGCTGCGGATCTCCATCGCCGACACCGGCCAGGGGATACCCGAAGACAAGCTCGACGTGATCTTCGAGAAGTTCGCGCAGCTCGAGGAGGACACCACCCGCGAGCGTTCCGAGCGCGGCACCGGCCTCGGGCTCTACGTCGTCAATCGCATCATCGAGCTCCACGGCGGCCGGCTGGAGGTCGAGAGCGAGGTCGGCGTCGGCTCCGCGTTCACGATCTGCATCCCGACCGGCCTGCAGGTCGAGGCGGCGGTCGAGTTCCACGAGGAGGCATTCGTCGCGGCCAAGTAGCGGTCAAAGATGTCCACCGGGGGCTACCGGAAGCCACCGCTGAGCCATTCGGCACCGCACGTCTCGGTCCGGTGCGGCGGGGACTCGAACCGGACCTTCATCACCGGGGCGAGCGGGCCGGGTGGCTCAGCGGGCAGGCCCGTGATGCGCATGCGGCTGTTCGAGATCGCCTCGACGTGGAGCTGTTCGCCGGTCGTGAGCAGCTCCGCCGAGACGATCGCGGGGCCGATCTTCGAGACGATCAACTCCTCCCCCGGATAGTAGAAGAACGTGAAGTAGCCCACGTCGCCCTTGCAGGTCCACATCCCGTAGTGGAACATCGCGCCCTGCGGATGGCCGCCCGCCGGGTAGATGCCCTCCGGCTCAGTCCCGTAGATCGCCTCACCGTGCAGTTCCATCCACTCGCCGATCGGCCGCAGCACGCCTTGCTCGCGCTCGTCGATGAGCCCGTCCGCGCGCGGGCCGACGTTGAGCAGGAAGTTCCCGCCCAGCCGCACGGCGTCCACGAAGTGGTAGAGCACTTCCGTGGGGGTCTTGTCCGCGAGGCTATGGCGCAGGTAGCCCCAGCCGGGCGCGAAGTTCAGCGTCATGCAGGTCTCCCACGGCCGCCCCTCGGCCTGGGCCTCCACGCGCTGCTCGGGAGTGCCGAAGTCCCCGTCGAGGCCCGAGCGGTTGTTGAGCAGCGCCCCGGGCTGCAGCCCGCGCACCATCGCGCTGATCTCCCCCGCCCGCCAGAACTCGGCTTTGTCCTCGATCACCGCGTCCCCCGCCCACTGCCCCGGAGTCCGCTGTCCGGCCGGCGCTCCGCCGTCGAACCACAGCAGGTCGATCTCTCCGTAGTTGCTCATCAGCTCCCGGATCTGCGCGTGCGACTGCGCGACCATCGCCTCGACCTCGTCCGGGTAGCCCGCGGCGTCCCAATAGCCGCGCCAGCGCCAGTTCATCAGCGAGTAGTAGAAGCCCACGCCCAGCCCGGCGTCGCGCAGCGCATCGACGTACTCCGCGACCAGGTCGCGACCGGGGCCGGTCTGCGCGGCGTTGAAGTCGTCGTGCTCGCTGTCGAAGAGCGCATAGCCGTCGTGGTGGCGCGTGGTGAGCACCACGTACTTCATGCCGGCGTTCACGGCGTCGTCCGCGAGCCGCTGCGCCCAGTCACGCCGCGGCTTGAAGGCATCGGCCAGCGGCATGAACTCATCCAGCGGCATCACGTCGCGCGAGAGGATCTGCTCGCCACGCCCGAGCACCGCGTGGCATCCCCAGTGCACGAACATCCCGAAGCGCGACTGCCTGAACCAGCGGACCCGCTCCGTGCGATCTGCGTTCCCGGCCATAGTTTGCACTCTCCTTCACCGCCCCGTCAGGGCATGGCTCGCATCACTCGCGCCTCGAAGTCGCTGGTCCCGTCCCGAGGCTCGTAGGTCAGCACGATCTCGTTACTGCCCGGCATCAGGCGCGCGCCCTCGGTGGATGGCGGCGTGTCGGCAAGGTGCGCCCCGCCCCGCCCGAGCAGGTGCGCTGAGCCGTCCGGCGAGAGCACGGCCGTCAGCCAGTGCTCGCCCCTGGCCGGCAGCGCCACGGGCTCGCCACGCAGCGTCATTGCGGCGCCGCTCAGCCCGCGCGGGGAAGTCGAGCCGAGCGCGCGGATGCCGTCCAGCGCGATCGTGCAGGTCGTCTCGGGCGGGACCTGCTGGTAGTAGATGGTGATGCCGACGATGCGGGAGAAGTCCAGCCCCCGATCCGGGTTCGGCCGGTCGATCTCGATGTACGCCCAGCCGTCGAAGGTCACCTGCACCGGGTAGGCCGCGAGGCCGCCGTCGGCATCGCGAAGCTGGAACTTGATCCACTCGCCCTTCCCGTCGCCGCGCACCCAGAAGCCGACCGCAGCGTGTTCCGACACGCTGATCGGCTCAGCGAAATCGCGCGTGATGCCCGAGTAGCCCCTGGTGGTCGCCGAGGCGTTCGTGCTCTCATAGACCAGGCACTGCTCCCCCGTCTTCCCTTCCTCGGCCCACCAGCGGTGGCTGCAGTCCGGCCCCAGCCACGCCTCAGAGTGGCCGCTGACATCCTCGAACTCTTCGACCTCCGCAACGACATCGCCGTAGGCCGCGCCCGCTCCGCCCACCTTCACCAGCCGCAGGTCCAGCTCGAAGGGCACCGGCTCCGCGCTCTCCGACTCGATGGTCAGCGTGAGACGCCCGGCCTCGCCCGAGACCTCACGCACCGGATCGTAGCTCACGCGCTGCAGCCGCACCGCGTCGTCGCTCACCAGCTCGAGGAGGTAGTCCGCGTCCAGCTCGCGGCACTGCGCGAGCTGCTCCTCCGTGAGGCGGCGCTCGACGTGCGCGGTCTCGCAGCGGCGGCTGATGTCCAGCAGATCGGCGCCGCGCGGGTGCTCGTCGAGCCACGCGACCCTGGATGAGAGCGACAGCGGGGCGTCGAAGCCGAGGCCCTTGTCACGGATGTAGCGGAAGGCGTCTAGTGGCAGCCAGCCGTAGGCGCCGTGCAGGCCGTACCAGCCGACCTCGCGCGGGAGGTTCACGAAGCGGTGATCCAGGTCGTTGGCGAGGCCTCCGAGGCGGCTGTTGAGGTAGCCGCGCCAGTCCGCGTAGCCATCGGCGGAGGCGGTGCGGCTCATCAGATGCCACGAGCCATGCCACGTCCGGCCGGCCTGCATGAAGACGTCCTTGTTCTGCAGCTTCGCATAGACCGCGCGCTGTATCTCCGCACCATGGAACCACTCGTCCGAACCGTACTTGGAGAAGTCCATGTAGAGCATGTCGGCGTTGACGGCGTCGCACATCTCGGCGAGGCGGCTCGTGTAGTAGTCGCCGACCTCGCTGTGCAGGTCGTAGACGAAGCGGCCGAAGTAGCGGCGCAGATGCCGGGCGTCCGCGCCTGCCTCATGCGCGGACGCCACGGTCCCGTACGCTCCGCGCGTGCAGCCGACCAGCCCGAACGGAGCCTCGGTCTGCAGCGACGTGTAGGTCACGATCTCGTCGCCAATCTGCACGTCGAGGCCGTCATCCCCGGCGGAGGCGCGCTCTTCCGGGAAGCCCACGGGCGGCGCGGCGAGCGGAATGAAGGTCTCCGCCGGACCGACCGCCGCCGCGAGAGGCACGGAGGCGTCCTTGATGAGCCCCGGAGCGGGGACAGGCGTCACGAACGAATCGTTCTCGGTGATCGCGCAGCAGGCCGCCACGTGCAGCGCGACCTTCAGCCCGGCCGCATGGATGCGCTCGCAGACGTCGCGGAAGCCCTCCATCCCGCGCGGGAAGTAGCGCGTGTTGATCTCCGAGTGCCCGCCCGAGGCCGACCAGCAGCTCATGTTGATCATGACCATGTCGAAGCCGCCGCGGAGGGCGTAGCCTATCGCGCGATCGGCGTTGTCTTCGCTGAGGTCGTGTAGGAAGAGGTAGGACTTCCGCACCTCCGGAGAGAGCTTCGTCCAGACGCCCTCGTAGACCGGGTGCGGCAGGCCGTTCTGCTGCTCGATGCGCGCTACCAGGCCCTCGATCTCCGGGTAGGGGCAGCCGTAGACGGCCACGCGGTTCCCCGCGAGCGGCCCGATCCGCGAGTAGCAGGTGGCCGTGACGAGGTTGATCGGCCGGGCGCCTTCGATCGACTGGGGGATCGGCCGGCAATCGATGGGCAGGTCCAGTGCGAACGCGCCGGCCACGAAGTCATCGTTGAAGGCAGCGTTCATCCGCAAGGTGCGGCGCGGCAGGCCGGCGGTCGCGAGGTTCAGCAGCCGCACCTCCGCGACGCCATCGCCCACGACCTCCGCCAGCGTCAGGACGAAGTAGCCCTCGCGCTCCTCGACCAAGTAGCTCAGCGCAATGCCCGGCCGCTCGAAGCTCGCGCGCACGCGGGCGCCCTCGCGCTCCAGCTCCGTGCAGACCAGCCGCGTGCCGTCGTCGAGCACCACCGCGCAGAAGCTCCGGTCGCCCGCAGTGGCCGCGTGGTCCGTCCCTGCGGCGCGGTCGATCAGCTCGGTGATGCTCCCTGCCTCGCTGAACGCGATGCGCACGAAGTCGTTCTCCAGCACCAGCGGCTCGGCCCCGGCCGTGGCGCAGAGCGTCACTGCGACGAGCGCAAGCATGATGTGCCGGCGGATCTCAGTCATTGTCCCAGCGCCCCTCATCGAGCCCGGCGGAGTGCATCCCCGACAGGCGGTCGAAGGCCTCCGAGCCATCGCCGCGCAGGCCCGCGAGCCCCATCTGCCCGTAGCCGGTGACCGCCTCGCGCAGCCCGTCCACTTCCGGGTCCGCGTATTCGTCGAACCAGCGCTCCATCCGCGCGCGCAGCCCCGCGATGCGCCCGGCCTGCTCGGGCTCGTCCACCAGGTTCACGGCCTCGTCCGGGTCGTTCGCGAGGTCATACAGCTCATTCGGCCCGAGCGGGTAGCGGCGGATGTACTTCCACTCGCGGGTCCGGATCATGCGCGTGGGCCCGTATTCGTCGAAGACCACCACATCCTCGCGCGGCGCGTCGTCGGCCCCGCTGAGCAGGGATGCGAAGCTCGTCCCCGGCAGCGCGTCCGTCTCCGGGTCGCCGATCCCGGCGATCTCCAGCAGCGTCGGGCGAATGTCATACTGGCTGAGCAGCTCCTCGCACACCACGCCCTCGGGCACCGCGCCGGGCAGCGAGACGATCGCGGGGACCTTGACGGACGTGTCGTAGAGGTTCAACGGGAAGGTGCCGTTGCCTTTGCCGCAGATCCCGTGCTGCCCGAGGTTCATCCCGTTGTCGCCCAGGAAGAAGACCAGCGTGTTCTCGCGCAGGCCCTGGCGCTCAAGCTCGTCGAGCAGCCGGCCCACGTTCCGGTCCATCTCCGTGACCGCGGCGTAGTAGCCGGAGCGGTCGATCCGCCGCCCCTCCTCGGTGTAGAACTCCGGGAAGGCCGCCTGCCACGGGTGCATGGGCAGGTCGGGAAGCGAGTCGAACGCGCAGTCGTGGTAGTAGGAGTCGAAGGTCTCCTCGGGATGGTTCTCACGCGTCCACGGACTGTGTGGCGCCACGTAGTTCACTGCGAGGTAGAACGGGGCGTCGGCGGGCCGGGCGTCGCGCAGGAACTCCAGCGCGTAGTCCGTGATGCGGTCGGGGCGGTAGCCGGGCTGCACAACCGGCTCGCCGTCGATCATCATCGGCGCGTCGAAGTAGCGCCCGCCTGCAAAGGGCCGCCAGTAGCTGAAGCTCTTCTGCGGCGTGGCTGGGGCGCCCATGTGCCACTTGCCCGAGAGACCGCAGGTGTAGCCGTCCGCCGCGAGGTGGTCGGTGGTGGCGCTGAGGCCGCGGAGGTACTCGATCGACGGGTCCTCTCCCCCGCCGCGCGGCCAGTCGCCGCGCTTGATGTAGTCATGCACGCCGTGCTGGGACGGGATGCGCCCGGTGAGGATCGAGGAGCGCGCAGGTGAGCTGACCGGGCAGGTGCAGAAGAAGCTCTCGAAGCGCGTCCCTGCGGCGGCGAGGCGGTCGAGGTTGGGCGTGCGGATCTCGTCGTTCCCTGCGCAGCCCAGAGCCCAGCAGCCCTGGTCGTCGGTGACGATGAATAGGATGTTCGGTCGGTCCATGATGCGCCTCCCGGCGTGGTGCGAGGCTATTGCGCCGTGACGACGACTTCGACGGCCTCGGCGCTGCTGCGTGGCGTGTAGGCTTCGACGCGCCCGACGCGTTCGCCTGCCCGAGCCTCGATCGCCCACACGTAGTCGGTGCGCTGCGGCTCACCGCCCTCGGCCTCCGGGGCGCGGATCACCAGCTCGCTGAGCAGCAGAGCGCCGCCCGCCTCTGGGACCGGAGTGAGGCCGTCGGCATCCGTGGCCGCCTGGCGCAGCTCGAACTCCGGCGCGGCGACGTCGGCGGCGGGCGAGGCCCGGACCTGCGCGCCACTCACCGGCCGCCCCTGCTCGTCCACTACGCGCACACGCACGTGGCGCTTGGAGACGAGGAAGGTCGCGCGCTCGGCCGAGTACGTCCCGCGGTCGAACGCGCCCGCCTCGCAGTCGATCGCGATCACGGGGAGATACTGCACCACCCAGTTGCGCTCGTTGCCCTCAAAGCGACAGCCCTCCAGCTTCAGCGGGTGGCGCGAGCCGGCGACGATCGCGGTCGTGCAGTTGACGAAGCTGCAGCCGCGAACGTGCTCCTGGTAGGTCCCGCTGATGGCTGTGCCGCAGTCCTCGAAGCGCGTGTTCTCGAACACTCCGGCGGTGAAGGCCGCGCCGAAGACCGTTGAGGCCACTCCGCGCACGGTGCAGCCGATCAGTTCGACGGTGCTCTTCCCGCCGAGGGCGATAGGACGCGAGCGGGCGTTAGCCTCACCGATACGCACCTTACCGGCCGGTGCGATGGTGCTGTGATACGCGCACAGGTCGCCGCCCTGGTTCTCGCTCCCGTAGCCCGAGGTGCCGCCGATGACGATCGTGCAGCCCGCCCGGCCCTCGTTGTCGATCAGCAGGCTCGCGTGGACGCTCGGATCGTCGCGCACGCCCAGCGTCAGTCGGTTCACCCGGCTACGGCCCGCGCGCATGTCCTCGGAGTTCTCCCCCGCGAGCCACGTCGAGTACACGCGCAGGTTGCCGCTGACGATGAGCGTCTCACGCGGCCGCTGCGCGCTGCCGACCTGGAACCACGTCTCACTGCCATCGTTGCGGCCGATCAGCAGGCTGCAGGCGACGGTGCAGCTCTGCGCGGCCTCATCGTACGCGACCTTCCCCCAGCCCCGGGCCGTATCCACGCGCGCGAGCAGTTCGGGCGTGCACGGATACGCCGCCGGGTAGTCGGTCACCCACAGCGCGTCAAGCTCGGGGAGGTACTCGACCGCCGCACAGGCGGACGAGGCCGCGATGACGAGGGCCGTAACGACCATCTGCAACTTCATGGCTGGAACTCCGTCGGCTCGCTGCCCTGCTCGAACTGCAGCGCGTCGAGGTCCGCCCGGCCGCCCGAGTACACGAGCAGCCACGAGTGGCTGTCTGCGCGAGCGGGTACTTCGATCGGGACGTGGTAGCGCGTCCACTGCGCGCCCTCGACCTTCACGGCCGGGAGGTTGCGGCCGAAGACCTTCACTTGCACCTCCACCGGCTCGGGCCGGTCGGTGCGCGCGTAGAAGGAGAAGACGTAGGGCTGCGGGGCATCGTGCTGAGGCGCGACCGCTCGCAGGAAGAAGCCGACCGCCGCCTCCGGGCGTGGATCGAGCTGCAGGAAACGCTCGCCCTGCCACGCGTCGCCCGGTGCCTGGGCGCGCGCGAGCGTCATGCACGGATCGGCGCTGCCCACGCGCCGCCGCCAGCTCGTGCGCCCGTCGGTCGAGTGGTAGGGCCACAGGTAGTCCGGCCAGCCCGCGACCGTTTCCTCCTCAAGGCTTGGGTTCGGCAGGATGTTCGTCATGCCGATGCGGCCCTCGTGCCGGTAGCCGTCCTCGATCGGCCCCTCGTCGCCCAGCGGAGTGATCTGCACGGCGATCCGCGCCGGCCCATCACCGTCGATGCGCTCGAACGCGTAGGCCCGCACGCCACGTGCGTCGAGCGTGTCGCCGAAGGCGCCACCGGCGACGGGGCCGACCTCGCCCGCGAACAGGTCGCTCACGCGCTCGTCGCGCAGTCCCTCAACCGTCACGCGCAGCTCCACGGGCGAGCGCCGCACGTTGGCCGCCAGCAGCACGCTCCGGCCGTCCGGGAAGCGGATCAGCCGCGCCTGCACGTCGGGGACCTCGCCCTTGAGCGGGTCCCATGTGCCGGGTCGGTAACTGATCTCCTGGGGCGGCGTGGGAGCGGTGAGGGCGGGCGCGAGCACGTTCACGCGCTCGGCCAGCGTCTCGAACGCCTGCCACTGACTCTCCAGCGCCACCCAGCCGTGAGTGAAGTAGAGCAGTGACTTGGTGCCGTGGATGAGCGCCAGCCAGGTCTGACAAATCTGCTCCTCCGGGCTGACCATGCGCTTGATGACGTCGCTCCACAGCGACGCCTGCGGGACCGTCCACGGATGCTGCCCGACGGCCAGGGCGCGATCGACCGTGTTGGCGGTGGTGGTCGCCATCCAGTTGATCGAGCCACGCGGTAACGGACGTCCGGGCGTCCAGTACGGGTCGGTGCCGAGGGCGTCGGCGAAGCTCGTCGCCTCCGGCCCGGCTGGGATGCTTGAGGAGTAGAGCGCGAACATCGGGTGATAGGGATCGGCCTCGCGCACATCGAGGTACATCCGGCGCAGATCCACCTCCTGATCGGCGGTGCTGAAGATTGGCTCGTCGAGGGTGTCGTAGCCGAGGACGTTCGGCATCTCCCGCACCGACTCAACGTTCGCGATGATCTCGGGCATGTGCAGGTCGAAGAACTCGCGGGAGATCTCATTGCGCTCCGTGCGGCTCAGACGCCCAGCCAGCGGCCCGAGCAGGAAGCTCTTGAGGCGGATCATCGCGCGGCAGTCGGTGACCGCGCGCTTGTATTCCTCGCCCTCGAAGTGCTGCTTGAGCGTCTCCATCTCGTCCGCGCGGCTCGCGATCTTCTGCGGCCGCAGCATGACCTTCAGCCCGTGGTCGGCGGCAAGCTGCGCGACCTCGGCCATCGACGCCTCGTCCGGCCCCATCCACCAGACGAGTGTGTTGCAGCCCGCCTCGGCCAGCTCCTCGAACTCCCGCGCATCGTAGCCGCCCAGGAAGCCGAACGGGAAGAAGGGCTCGCCATCGCACAGCAGCGCACCGGTGAGCCTATCGACCTTCCACTCGCTGCCCGGCCCCGGCGGCAGCTTCGCCAGCTCGAACTGCACCGCGGAGATCGCTCGGCCGTCCGGCCCCTCGAGCGTGAGGCTCAGCTCGTGCCGACCATCGGCGACACCGCGCAGCGGCAGCGGCAGCTCGCCCTCGGCGGCAGGCCCGCGCAGGCGCGCAAGCTCCTGCCCGTCCTCGCCGCGCACGACCAGGCTCCGGTCCGCGAGCCGCTCGGCGGGCATGCCGACCATGTAGACAACGCTCGCGGCGTCCTCGCCGGTGTAGTAGCTGCGCCGCGCGAAGGCCCGCAGCAGGTCGAAGCCGGAGGTGTCGGCGATCTGCGTGGTCTGAAAGGGCATCCCGGTGGCGGCATCGCGCACGACTACGTCGATCCGCCGCTCCCCGAGCGCCTCGACCGGGACGCCGACCGTCACGGGCGTCACCTGCATGGGAGCCAGCTCGACGGTCTGCGTCACGCGCCTCGGCTCGCCCTCAAGTGGCGTCTCCACCACCTCGACGGCGGCCGTGCCGGGCGTGGCCGTCAGCGCCATCAGCGTCATCGTCACGTTGTAGCGCACGCCGCCATCCTGCTCGTGTAGCTCGCCCGCGGCAACGTCCCGCGCATTCGCCACGAACGGGGAAGCGATCGTCATTCCCTCGGGCCACTGCACGCGGCCCATCTCATCCGGGTTGAGCCACTCGTCCGTGGGGCTCCAGCAGCTCACGGACTCGTCGAAGCCGACCTCCACGTGCTGGGCGTCGTACTCCTTGAGGATCTGCTTGCGGAAGATGTTGAGCCGCAGGTCGGTCAGGTCCGCGTAGCCGATCAGGTGGAAGAGCGGCACCGCGACCTCGGCGGTCCAGCCGTCGGCCGTGATGCGCGTCGCCGACGGCCACGCCAGGTTCGGCACCGACTCCGCTTCGGCGAACGAGCGCGTCATCGTGTAGATGTTGCGGAAGTTCAGCACGTGGCGGTAGTACCCGCCGCCCTCGAAGCCCGGCATCAGGAAGAACTTGATGCACTCGTCGCCGAAGACGCGTCCGCCGAAGTTCTCAGTGATCGCAGCCTTCATGTCATCGGGCGTCGGGTGCAGGCAGGTTGCCCCGACGTAGAGCCAGCTCCCGTCAGTGGTCATGCGCACGGTGGTGTCCGCGTTCGCCGGGAACTGCGTCGCGTCGAGGGCGAAGTCGTGGAACTGCGCGCTGGTGTAGGCGGCCTGCCAGCAGGCGTCATCGAGCACCCCATCGATCGCCGGCGGCTCGGCGCACAGCGGCACGGTGGCAACCGGCGCCGCCGGCTGCGCCCACGACCCGGCGCTCGGCCCGAGTGCCACCAGCACCGCCATCATCAGCGTCACGATGCGGCCTGATCGTGGGATCATCTCAGGAACCCCTCCAGGGGGACGCGAGCGCTTCAGGTGTCCGCGAGGAAGTCGTGGCTCACCCGGCTCTGCAGGGCCGCGATCTGCGCGAATGCCTGATTGACCACCGTCCGCTCAACGTCGCTCAGGTCGCGGTAGGTCACGAGGTCGTCCGGCTCACTCCCTGCGGCACGCGCGCGGGCCTGGCTCTCGACCCGCAGGCGCATCAGGTTCGCGAACGCAGCCGCCGTCTCATCGCGGCTGGCCTCGGCCATCCCTCCGGCCTCGGAGAGCGCGGCCAGCCGCTCCTGCGTGTTCGTCTCCTCGATCCGCCCGCGCAGGGCGTAGAGCCGAGCGAAGCCGCTGATCGATGCCATCGCGTCTTTGACGTTCAGCGCCGGGGCGCCGGTGCGCGCGTCGCCGGCCGCGCCGCCGGCGATGATGCGGCCGAAGAGCCGAACGGGAGGCTTGAAGCGCTGGACCTGCTGCGCGAGCTGTGCCAGGAAAGCCGGGTGAGCGGCCACCTCATCGAAGACGTGCGTTCGCAGCTCATCCGCCAGGTCACGCTCGCCCGCCACCGGCCGGAAGTCGAAGAACACGAGGAACTCCAGCACCTCCTGCGGCTCGGCGGTGCGGACCCACTCGCTGAAATGGCGCTTCCACTGTGCCAGCGGCTGACTCCAGCGCGGGGTCTGCGCCATGATCTCCCCGGCACAGTAGGGGAAGCCCGCCGCGTCGAGCCAGCCGCATACCCGCCGCGCCAGCGCAAGGAAGTACTCCGAGGCCTGCTCGTTGCCGGCGGCCTCATCGGCGTAGATCAGCGCATTGTCCTGATCACTGCCGGGGGTGAGCTCCTCACGCCCGTGGCTGCCCTCACCGAGGAAACAGAACGCGACGGGCGCCGGCCCAAGCTCCACCTGCGCCAGCTCAATGAAGCGCTCGGCCGCGGCATCGCAGACCGAGGTGAGCATCCGGGTTACACGGTCGGGCGGCGCGCCGCTGTCGATGAGCGCCTCGGAGACGGTCGGTGCACGCAGTGCGGCCGAGATGACCTGCTCTGGCTTCTCCGCGTGCGCGATCTCCCTGGCCAGCACCATCGGACCGTAGCTGGGGAACTGCAGCAGCTCGCGGTGGCGGATCACGCCCGTGATGTGGCCCGCGTGGTCCTCGACGCCGAGGTGCTGCACGCCCCGCTCCTCCATCTCCACGAGTGCCTCATAGATCTCCGCGTGCTCGGGGACCGACGCCACCGGAGCGCTCATCACGCGCCCGACAGGCGTGTCCTCGCCGCGCCCCGCTGCGATCACGCGCTCGCGCAGGTCGCGGTCGGTGAAGATCCCGACGACCTCGCCCGGCGTGGCTTCGACCAACGCCGCGCTTGAGCCGCGCGCGGTCATCCGCCGCACGACCGCCGCAACGCTCTCGTCGAGCCGACAGGTGGTGCTCGATGAGCGCACGTGCCCGACCGGCTCGTGCAGGAAGAGCATCGCGCCCTGCAGGCGCCGGATGAGTGCTTCGCGCTCGGCGGCGCGCCGCTCCTCGCGCGTCACTTCCTCGAGGACGCAGTCGAGGAACGCCGGACGCCCCTCCGGCCCGCGCACGAGCGTCGCGGTCAGCCGCACGGCGACGAGCCCGGACGGGCCGGCGAGGTGCAGGCGGCGCTCAGCGGCGCCTGTCTGCGTCGTCTCGTCCAGCAGGTGCGTCCATGATTCGTCCCCGCCGAGCAGATCGGGCAGCGTCGGCGGCCGGTCCGCCGCCGCCCGCCCCATGCCCAGCAGCCGCTGCGCGGCTCGGCTCGCGTGCAGGACGGTCCCCTGCGGCGTTGCGCGCGCCCGCAAGAGCCCTGCCGTGACCGTGTCCGCGGCATCGCCGAGCGCCACCAGGCGGTCGTCAGGGGCGACCTCTCCCCCATCGCCATCGGCCACGCCGCCAATCGGCTTCACGAGCAGGATCAGTGCGCCCCGGCCGGCAAACACCATGCGACTGAGGCTGATCACGCTCTCGATCAGCAGCCCATCTCGTCGCAGCAGCACGCCCTCGAAACCGCGTGTGGGGGCCTCACCCGCCAGCACCTGGCCGATCTCTGCCCACGCCACGTCGTTCTCGGGCCGGCGCGGCAGGACGTCCTCGAGATCGAGCAGTTCCAGCTCCTCCTGCGTCGCGCCGATGAACTGCAGCAGGATTGCGTTCGCGTAGCGGCAGCGCCCGTCTTCGACCAGCAGCGCGCCCTCGGTCGTGGCCTCGACGAGCGATCGGTAGCGTGCGGTCGACTCGCGCAACCCCTCCTCGGCCTCCGATCGCCGGCGCTCGACGCGCAGAGTTGCGCGCAGCACCCAGAGCAGCAGCAGCGCCACCAGCGCGATGATCGCCACCGAGATCCGCAGCAGGTTGCTCTCGATGCGCGCCAGCTCCGCCTGCACGTCCTCGGTGTAGAGGCCTGTTCCGATGATCCAGCCCCATGGCTCGAACCCCTGGACGTAGGACTCCTTGGGCGCGAGGCGGTTCGGATCGTCCTTCCACTGCCAGACGTAGTCCACGTAGCCCCCGCCCTGCTCGCGCACCACGTCCGCGAACTTCACGAAGATGCGCACCCCGCGCGCGTCCGTGAACTCAGAGACGTCCTGCCCGTTCAGCTCGGGACGGTACGGGTGCATCACGATCCGCGGCTGCATGTCCTGGATCCAGAAGTAGTCTTTCCCCTCCGGACCGTAGCGCAGGCCCTCTACCATCCGCGCGGCGGCTGCATGCGCCGCCCTCGCGGTCAACTCGCCCGACTCCACGTCGCGCTGGTAGGACGCGAGGATGCTGATCGCCGAGTGCGTCAGCTCGCGGATCATCTCTCGCTTGCGTTCCAGCAGGGAGCCTTCCAGAGCGGGCAGCAACACGCCGAAGATCACGCCGATGAACAGGCCGATCGCGAGCACCGTGGGCAGGACGACGTGCAGGAGGAAGTGCCGTCGCTTGAGCCGCAGGCGCGGGTGGTCGAGAGTGCCGCCGGAGGGCGACCAGCCACCGCCCTCGCTGCAGCAGACGGCGTCGCGGAAGCGCTTCCAGTGCGCCGTCGGCATCTGCACGCCGAACCCGTCGCGGCCGGGGCGCTTCTCGTGCAGGTCGCTCCCACCGCAGACCAGGAGTCCGAACTCGTCTGCAACGGCCAGCAGACGAGCACGCTGCGACTCGCTGTAGGGCCCGTAGTAGACCTCGATCCCATCGAGGCCGTGCTCGACGAAAGCGCTCAGCAGCGCCCGGAGTCGGTCGGTGTCGGGGGCGAGCACCAGCGGATGAGCGAGGAAAGCCTTCCCACCCGCTTCGTGGATCAGGTCGATCGCGTCGCCAATCTCCAGTAGGCCGTTCTGCTGGCCCTCGCCATTGGCGGAGCCGTTGCCGCGATCCGCCAGGGCGTGGCCCACGGAGTTCCTGTCCCCATCCGGAGGCCTGGCGCGTCGTGCGGCCGCCATGGCCTCGAGCAGGCCGGGGTGGTCGGGGGCGAAGCCGTAGGCGAGCAGGTGCACCTCGCTCCCGCCAAAGCCGACGGTCATTTCCACGCCGTGGATGGTTCCCATCCGGCGCCGGCGAGCCGCGCGCTCGAAGGCGGGGAGGCCCGTGATGGTATCGTGGTCGGTGAGAGCCGCGTAGGAGACGCCTGCGGTGGCGAGTTGCGCCGCGACCTCTTCGGGGTTGAGGAGGCCGTCGCTGTGATTCGAGTGAACATGGAAGTCAACGCGCGTGGTTGCGCTCATCGCTGCCCTGCCGCGACGCAATCAGTGACCGCCGGACGGCCCGTCTGCCGCACGCACCTCATCGTCATTGCCGCCCTCGCCACCGTCGCCGCTGCGGATATCCTCCCGCGTCTCCCGGAAGCGCTCCGTCTGCACCTCGATCGCCGCCAGCGAAATGCGCGTGATCCGCCACATAAAGACCATGAAGAGCCCCACCCCGCCGAAGGTGAGCGCATTCCCGTCCCCCACGTACATCAGCGTGAGCCCCGCGACTCCCACGATCATCACGATCGTCAGCGCGCGCTTGTTGACAGTTGTGCGCAGGTCGTGCTGCCCCCACTCCTCCCGCGGGAGCAGCACGCCAAGCTGTCGCAGGTCTCTGAGTGACAAATCGCTCGCCTCCGTTGCGCCGCGCCGGCTCAGTCGTCGTCGGCGTCGGCCACGTCCCAGAAGAACTCGAAGAACTGTGAGACGTTGAACTGCAGCGGCCCGGCCTTGAGATTCACCAGCATCAGCGGACACTCGGCCTGGCGGGCGACGCGGCTGGTCGTGTCGCCCCAGACGGTGCGCCGCAGCCAGCCCTGCTGAGTCGCGCCCATGATCAGCAGGTCGAAGTCGCGCGAGCGCTCAAGAACCGTGCGCGTCACGTCGTCGCCCTCGTGAATGCGGATGCGGAAACGCATCTTGCGCCGCGCGCGGGTCTCCGGACTCACCCCCGCCCCGCCATCGTCGCTCTGCTCCGTCGCGTCGAAGCTGCTGATGCTCGCGCGGACGGTCGCCGCCCGCTCGGCCCGCTCCTGCGGCGACAGCCCGCTGCGCACGACGTGCATCAGCTCGATGTAGCCACCCTCCGGCTCGACGAGCTGCGCGGCCAGCCCGGCCATCAGATGCCCGTGCTCGGGGTGCTGCACGGGGATCAGGATGCGCCGCGCGGGAATCTGCACGTCGCCGCGCACCACGATCGCATTCGTGTTCGCCCGCTGAATGATCCGGTCGATGTTGCTGCCGATCTTCGTGCGCGGATCGCCCGACGCGCCGCGCCAGCCGATCACCACGTAGTTCGCGCCGGTCTCGTGCACCGTGTCGGCGATCGCATCCGCCGGCCGGTGCGCCACGCGCAGCAGCACCGACGGGTCGAGGCCCAGCTCGTGGGCGCGCGAGGCCGCCGCGTCAATCACCGGCCGTGCTTCCAGCACGAATTCACGCCCGACGCTCAGCGGAAGCTGCGGTGGAACGGTCGAGACGTGCAGCAGCCGCAGTTCGCCGTGCTGAGACTGCAGCAGCCCGCGCGCCACGCCGAGAAGGTTGCCCACATTTGCGGGGTTCGCCACCGGCACGAGCACCGAGAAGCCCTCGGCGTCCGGCGCGGTGCGCTCCTCCATCAGCACCGGCGTGGCCTGGGCCGCCCGTTCGCGCTTCGAGGCGTAGGTGTAGTAGATCACGAAGCCGACGCCAATGTAGGCGACGGCGATGTACATCGCCAGCGGGGAGAACTCGAACATGCTCACAGCCAGGACGAGCTGCGAGCAGATCGCGATGATCGGCAGCCACGGGAAGAAGGGCATCATGTAGCCGTGCGCGAGCTTGTCGCCGTACTTGCGCCGGATGGTAATCGAGGCCAGGTTCACCTGCAGGAAAAGCAGGAGGAACATGATGCTCGCGGCGGCGCCCACGTCGGCGATCGGCGCGCCGACGACCATCGAGATGATCAGCCCGCCGGTGATGAGCAGGGCCATGTGCGGCACGCGCGTGCGCGGATGGATCGCGGCGAAGATGGCGGGCAGATGCCGGTTGCGCCCCATCGCGAACGACACGCGCGTGGATGAGTAGGTCGTTGCGTTCAGCGCGCTGGTTGTCGAGAACAGCCCGCCCAGCAGCAGCAGGATGCTGCCCAGCGGCATGAACTGCTCGCCCGCCCGCGCGAGGCCCAGCTCAGCGTGCTGGCCCAGCCACTGCCAGGAGGCGACGCCGGCGGTCTCGGGCCGCACCGCGCCGATGGCGACGATCCCGATCAGCAGGTAGGTCGGCACGACCACCACCAGCGAGATGAAGATCGCGCGCGGGATGTTCCGGCGCGGATCCTTGACCTCTTCGCCGGTCTGCACGATGATCTCGTAGCCCTCAAACGCGATCCACGTCAGGCCCATCGCCTGGATCACGCCCTTCATCCCCCCGGGCGCGAAGGGCGTGAAGCTGGCGAAGCTGTCGGGCTGCTTGAAGATCACCCACAACCCGCTGACGATGAACAGTGCGATGATCGCGTTCTGCCCGGCCGTGACGATATTCCCCACAGCGCCGGTCTCCGACGCCCCCTTGAAGTTGATGTACACGAAGATCAGCACGATCGCCACGCCGGCGACCTTCGAGAAGTTGTCCGGGCTCAGGCCCAGATACCCGATCCCCAGCTCCTCGAACATCAGCCCGACGTAGGCGCCAAAGCCCAGCGCGTAGAGGCTTCCGGCCACCGAGTGCGCGAACCAGTCCATCCAGCCGGCCATGAACGAGCTCGCCCCCGGCAGGCCCTGGCGCACCCACAGGTACCCGCCGCCCGCGCCCGGGATTGCCGAGCCAAGCTCCGCGTAGACCATGCCCGTGAGCAGCGTGACGACGCCGTTGAGCGCGAAGGCCAGGATCAGCGCCGGCCCCGCGACGCCCGCGGCGATGCCGGTCAGCACGAACACGCCCGCGCCGATCATCGCCGCCAGCCCAACCATCGTGATCTCGAAGAGGCCGAGATCGCGGCTGAGCTGCGCGGGCACCATCTCCGGGCGACCGGACGTCTGCACGGCCATGACGCTGCTCATTCCCTCATAGTGCCCGCTTCGGCGGCACGCTCTACCTTCGTTGCTGCGATCAATTCGCCGACGCCCTCGCCACGACCTGCCCGCGGCGTTGCACGGCAGGCCCGGACGCGTTACTATGACGCGCGTCAGCGACCAACACCCACCGGAGGGACTCGACGATGACCGACTGCACGCAGGACGACCGCCAGGCCCTTGCGCCCTTTGACGAACTGATCGATGGACTGATCGACTATCTCGTGCGCGCACAGGAGGATGAGGGCGCGGGCGAGTTCGCCGGGAGCTTCTGGAGCGAGCTTGCGTACCACATCCCACAGCTCGACTACCGCGCGGGCGGCAGCCATCACAACCGCACCGTCGGCAGCGCCGCGCTCGCATTCATGAAGTGTGCGGACTCATCGCCTCACAATGACCTGCGCGAGCGGGCGGAGCGGGCCTTCGACTGGATCGTCACCCGCCAGCACGAAGACGGCGGGCTCTTCGAGATCACGAACAACGACCGCCCCTCGCAGTTCCACCTCGACGACGAGCGCAGCTCGATCTCGCTCGGGCTCGTCACGCACGGCATGTGCCGGTGCATGCAGCTTGGCGTCCCCACGAAGGAAGCATGGGTGGAGTTCCTGCGCAAGGCTGCGCGGTGGCAACTCACCGTCGAGACCGACCCGGGGAACTTCCTGCACTCGGAGGGGTACCCCGAGGACAAGCTCATCCTCAATGGCTCCGCCCACGCCGCCGAAACGCTGCTGATCGGCATGGCCGTCGCGGAGAACCGCAGGCCTCGGCTGGGGTGCCGCGCCGGGGCGATCCGCGCCATCGAGGCCATCGTGGCCCTCCAGCGCGACACGGGGATGCTGCCCTACTCCAACTATGAGGGCGACAACTCCGTCTCCTATACCGCCACGGTATGCTGGGTCCTCCAGAACCTGCTCGACCAGAGAATGCTGCCCATGGACGTTCGCGAGGGAGTCCGGGCGCCCATCCGCCGCGCAGCGGAGTTCCTGGCTGCCCAGGTCAACGAAGATGGCTCGATCGACTGGGACACGTGGGAGAACCACGGCCAGAAGTACCACACCTGGGTCTACGGGCTCATGGCCCGCGCGCTGGCGTGGCATGAGGACGAGGAGCTGCGCGACGCCGCGCTGCGCCTGATCGGCTTCGTGCACCGCGAGCTTTTCAGCGAGGAGAAGGGCCTGCCGCGCCTGTATGACTACCCTGTGGGCGAAGAGCGCACGATCTGCGGCCGCACCGTCCGTGCCGAGGGCTTCTACGAGTGCGCCTACCACCAGGCGGACATGCTCGACTGCCTGATCGACACGCGAGAGCTGCTGAGCTGATAGGCGAGGGCCCGTCGTCCGCCGCTTGTAGGACGGGCTTCCAGCCCGTCTGCTGTTCCCGCCACCGTTCCCCCCCTCTCCCGCTTGCTCATGTCGTCTATGAGCCAGGGAGAGGGGGCCGGGGGGTGAGGCGCCGTCACAGCATCCCGCCCGGACACTCCCGCTGGCAGGCTGCGATTGCCGCGTCCATGTTCGCCTCGGGCGTGCCGCGGCCCGGGTAGAGCTGCACGCGATGGCAGCCGCTCGCCGCGAATTCCGCGATGCGCGCGTCGATCTGCGTGGGCGTAAACTCCAGCATCTCCTGGGGCGTGAGCTGCGTCCAGAACGCGCGCCCCATGATCTCGTGCATCTCCTCCAGCGTGAGCAGCTCGCAGCCCGCGCCGTGGAAGTCCGTGATCCCCAGCTCCTCCCGCGCGATGCGCAGGTGCGGCGCGCGCAAGAGCTCCGAGTGCATGAAGCGCTGCTCGTGGCCCGCGTAGAGCCGCTCGTAGCACGGCAGCACGAACTCGCGGTACATCGCGGGCGACATCAGCCCCGAGTAGTCGTCCCCCGAGTAGCCGAAGCCCGCGAACTCATGCCCAACCAACTCCGCGCCGAAGCGCCCGAGTGTCTCCTGCGCCTCGACCATCAGCTCCAACAGGCGCCGAGCGGCGTCCGGGGCCTCCAGCAGCCACCCGAGCACCGCGCCATCGGTGATCTCACACGCGATCGTGACTACATTGCCGCCCGCGGCGCCGAAGCCGACCTCGTAGCCGCGCTCGCGGTAATACTCCCAGTACTTGTAGCGCGTGGCCATCAGCCCCTCCTCGCGCGGATCGCCGATCCGTAGGCTCTCCACCTCCGAGGGGTCGGCGACGACAGGGCGCTTCGAGTCGATGTAGGGCAGCTCATCGGCGCCCTCGGGCCACACGACGTGCATCCCGAGGTAGGATGCGAAGGTGCACGATGGGGTGTCCACCATCGGCCGCATCCACCGCCCGACGCCCCAACGCCGCTCGGCGTACTCCTTCGCGGCAAGCTGCGCCTCCAGCATCACCGCGGGCGAGCCGTAGTAGTCGGCATAGGTCACACCCGCGTATTCGGTGTATGTGACGTTGCAGAACGCGATGTTCCACCGCGTCTCCTCCGGCTTTCCTGGCTCCATGCTGGGCTCCCATGCGGTGACGGTGCGCGGCCCCGAACGGTTCGCCGCTCGGAAGCGCGCACCTGCCCACAATGAACGAGGCCGCCCGGATCCCGGGCGGCCTCGATGACTGCAGCGACCGCGTACGGACTACCGCACCTGCACCGCATCGACTTCCAACTCGAAGAGCAGATCATCGCGGCAGATCGTGTTGTGCGCGACCACGACGGGCAGCTCCGGCAATCCGGCGGCCACGCGGTGCTGTTCGAAGACCCCCGCGTCCTCAGGGAAGCGCACGTAGGCCGTCGCCCGGGTGACATCCTCCCAGCCCATCGCGTGCGCGTCGAGGATCGCCTCGATCACGTCGCAGGTCAGGGCGGTCTGCGCGAGCACATCGCCGATGTGAGCCGTCTCGCCATTGGGAGCGATGCCGGCGGTGCCCGAGACGAAGACGCGTCGCAGGTCGGGCATGTCTATCTCAACCGCGCGGCTGAACGAGCTGCCGTACTGCAGCGCCGGGCACTGCAGCGGTGAGGGCAGCGCTTCGACCTTCACGCGCGGATCGTGCGCCTCGATCGCGTACGCGCCGACCATCATCGCCGCGCCCCAGGGGTTCGCGCCGCCGATGCCGGTGCTCGCGGGCACCATGCGGTCGAAGACCCCGCGCTCGGTGAAGAAAGCGGTGCGCACCCCGTTGAACTCACCGTACCAGTCGAGAATGTCGTCGAGGAACAGCCACGTGCGCGCCACGTTGCTGAAGTCCATCCCGACGGTGTCAAGCGCGCGCTCGATCGCCTCGAAGGTCACCCGCGCCTGCAGCTCGCGCGGAGCCGAAGTGTCCTCGGTGCGGATGCCCGCGAGCAGGCACTCTGACGCGTGCGGGCCGTGGATGACCGTCCCGACTGTCCGCCCGTCAAGCACCACGGGCTCCAGCTCCGCCCCGCCGACGGCCCGCAGGTGCAGGCCCCCCAGGCCACCGAGGCCCTCAGTCACCGAGTCGCTGAGCACCCAGGTGAGCGGCCCGGTGTAGCCGTCGCGGTCGGAGTGCGATGTGCGCGGATCGAAGTACTCAGCGCCGATGACGCTTGCGCCGGAGGTGCTGTGCAGCTCCTCGATCGCCGCCCCAATGTCCCCGTCGGGGGCGAGCCGGCGCGTCACGTACACCTCGCGCATCCCCTCGCGCCGGACTTCGCGAAGTTGCATGGTGCGGTCGGACTGTGGTGCGGCGGTCCCTGTCATGCCCCGCTCCTCATGTTGCGGTGAATTGGTGCACTCACTTTGCCACTATCTCGAACGGAATCGCCCGCATTGAGCCGCAGGGCGTCTTCCACTTCCGCATCTGGCCATCGTTGTTCTTCCGCTCGAACTCGACCTCGACGTCAACGATCAGGTTGTCGGCGTAGCCCGCCAGCAGCACGCTGTCACTCGCCTCGATGATGGCCGTCAGGCCACCCTCGTCCGCCGTGACCTTCTGCAGCGAGATGCCGTTGGGCGGCTCGTTCAGCGCCAGCCTGGGCGTCGCGCCCTCGGGCATTTTGCCCACGACGATCACCGGCAGCTCGACCGTCCCCCCGCGCGGGATCAGCAGCGGCAGCTCACAGGCCACCTCGAAGCTCGGGATATAGCGCCTGCCCGGATCGACCTTCGTGATCATCTCCTGCATTGGCACCAGGTGCCGCCACAGGAACGCCTGCATCTGGTTGTCCGCGGGCGTGACGTCGTGCTCGACCAGCTCGTCGCCGATCTGCGCCTCCCCCACGAAGTAGAGCGCGAGCGGCTCCACACCGGCGTCCTTCGGGACGCTGAGGGTCATGCGCGTGGACTGCCGGCCCGCCGGGATCTGTCCGCCCTCCAGCGTGAAGCCCGGCGGCGGGTCGAGCAGCCTCACATCGATCGGCCCGTCGAAGCCGTCGCGGCGCAGCGCGTAGACCGACACGGCCGCGGATCGCCCAGCGTGCACCACAAAGCTCGCAGGGGTCATCTTCAGCTCGAAGTCGGGCCGCGGTGGCGAAAGGTGCAGGCGGTAGCCCCACTCCTCGCCGCCCTGCCCCTGCGTGTCGGCGATCTCGAAGTAGTAGCCGCCGTCCTCGGGCAGTTGAGTGCGCATGTAGGAGTCCGCGTAGTGGGTCAGCAGTCCCGGCCCGGTATGCAGGTGCCCCTCCTTGTTCATGTGATCGTCATTCCACGCGACGACCTTACCGCTCGCGTCGCACAGCCGCACGACCGAGTCGATTGGTGAGCGCAGGCGACGGCCGTAGACCTCGGCGACGACCTCCTCGCCCGCCTCGCCCTGGAAGCTGAAGCAGTCCACGTCGCCGGGGCGGTCGATCCGCCCGTTGACGATCAGCGGCAACACGATCATCTGCGAGTCCTCGAGGCTGTCGTTCGGCTCAGAGTCCATCAGCTCGGGCAGCGCGTCCACCGCATAGAGCACGCGGTTGCACAGCCCGGCGTCGCAGGTCCACTGCGATTCGCGGATGCTGGTTGGCATCCCTTCGGTTCCGAGCTTCACCTCATCGCGCGGCAGGTGCCACCCACCCACCTGCACCGTGGTGGTGTCCTGCCAGTTCCCGCCCAGCGGGTAGATCCAGCGGATGAACGGTTCCTCGCCGATCGAGACGCGGTAGACGAAGTCCTGTCGCCCGCGGTAGATGGCGTCGCGCACCTCCAGCTCATACTCACCGCTTGCCGGGATCTCGTAGTAGAGCACCGGATCGGGACTGAAAAGGTACTCATCGGCGAACGCAAGCTCCTCGCCATCGGCGCCGAAGAGCGCGACGGTCGCCTGGAACCAGCCGGGGACGGCGTCGGCGAGATAGGGCACGAGGTGCCGCGCCTCCACCTGCACGACCAACTGCTGCCCCTGCTGTGCGATGAAGCGGAAGCGGTCCACGTCGCCGGGCATGATCTGCCCGTTCACGAGCACCGGCAGCTCCAGCGGCTCGGGCTTGTCGCGCATCGCATCGATCCGCGGGTTCCTCGGCGGGCCGGGATCGTTCGGCTCGACTTCGCGCGCCTCGGGCAGCAGCCCGACCTGGAAGATCATCGGGCTCGTGATCCCGGAGCGCGTGACCAGACGCACCTCGCGGTCGCCGGGGAGAGCATCGGCGTCGATCGTGATCTTGAGCGCCACCGTCTCGCCGAGCTGAGTGTTCGGCTGTTCCTTCGGGTTGTACAAACCGTTGATAAGGTCGGTCAGTTCCACGAGTCCCATCTCATCGAGGCCGCGGCACATCGGGTGCTCGGGCAGCTCGTCGAGCTTCCCGCGCTCCTCAGCGAGCTTCGCGGGATCGGGCGCCTCCCCCCGTCCGGCCTTCGCGGCAAGTTCCTGTGTGCGGAACTTGACGAGCAAGCGCAGGTGCCTCGTCAGGATGCCGCGATTGTTGCCGGCCATCGGCCCCGCCCACTCGATGACCTCGGCGCTGACCCCCTCGCCCGTGATAAGCACCGCCTCGGGCGAGCGCAGTCGCTGCCCGCCCGCGATGATCTCGCAGGTCGTGCCCTGCTGGCCGCCGGCCGGGTAGAGGTAGCCGATCTGTGCCCCGCTCTGCCCCCATGCCGCCGCCGCGCACAGGCCCACCACGATAATGGTGCTCAGCCTCGCTGTCCTCACCGCCGCGCTCCTTCGCTCACATGATCTCCCGTAGACGCCCGCCCGACTTGACGCTCGTGTCATCGAACGGCAGCACCTGCACGTCCAACCCACGCTCGTTCGGCAACTGGCCCTCCGGATCGATCCCCATCAGCTCGTAGACACTCCCGATCAGGTCCAGCGGGTAGACGGGCCGCTCCACCACCTGTTCGGCCTTCGCGTCCGAGGCGCCGACGACCGCGCCGCCCCTGAAGCCTCCGCCCGCCAGCACGGCTGAGAAGCACGCGCCGTAGTGGTTGCGGCCACCGTTCCACGGCGGGTCCCACATGATCCGCGGGCTGCGCCCGAACTCCCCGCTCCACCAGACGATCGTCTCGTCGAGCAGGCCCCGGTCGGAGAGGTCCGTCAGCAGCGTCGCGAAGCCCTGATCCATCTCCGGGAGCTTGCGCTGCATGATCTGGAAGTGCTGCTTGTGCGTGTCCCAGCCACCATAGTTGATGGTGATGTAGGGCACGCCCGCCTCCACCAGCCGCCGCGCCATCAAGCACGACTGGCCGAAGGTATTCTTCCCGTACGCCTCGCGCAGCTCGTCGGCCTCGTTGCTCAGGTCGAAGAGGTTGCCCGCCTCGCCCAGGATGAGGTCATAAGCACTCTCACGCGCCTCGTCAAGCGCCTCGAGGTGCGGGTTCTCCGGCGCCGCCGCGCCGAAGCTGTCGAGCGACGCGAGCAGGTCGCGGCGGGAGTTCTGCCGCGCATCGGTGATCCCGGGCGCGACGATCCCCTCGACCTCGAAGCGCGAACGCGCCGGATTGCCGCCCGTCGCGAACGGCTTGTACTCCTGCCCCAGGAAGCCCGCTTCGGAGAAGCGCCCCTGCGGCTTCGTCAGCACGATGTAGGGCGCCACGATCCCGTCGTAGCCCTGGTCGTAGCCTCGGAAGACCGACACGACCGCGCCGGCGCAGGGATAGACGAGCCTGCCCGGCCAGCGCCCCGTCTGCGTGACGTAGGAGGCGGTCTCGTGCCCGTTCTCACCGTGGGTCATGCTGCGGATGATCGAGTACTTGTCCGCCTGCTGGGCCAGCAGCGGGAGCCCCGCGTTCACCTGAATGCCATCCACGTTCGTCGGAATGGATGCGGCGAGCGCACCAGTGTAGTCATAGCCCGCGTCGGGCTTCGGGTCGAATGTGTCATTCTGCGAGGGGCCGCCCCACATCCAGATCTGAATGACCGACTTCGCCTTCGCGGCTGGAGCCGCACCCACTGCACCACCCGCCGGCGCAAGCTGCGCCAGCGCACCGGTCGCACTCAGCCCACCCAGCCCGAGCGTGATCCCGGCCGTGCCCAGCAGACCGAGCCTTATGGCCTCGCGGCGACTCATTCCGCCCTGCATCTCGTGCCCGCTCATCGTTGAGCCCTCGCCTCTCATCGAACGCATTTGCGCTCTACAATCCGGCTCAGTGCCGGTAGAGGAACTCCT
The DNA here is from genome assembly GCA_029821635.1 of Candidatus Zipacnadia bacterium. GTDB lineage: Bacteria > Armatimonadota > Zipacnadia > Zipacnadales > UBA5352 > UBA5352. The sequence goes on from JALGSW010000015.1 coordinate 30,524, forward strand.
TGCTGTTGATCAGCGCCCACGCCATGTCCTGTGCGACCTGAAGCGGCTTGAGCTTCGCGGTCTTCGCGTAATCGCCGGCAACCAGCATCTCACCGGGCATCGGCTCGCGCGAGAGCAGTGTGAGGTACAGCAGGCGCATCGCCTCCGCCCCATCGCCCTTCGCCTGCGCGAACGCCGCCGCCAGCTTCGGGCTCTGCGAGATCCGGCGCTGCACATCCGTCGCGTTCAGGAGCTGCAGGCACTGCGTCTGCGTCGGATCGTTGCTGCGCTCGGACGCCCGCCCTGTGTCCCGCGACGGCCTGCCGAACATCTCAAGGAACTGGCTGGTTATGCTCCCGTCCGCCAGCGCGATCGTCGGGTGGTACTCCGGGATCCACGTGAATGGCTCCGGGATCGGGCTCGAGTACGTCTCACCATCGCCGCCGAACCAGCACAGCGCGTCAATCAGCACTTCGGCGTCCAGTCGCCGCGTCATGTAGTGTGCGAACAGCGCCTCCGCCTGCGCGTCACCGCTCTGAGGGATAGACGATTGCCGCCAGGTGCGTGATTCCACGATCAGTCGCATCACGTGCTGCAGGTCCCAGTCGCTCGCGACCAATTCGCGCTCCAAGTACGCGAGAAGCTCGGGGTTCACAGGCGGGTTGTCGTCACGAATGTCGTCCGGCTCGTCGATGATCCCCCGGCCCATCAGCCAGTACCAGGCGCGGTTGACCGCCGCGCGTGCGAACCACGGGTTGTCCGGGCGGATGAGCCAGTCGGCGAAGACCTCGCGCGGGTCCTGATCGGGCGTGATCTCGACGGTGGTGCCATCGGGGAAGGTTGCAGTGAACGTTTCGCAGGGGGCGGGATCGAGGAAGACGATCTCCTCCTTCCACTCCGCGGTACCCTTGAAGGCGACGCGGGAGAAGAAGCGGGCCAACTGATCCTGCTGCTCCTGCGGCCAGTCCTCGTAGCGCGAACCCATGAAGGTCAGCGCCACGACGGCGGCGATCGAGGACGGCGCGTGGCCCTGCATGGCGCGGTAGAAGTTCACCGGCGCCACGCGGAAGTTGCTGCCACTGGACGTCAGCAGCGCGCGGGCAAACTCATCGTACGACATGTTCTCGCGCACCGCATCGCGGACCCAGCGGTGGTAGATCTGCACACCGTTCGGCCACAGGTTGATCGGGAACTCCGCCTTCACGCGGAGCGCGTCACACCACTTCAGCGCCCAGTAGTCCGCGAAGTGCTCGTTGCCCCACAGCGTGTCGATCAACTCGGAGCGCTTGCCGGGGACGTCGCTGCCGAGGAAGAGGTGTGTCACGTCCAGTTCGGGCATCGTGCCGGTGATGTCGATGTAGGCGCGGCGGAGAAAGACTTCATCCGAGCAGGGCAGCGCGGGTTCGATGCCACGCGCATCGAGCACTGAGCGCACGTGTCTATCAAGCTCGCCTTCAGCGGTTGGCCAGTCGGCGCGCTCCCACGGCGCCACCGGCGCCGAGGCCGCGTGCAGCGTGGCTGCTGTCACGATCATGACGATGAGCACCGACAGCACTGATCTCATCCGCATGGCCCGCCTCTCCGCCCCCGGAGCGAACGCCCACACACTGACCTTAACTTGCCCGACTCTCGGTCGGATAAACGCCTGACACCCTCGATTTGTTCACGTTACTGATACATTCAGGAGTCGCGCACTTCGCCTATGCGCCGCCGGCGGTCACAAACTCCCGCAGGAAACGCCCGCCCTCCCCCACCACGGCGCGCATGATCGCCTCGCCGGTCTCCGCCCTCGCGACCGTCGGATCTCCGTAGATCCCGCTTTCCGACTGCTGCAGGTACCACGTGCTCCACGTCACCCGCTGCGAGCCGAGGAAGTTGTCGCCGGCGACGAAGTCCGACGCGTAGCGCATCGGCTCGGCCACCGCCGCGGACATATCCACGACCTCCGGGCTCAGGTGCAGCACCAGCGACGTCTCCCACTCGCCTCCGTGGATCGCCCCGCCCTGCCCGGAGCGCCGCACGTCGTTGAACGCCTCGGCCGAGAGCTTCGCCGGGCTGATGATCGCGACGGCCGTGTCGAACGCATCGCACAGCTCGCGGCCGACGGTGTTCAGCAGGCCGCTGTGATGGCCGTGGCAGTCCAGCAGCGCGAGCTTCGTGAAGCCCATCTCAAGCACGGAGCCGCAGACGTCGAAGACGTAATCCATGAAGGTCCGCGTGCGCACCACGATCGTGCCAGGCCAGCGCTTCATGAGCGCCATCGAGTAGCCGTAGCGGATCGCGTCCATCACCAGCACGGGCGTCTCCTTCGCCAGCTCCTGCGCAAGCGCCGTCGCGCAGGCCTCGGCGATGCGCGCGTCGGTGTCCACGGGCAGGTGCGGCCCATGCTCCTCGGTAGTGCCGACCGGCAGGATCAGCAGCGCCCCGCGCTCGATCTGCGCGGCAAGCATCGGTGACGACTGATCGCGGAACCTGGGTGACATCGGCCTACGCTCCTTCACGGCAGATCAGCGCACAGCTCTCCACGTACCGCCCGAACACGTCCTCGTACGCGCTCGCCAGCTCCGGGTTGGGCTCGAAGCGCTGCGCGGGCGCGTACCACGCATCCGCCGCCTCAGTCAGCGACCCGAACTGCCCCGTCGCTGTCGCGGCCATCATCGCCGCGCCCAGCGACGCAGCCTCCGTGCACGCGGGGCGCTCCACGGGCGTCTGAAGCACGTCCGCCTTCATCTGCAGCCACGCATCCGAGCGCGCCGCGCCGCCCAGCGACCGCACGCTCTCGACGCCAAGCCCGTGCTCGCCGAACGGCTCCAGCAGCTCGCGCAGCAGGCAGGCGCAGCTCTCCATGATCGCCCGCGCGATCTCCGCCCGACCGTGCCCGAGCGTCAGTCCGAGGATCGCCCCGCGCGCGTCGGGGGCGTTGGGCCTGCCTGAGAAGTGCGGCAGCACGGTCAGTCCGTTGCAGCCCGGCGGCACCTCGCCCACGCCCGCGAGCAACTCGTCCCAGCCACCCGCACCGCACAGGTCGCGGAACCACGTCAGCACGATCGCCGAGACCGAGGCGTAAGGCATCGCATACCAACGATCGGGCACCGCGTGGCGGCCGACGAAGAAGCGCGTGTCATCGAGCCGCGCGGGAGTCGTGGCCACTACTGCAAGCGCCGTGCCCGTGGTCTCGCTGACCACGCCACTGCGCACGTTCCCCGCGCCGATGGCGCCCGCGAGCTGGTCGTTGCAGCCGGTGCATACGCGCACACCCGGCCGCAGTCCCAGCGCCTCCGAAGCCTGCGTGTTCAGCTCGCCAACGACCGTCCCCGGCGCGTGGATCGGCGGGAGCTGCGCCTGGCTGATCCCGGCGGCGTGCAGCACCTCCGGCGACCACGTTCCGCTGCCCACGTCCAGCAGCCCGCCCATCTGCGCGATGTTGAAGTCGGTCGCGAACTCGCCCGTCAGCCGGAAGATCAGGTAGTCGGGCAGGCACAGGAACTTCGCCGGGCGATGCGCCCGCGGCTCATGCTCGGCCAGCCAGCCGATCTTGAACGCCGTCAGCTCATGCGGCACCCACGGGTAGCCGGTGATCTCGCGATAGCGCTCCTCAGTGAGCCACTCTCGCTGCCAGCGTTCGGCCACCTCCCGCGCGCGACCGTCGAGCCAGACGATCACCGGCGTGAGCGGCTCGCCGGCCTCGTCGAGCGCGAGGAAGCTTTCGCCCTGGGAGCTCAGGCCGATCGCGCCGACGGCGTCGCCCGGAAAGTCCGCCTCGGCGAGCACCGTCCTGGCGCCCGCGACCGCCGCCTGCCAGTAGACATCGGGCGCCTCTTCCATCCACCCCGGCCGCGGGGCATCCGGAGTGTACTCCACCTCCGCGAGCGCGAGCACAGCGCCATCCCCGCCGATGAGCGCGGTCTTAAGCGCGGTCGTCCCGATGTCGAAGGTCAGATACGCCACCTGCATCACCTCAACGCAGAGCCTGTAAGCCGTTCCTCCCCCCTCGTCCCGCCCGCGCATGTCGTCTATGCGCCAGGGAGAGGGGGGACCGAGGGGGGTGAGGCCGCCTCGCTCACGCGTAGCCCAGCTCCTCCTCGACCTCGCCGATCGCTTCGTCGATGATCGCGAGGCCCTTCGCAGCGACCTCCTGGTCCATCACGATCGGCGGCGACATGCGCAGGATGTGCCACGCCGGCACCCACGCCACGCCTCGCTCAAACGCGCGCTGATAGACGAGCTTCCCGGCCTCCTCGAACGGCTCGCGCGTCTCGCGGTCCTTCACGAGCTCCAGGCCCAGCAGGCAGCCGATGCCACGCACATCGCCGACGATGCTGTGCCGGTCGCGGATCGCGCGCATCTCCGCCAGCATGAACTCCCCAAGCTCCAGCGCGTGCGCAAGGAGGCCCTCCTCCTCCATCGCCTCGATGCTCGCCAGCGCCGCCGCGCAGGCCATCGGGTTGCCCCCGTAGCTGGTAGACGCCGAGATGCTGGCGATCGATTCCTTGTACCTGTCCGAGACCATCATCGCGGTGACCGGGAAGCCGTTGCCGAAGCCCTTGCCCACCGTCACCACGTCCGGCGCGGTGTCCCAGTGCTCCATGCAGAAGTACGTGCCGGTGCGGCCCATGCTCGTGAGGACCTCATCGGCCATCAGCAGAATCCCGCGCTCGTCACAGAAGGCGCGCAGCTTCGGGAAGAAGTCATCCGGCGGCACGATCGAGCCCGCCCAGCCCTGGATCGGCTCCAGCACGAAGGCCGCGACCTGCCCGGTCGTGGCGTTGTCGATGAACTGCGCGTAGAAGTCGATGTACGCGTCGGTGTCGATCTCCCCGTCGGGCCTGGTGAACATGGGCCGGTAGGGGTTGGGCCGCGGTACGAGGTAGAAGCCCTGCGAGCGCCCCGGCCCGTTCGCCTCGTTCATGCGCCCGAGGCTCACCGCGTGGCCGCTCTTGCCGTGGAAGTCCATGAAGCACGAGATGAACTCGTGGTTGCCGGTCGCGGCCCTGCAGACGCGCAGACCCGCCTCGACGGCCGTAGTGCCGCTGTCGTAGAGCTGGATGCCGCGCAGGTCCCACGGCTGGACCTCGGCCATCTTCTCCAGCAGCTCGACCTTCACGGGCGTGTTGAAGTCGTGGCAGTTCATCAGCGTGCGGGCGGCGTCGGCCACGGCCTCGGAGACCTTCGGGTGGCAGTGCCCGAGCGTGGTGACGTAGATCCCGCTGGAAAAGTCGATGTAGCGGTTGCCATCCACGTCCGTCAGCGTCACGCCGTGGCCGCTCTCGAAGGCAACCGGGAAGAGCTTCACCTGGCTGGAGTAGCCGATCATGTGTGCGGCGCCACGCTCGTGGAGGTCCGTCGAGCGCGGGCCGGGAATCTCCGTGACGATCTTGGGCACGCTGTCCGGGTCGATCTTCGCCCAGTAGTTCGCGGGCAGGCTCATAGGTGAGCACTCCTTGCATCTGCGCAGAGGTCGGCGGGAGTCAGGCACTTGGGTCACGCGGGTATTCGCCCGCAAACCGGCAAGGGCCTCCGTCTGATGAGGTGACAGCAGTGGGCAAGCACGATGCGGTCATGATCCACGGTCAGGAGCGCGAGCAGGCGCTGCGCGAGATCCGCGCGCAGATCGAGCACTGGGGCCTGACGCTCCCGGACGTCGAGCCGCTACCGCTCGACTTCGGCCTCGGCGACTTCCGCACCATCGGTGAGACCGAGTGGTGGATCGCCAACGAGACCGAGGCGGGCTACTGCGGCAAGTTCCTCTTCGTCTTCGACGGCCAGACCTGCCCGTGGCACGAGCACCGCGTGAAGCACGAGACCTTCTTCGTCGTGAAGGGCGCCATCGCGATGCGCACCGCCGAGGGGATGGTCACGCTGAGCCAGGGCGACACGCTCGTCATGCCGCCGGGCAGCCCGCACGAATTCACCGGCATCGGGCCCGCACTCGTGCTGGAGGCCTCGATGCCCTCGATCGTCGGCGACAGCTTCTTCGGGGACAAGCGCATCGGCGGCGGTGGCATCATCTGACACGATGAGAGCCGCGAGGTGATCCCTCGCGGCCCTCCGTGTGCTCTGATGCCGGTCCATGCTACACCTGCGGAGCGCCCTGACCGGGCCCGCGCCGCTGACCGTTCCCGCCGTGCTACATCCGCTGCTGCGCGGCCGCCTGCGTCTCCTCCTGCGTCACCTGCCCGTCGCCGTCCGCGTCGATCTTCGCGAACGCCTCATCCGGGCCGCCGAACTCGTCCTGCGAGATCGTCCCGCTGCCGTCGGCGTCATGGTGCTCGAGCATCCGCTGCCAGCGCGCCGCAGGGTCCTTGCCCTCGCCGTCACCGCGCCGTGCGGGTATCGAGGCGGCCTCCTCCTGCGTGATCTGCCCGTCGCCGTCCGCGTCTGTCTTCGCGAAGGCCTCGTCCGGGTCCTCGAACTCGTCCAGCGAGATCGTCCCGCTGCCGTCGGCGTCATGGTACTGGAGCATCCGCTGCCAGCGCGCCGCAGGATCGACCGGGCCCTGGCCCTGGCCGTCACCGCGCCGTGCGGGTATCGCGGCTGCTTCCTCCTGCGTGATCTGCCCGTTGCCGTCCGCGTCTATCTTCGCGAACGCCTCTTCCGGGCCGTCGAACTCGTCCTGCGAGATCGTCCCGCTGCCGTCGGCGTCATGGTGCTCGAGCATATGCTGCCAGCGGGCCGCCGGGTCGACCTGGCCCAAGCCCTGGCCCTGACCCTGGCCCAAGCCCTGGCCCTGACCCTGGCCCTGACCCTGGCCCTGGCCTACGTGCTGCTCGTGCTGTCCCTGCTGCGCGCCCGGAGCGGTGCATCCTGCCACCAGTGTCCCGAGCACCAGCGCCAGCACCGCAATGACCGTCACCATCTTGCTTGTCCGCATCTGTGCCACTCCTCCGGTTCCCTAAGTTGGTTGCTTCGGGGATGGAGACGCGATGCGGCGCGTGCTGATTCCGTCGATCTTGCCGGAGCTATCTCAGGGCCTCACTCCGCGACCGGCTTCGGGTCCACGTCGCCTGGCGTGATCCAGCCCGCCGGTTCGAGTTCGCCCGCCATGAACCGCTCGTGGTAGTTCCGCCGGGCGCCCTGCGGGTCGTACACCGGGTTCTCATCGAGGTTAGGGCCGCCGGTCAGGCGCGGATCGCCCTGCTCGGTCAGCTCGCGGTCAAGCTGCTCGCGCAACTCGGACTTGATCGCGGCGTGCTCCGGATCGTCCGCGAGGTTCGTGAGGCAGTCGGGGTCGCTGGAGATGTCGTACAGCTCCTCCCCGGGCCTCATGCCGAAGCAGCAGCGCCAGTACTCCATCACGCCGTGCTCGCGCCGGAGGTTGATGATCTCCGTCTTCGTCGGGCTACCGTCGCAGTTCATGTAGCCGGTCTCGGGGTTGCCCACGGGCCAGCGATCCGGCTCGAAGTTGCGCAGGTAGAGGTAGTTGCACTTGAAGATACCGCGGATCGGGTAGCCCACATCACCCGGCCGCCCGAGGTCGTGGCGCTCCTTGCCGATCAGCACGCGATCTCGCTCGGGGTTGACCTGCCCCTCGGCCTCCGAGCCGAAGATGTCCGTGAGGCTCCGGCCGGTGATCGGCGCCATCCCGGAGTTCTCCTCGGCGACGCCCGCGACCTCGAGGAAGGTCGGCGCGAAGTCGATGAAGCTCACCATGTCCGCGACGCTCCGGCCGGGGTTGCGGATGCCGTCCGCCCACATCGCCGCCAACGGCAGGTGGTTGGAGCGGTAATATTCCTGCCCCTTGCAGCGCGGGAAGGGCATGCCGTTGTCCGAGCTGACCACGACGAGAGTGTTCTCCAGCTCGCCGCGCGCCTCCAGCATGTCCAGCATGCGCCCGAGGTGCCGGTCGAAGGTCTCGACTTCGAAGGCGTAGTCAAGCAGGTCGGTGCGGACGACCTCGGTGTCGGGCCAGATCTCGTAGACCTCATCGACCTCTTCTGTGCTGCGCCCGTTCTTCTCGATCCCCGAGCGCCACTCGTACTTGCGGTGCGGCTCGGTGCAGCCGTACCAGAAGCAGAAGGGCCTCTGTTCGGGGTTGCCATTGAGGAAGTCTTCGAAGTTCGCCGCGTAGTCCGTGCGGTTCATCCACTGCGTCGGTGGCTCGTACTTGCGCTCGTTGTAGGCCGGCCCGGTCAGCTCGCGCGGCTTGCCGTCCACGATGCCCGGATCGCCCGGCGCCCAGCCCTTCGCGGTGTGCCCGGTGTGGTAGCCGTGCTCGGCCAGCGCCTCGAAGACCGTCCGGAACTCCGCCGGGAAGAAGCACTGATGGTTCGCGGCGTCCTTGAGCTGCCACGAGTTGCGGCCGGTGATGATCGACGCGCGCGACGGCGCACACTTGGAGTTGCACGTGTAGGCGTCGGTGAACAGCACTCCCTGCCCGGCCACGTGGTCGAAGGCGGGCGTGGAGATCCACGGGCAGCCGTAGGCGCCGAAGTGCATGCCCGCGTCGTCGGCAAGCGCGAAGAGGATGTTCGGTCGATCGCTCATGATGCTGAGATGCTCCCCTCGGGTAAACGCCCTTCTTTTACCGCCACCAGGGCCTGCTGGCCGGTTCGGCCGCGCTCCGGGGCGAGACCTGCTCACGCTGCGGCTCAACGGGCTGTTCGGTGGCTTCCGTCGCCTCAGGCGCCCCCACAGGCGCCGGACTGGTCACCGCGGACGGGCCGCCGAGCTCCTCGATCGCCTCATCCGCGATCTGCCCGGCGGTCTCCGGGTCGATGATCCGCGGCGTGAGGAAGAAGACCAGCTCGCTGTCGGTCGAGCGCTTGTTGGACGAGCGGAAGAGATCGCCGATCAGAGGCAGGTCGCTGAGGATCGGGATGCGCCGCTCGGTGCGCTCCTGCTGGCGCTGCAGCAGTCCGCCGATAATGATCGTCTCACCGTCGCGAGCGCGCACGTTCGCCTCGGCCCGCCTCGTGCTCAGGCGCGGGATGCCGGTCTCCGGGTCGATGTCTACGATGTTCGAGACCTCGCATTCCATG
>JALGSW010000016.1 GCA_029821635.1 Candidatus Zipacnadia bacterium
CGCTGCCGTAGTACATGCGCGTGCTGAGCTTCTCGCCCCACGCGTAGTTCGACCAGCCCCAGTGCCCGATGACGCCGCTCTTGAAGACCAGCGTCGCGGTCCAGAAGTCCTCGACATCCGCCGGCTGCGGGTCCATGCCGGGCATCTCGATCATCGCTTTGTCGATCGTGCGCATCGTGCACGTGACCTCATCGACCGGCCCGAAGACGTGCTGCACCATGTCGGTGAAGTGCGCGCCGCCGTCGAGGATCTGCCCACCGCCGCCCATGACCTTCAGCGAGCGCCACGCGAACTTGTAGCTCGTGCGGTCGAAGGGCGCGCCGGAGAAGACTTCCTGCGTGAAGAACAGCGGGTCGCCGTACATCTTCTGGTCGTTGATCGCCCACTCGATCGCGCGCGCGCCGACGCAGCGGCGGATCTGCTCGGCCCCGGCGATGACCAGGTCGGTCCCCTCGGCGGCCTCCATGATCCGCCGCGTGGCCTTCACGGTGATGCCGACGGGCTTCTCGATCATCACGTGAACGCCGCCCTGCAGGCAGGCGATGCCGCCGGTGTGGTGGAATGCGTGCGGGAGGCAGATGTCCGCGGCGTCCGCCGCGCCCGCCGCGACCATCTCGTCGGCGGTCGTGAACACCTGCGGGCGGGCGCCGAGCTTCTCCTCGATGCTGTCCGCGGTCGAGGCGGCGTTGCCCTCATTGACGTCGCAGACCGCGGTGATCGCGAACCTGTCGTATCCGGCATCGGCCAGCCGCTGGTAGCCGGCCAGGTGAGCCTGGGCGATCCCTCCGGCGCCGACAATCCCCAGTCGCACGGCATCGGACATGAGCCATCGTCTCCTTCGGGCGCGTCTTAACGTGACGCGGCGACATTTCCCGGCGGCCGCACCGAGACCTGCCCGGAGGGTTGCCGTCAGTCGTTTGGAGCGACGCATCCTGTCGTGTGGATGCGTCGGCCTTGAGGGCGCAATCGGAGCGGCTGAAGCCCCTCCGCTCCATACGGCTGGGCAACGACCCGCCATTGTCGTCCCCCCCTCTCCTGCTTGAAACCGCGCCGTCTGCGGTTTCCAGGAAGAGGGGGGCCGGGGGGGGGGAGGCAAAGGACCTCCACACGTCCCCGGCGAATACGCGCGCGAAGTATCGTACGCGTCGACTGACACCGTCGGACTGAGAAGAGGAATGAAGATGGGAAACTACCGGTCGCTGATCCTCGGCTGCGGGCCTCGCGCGCACTGGCATGCCGAGGTGTACCCCGAGCTTGAGGGCATGGAGCTCGTCGCCTGCGTTGATCTCGACGAGGAGCGCCTTGAGACCTTCGCGGGCAAGTTCTGCGTCCCGATGGCCTTCAATGATTACGAGACCGCGCTCGCCGAGGCCAAGCCCGACATCGTCCACATCGTCACCCAGCCCAGCAACCGCGTCTGGGAGGCGCAGGTCACCGCCGACGCCGGCGTCAGGGCCGCGATCATCGAGAAGCCGATCGCGATCGTGCCCTCCGAGATCCTGGGGCTTCAGCAGGTGCGCGACGAGTCCGGCATGGAGATGATGGTCAACTGCCAGCGCCGCTACTTCCCGCAGTTCCGCGACGGGACCATCCGGCGCGTGATGAACGAGGAGATCGGCGACGTCTACCTGATCCGCGCCTCCGCCAAGGGCAACCTGATGAGCATGGGCCCGCACATGATGGATCTGCTGCTCCAGCTCCTCGACGAGGCGGAGCCCGAGCAGGTCTGGGCGATGGCCTACGGCATCGATGAGGAGGGCTACAAGGCCCACCATCGCGCGCCGGAGCACACCTTCGCGGAGTACTGGTTCCCGGGCGGCATTCGTGTGCTCTTCGACTGCGACACCGAGGCGCTCGGGAGCCCGGGTGAGGAGAGCTTCTGGATGCACCAGCACTTCGACATCCTCGGCTCGAAGGGCCGCATCTACGTGACGCAGAACGCCGGCTGGTGGTATCAGACCGAGGGCATGGCCGAGCCGGTGCATGGGCGCGCGCGACCTTCGACGCGCTCACCGGCGCGCTGCAGTCGGTGTACGAGGGCCGCAGGATCGACCTGCCGCATACGTTCACAGATGCGCAATGGAATGAGCAACGTGAAGGATTGAAGCTTGACGAAGCGGGGTAATCTCACTAAGCGGGCATGCGACCCATCAGGCGCGAGCCCGCCTCTGATAAGTATGCTGGACGACGCGGGGAACCTGGACGTGGTGCACTCATGGGCAATCCTTGCCTGCTGGTAGTCGACGACGACCCGCAGATCACGTCGCTGCTGCGAATCGTGCTCGGGCGGGGTGGCTACGACATTCGGGCCTCACACAGCGGCCTCGAAGCGCTGGACCTCGCCAGGCGCGAGCGTCCGGATGCCGTGCTGCTGGACTTGCACATGCCAGACGTGTCCGGCAAGGATGTGCTGGCCTGCCTGAAGATGGACCGGCATCTGTGCGATGTGCCCGTAATCGTCGCGACCGGTGACACCGACGCGCCGGAACTCTCCGGCGCCTTCGCGACGCTCGCGAAGCCTTTCAACGTCAAGCACCTCTACTCCACGATCAACAGCGCGCTGGACGCCTAGATGGGCGACCCGCATCCGCGGCAATTGACGCGAGCATCGTGGCTGATATAATGGATGGGCGGGCCCTCTGTGGCCCGCCCGTATCCAGTCTCAGACTCGGTGGCCGCCCATGACCCCGCGAGAGCGCATCGTCGCCACAATCGAGCACCGTGAGACCGGCTACGTGCCCTACGTGATTCCTATCGATCCCGAGGTCGTCGAGCGCCTCAACGCGCACTACGGCTCCGACGACTGGCGCAAACGTATCCACGGCTTCTTCCAGGCCTCCGGTGTGGGCTGGGGCAGCGAGCGCGACGGCAAGTGCCGCTGGACCGACGCGTTCGGCGTGGTCTGGGAGGACGCGCCCGGCGCCGGCGCCTGGCACAGCGTGGACGTGCCGCTCAAGCAGCCGACGCTCGAAGGCTACGACTTCCCCGAGCTGCTGCCCGATGATGAGCTCGCGCGCATGAGGGACGCATTCTCCGCGCCGCACGAGCGTTACCGCATGGTCGGCCTCGGCATGCTCTTCTTCGAGCGAGCGTGGGCGCTGCGCGGGATGGAGAACATCCTGATGGACTTCCGCCTCCACCCTGAGTTCACGCACGAGCTCTTCGGCCGGCTGATGCAGATCCACCTCGATCTGATCGACCGCCTCGCAGACCTGCCCATCGACGCCATCCGCTTCGGCGACGACTTCGGCGGTCAGCAGGGCCTGATCATGGGCACCCCGGTCTGGCACGAGTTCCTCAAGCCGCGCCTGGCGAAGATGTACGGCCGCGCGCACGAGCACGGCTTCGACGTCTGGATCCACTCCTGCGGCGACAACTCGCCCGTCATCGAGGACCTGATCGAGATCGGCGTTGACGTGTTCAACCCGTTCCAGCCCGAGGCGCAGGACGTCTACGCGATGAAGCGCGCAGTAGGGGACAGGATGACCTTCGAGGGCGGGATAGGCACCCAGGAGTTGCTGCCGCGCGGCACGCCCGAGGGCATTCGCGCTGAGATCGAGCGGCTGTGCCGCGAGATCGGCCGCGGCGGCGGCTTCATCCTGTCACCGACCAAGCCGATCATGCCGGACGTGCCGACGGAGAACGCGGTCGCCTGTGTCGAGGGGATCCTCGAGCAGGCCGGACACTGACTGTAGCACGCGGAAAGATACTGCGCGCGAAGATGCATCGCGGCGAAGAGGTGCCGTGCGGGTTCGCAGCGAAACACGCTGCACGCGCTGACGAGAACGACGGAGGTTGGCCGATGTCCCCTGAGAGAACGCCCCGCGTGGCGCTGGTGCAGTTTCCCGGCTCGAACTGCGAGTGGGAGACCAAGCGCGCCGCCGAGGCTGCCGGAATTGACTGTGACGTGTTCCGCTGGAACCTTGATCCCGAGGCCCTGCCCGCCTACGATGGCTACGTGGTCGGTGGGGGCTTCTCCTACCAGGACCGCGTCCGCTCGGGCGTGGTTGCCACCAAGGAGCCGATCGTGGCGCGCATGATGCAGGAGATCGCCGACGCAGGCAAGCCCGCGCTGGGCATCTGCAACGGCGCGCAGGTGCTGGTGGAGGCGGGGCTGATCCCCGGCCGGCACACCGGTAACGTGGAGATGGCGCTGGCGCCCAACCGCCCCGACCCCACGCACCGGATCGCGGACTTCTGCTGCCGCTGGGTCTTCCTGAAGCTCGCCTGCGCCCCGGAGCGCTGCCTGATGACCTCCCGCATGCAGCCGGGCGAGGTCATCCCGATCCCCATCGCGCACGGCGAGGGCCGCTTCACTACGCGCGACCCGGAGGTCCTTGCGGGCCTGCGGGCGAACGACCAGATCGTCTTCCAGTATTGTGACGCCGACGGGAACGTCGTGGACCGCCCGGACGTGAACCCGAACGGTGCGGTGGACAACGTCGCGGCCATCTGCAGCCCCGAGGGCAGCGTGCTTGCGATGATGCCTCATCCCGAGCGGGCAAGCTTCCTCCGCCAGGTGCCGACCGACCTGGGCGGCGAGTGGTCGCAGAGGCGCCGTGAAGCCTGGGGCGACGCCCGTGGGCTCGACGAACCCGGCCCCGGCCGGGCCATTTTCGACTCGATGCGGGAGGCGCTTCTGGCGCCCCAACCCGCGTAAACGATCGAGCGTGCCGGCCACTCGGAGCCACCTCTGCCAACACCGAGGGCCCGGCAGCGCTCTGCTTGACAGTGCGAAGGTCGGTGGGCTATACTCGCCCTGTTTTCGACTATGCACTGCCGGTAAGGTGGAATTACTGTGGCAGTGGTCTACTGCAATCGCTGTGGGGCCGAGAATCAGGCTACGCGGGGCGCGTGTATGAGATGCTTCAATCCCCTGGATTGGGCCCCTGGTGGCCTGAGTTGTGGCGCCTGTGGCGCCGACAACGCCCAGGAGGCGCGCTACTGCGCGCAGTGCTCCGAGGCCCTCCTCGACCTGCCGCCCATGCCCGAGTGCACGCAGGAAGGGGCCATCACCCTCATCCTGGGCGCTGAGGATGAGATCGGCCCGGCCGACGAAGAGGACTTCATCGGCGGCGCCGATGCCGAAGAGGTCGCCCCCGCAGGCGTGCCGGAGATCGACTTCGAGGAGGAGGCGGAGCCCGAGCTGGCCGCCGTCCCGCCGCCTCCGCTGCCGGACGAAGAGTCCGCGGAGTCGATCGAGGTCGCCATGCCGCCGCCTCCGCCACCCGCTCCCGATGAGATCGACCTCGGCGAGGAGCCGGAGGAGGAAGATCAGGCCGAAGAGGGGATCTTCGAGCCTGCCGCGGCGTTCGCTCCGCCGCCTCCGCCGCCGGGCGTCGATGAGATCGAGCTCGACGACGAGTCGGCCGAAGAAGAGAAAGAGGCCGAAGCGGAAGAGGATTTCGCGGCCTTCGACGTGGCCGAGGAAGACGAGCCCGACGTCTTCGAGCCGCTGGAGGAACCGGCGGAGGAAGAGGAGGCCCCGGCTTTCGCGCCGGTCGCCCCCGCCACTGAGGATGTCGAGGAAGACGCCGCGGAGGGCTTCGCGCCTCTCGAGTTCGACCTCGAGGAGAGCGTTGAGGAAGAGCCCGCCGCCGAGGAAGAGCCCGCGGCCGAGGAGGCCGACTCCGACGAGAAGTCGGAGGAGAAGGAAGATGAGCTGGGCGGCTGGGTCATTGATTTCGGCGACGACGAGTAGCTGAAAGGTGGCGCGACGTTGCGCTACCGTGAGATGGCGGACAATCTGAGCGCGATCCGGCAGCGGATCGGCGATGCAGCCGTTCGCGCCGGCCGAGACCCGGGCGACATCACGCTCGTGGCCGTCACGAAGACGAGATCTCTCGACGAAGTTCGTGCGGTCATTGATGCAGGCGCGCGGGACCTCGGGGAGAACTACGTACAGGAGCTCGAGGAGAAATCCATCGCGCTGGCGGAATTTGACGTGTGCTGGCACGCGATCGGGCACCTGCAGACGAACAAGATCCGCAAGATCGCCGACGTGGTGGCGATGGTCCACTCGGTGGACAGCGAGCGAGTCGGCCGGGAGATTGACAAGCGCGCCGCAGCGGCGGGCCGGCGGGTGCCGGTTCTGCTGCAGGTGAATGTCAGCGGCGAGGAGAGCAAGTTCGGCGTCGCGGAGGCCGAGGCCCCAACGCTCGCCCGCGCGCTCGCGGTACTGGAGCACGCGGAGCTCGCGGGCCTGATGACGATGCCGCCGTATAGCGAGGACCCGGAGGCGAACCGCCCGTATCATGTCCGCCTCCGTGAGTTGCGCGACCGGCTGGTGGATGCAGGGATCCCCGCCGGGAGGATGCGCCATCTGTCGATGGGCATGACGGGCGACTACGAGGTGGCGGTTGAGGAGGGCGCGACCCTCGTGCGCGTCGGTACCGCGATCTTCGGCGCGCGCGACTACGGGAGCGGATAGTCGCACCCGCGCAGCTCATAACAATCGGATTTGCCCCGGCCGCAGTGCCACAGCGAGATCGCTTGCCGGCCGGGCTGACGACATCGCAGCAGCGGAAGTAGCAGTCACAGACGTCATCGCAGCACTACAGGAGGGATGTACGATGTCGAGGGGATTCGTGGCCAACGTAAAGGAGTTCTTCGGGGTCGGAGAAGGACTCAATGGGGGCGACATCGGTTTCGACGACGAGGACGAGTTCGCGCCCCGCTCAGATGATCCGCCCGGTGGGGTCTACCCCCTGCGCACCGAACGCACGCAGTACAGCGGCATGGCGATCCTTCGCGCCAAGCCCGAGACGATCGACGAGGCGCCGCAGGTGGCCAACCAGATCAAGGGCCAGCTCCCGGTGATCGTCAACCTCGAGGACGTCCCGGACGCGGAAGCGCGGCGCATCGTGGACTTCCTCGGCGGCGTCGTCTACGGCCTCGACGGCACGATGAAGAAGGTCGCGCGCTCGGTCTTCATCTGCTCGCCCTTCGACGTGCCGGTCGAGCAGCTCTCGATCTCAGCGGGCCGCGGCGGCCCCGTCGCTCAGGAGGAAGAGGAGCACGCCGACCTGCGCTCGGCCGCTCTGTGAGCCGCGGAAGGAAGGCAGAGGTGCGTGACGATGGCTGACAGCGGTCAGAGATACCGCCTCGGTGTCATCGGTTCGGGCGTGATGGGCAGGGCGCTGCTCAACGCCGCGATCCGTGGCGGCGTCGTGGGTGCAGCGGAGGTCATCGCCGCCGATGTCAGCGAGGCCTGCCGCCTCGCGGTCGAGCAACTCGGCTGCGACGCCACCGAGGACAACCTGCAGGTGGTGGCAAACGCCGACAACCTCCTCGTCGCGGTCAAGCCGCAGGTTATCCGTGAGGTGCTCGGTAGCCTCCGCGAGCAGTTCCGCGAGGGCCAGCTCCTCATCTCCATCGCCGCGGGCGTGCCCATCGCCACGCTGCAGGAGGCCGCAGGCGACGCCCCGGCCATCGTGCGCGCCATGCCCAACATCTGCTGCACGGTCGGCGAGGCCGCATCAGCCTGGACCGCCGCGCCGGGCGTGAACGACGGGCAGCGCGCGTTCGTCGCAGAGCTGTTGGGCGCGGCCGGTGAGGCCGTGGAGGTCGAGGAGAAGCTGATCGACGCCGTGACCGGGCTGTCGGGGAGCGGCCCGGCGTTCGTCGCTGTGTTCATCGAGGCGCTCGCCGATGGCGGCGTGAAGGCCGGGCTCGCGCGCGATCAGGCGCAACGGCTTGCCGCGCAGACGGTGCTCGGGGCGGCCCGCTGGGTGCTCGACAACGACGGCGGCCCCGCGCGGCTCAAGGACCTTGTCTGCTCGGCCGGCGGAACAACCATCACAGGCGTTGCGGCGCTGGAGGCCCGTGCCTTCCGCGCCGCGGCCATAGATGCGGTCGTCGCTGCGGCGGAGCGCGCTCGGGAACTCGGGCGCTGACGGCGCCCGCGGGGACGCGCCGGGCCGGAGGAGACCGTGTCAAGGTATCAGATCGCCTGGGCCATCAGCCGCGCGCTGGACGTCTACTACGTCCTCCTGCTCGTGCGCGTGGTCTTCAGTTGGCTGAACATCCGTCGCCCTCACCCCATCCTCATTCAGATCCACAAGGTCGCGTACGGGGCCACTGAGCCGCTGTTGCGGCCGATCCGCGACTTCCTGATGAAGTACCAGCAGGGCGCACCGATCGACCTGTCACCGCTGATCGCGTGGTTCCTGATCGAGATCGTCCGGCGGGTGCTTATCCGGGCGATCCTCTGATCCCCCGCCCGCCCTCGTCCACTCACGGGAGAACGTCGTGTCCTGGCATCCGGCAATCGGAGACTACCGGCAGCAGCTCCCTCGCATCGCCGCGATCGCGGCGATGTTCGCTGCCACCGCCACTCTCATCGGCCTGCATCAGCAGCGCGCCTCCCTGCCCGCCGAGCGCTGGTATCAGCTCTCCCGCCAGCAGGTGATGGAGGCGGACCTGTCCTGGCGCCTCGGTGACGCCATCGAGCAACTGGGGGAGGGCGCGGTCTTCGCAAGCTCCACCACCGCGCAGGAGATGCACGAGCGCGCCATCGCGGGTTGGGAGCGCCGCACCCTCGCCAGGCGGCCCAGCCACGCCGCTGCACTGCGCCTCGGCGTCGCCTACGGACACCGTGGCTACTCCGAGCAGGCGGCGGAGATGTTCGCACTCGCCGCGAGCCTCGACGAGGAGAGCAGCGACTACTATCACGCGATCTCCGAGGCCTACTCCGCCGCCGACCTCTCCGGCGAAGTGCTACGTGAGAAGGCCGACGTGATCGCGACGCGCGAGGGATGGCTGACCGACCTCGCTCTCACGGACGTCTACGGGCGCATCGGCACGGATGACCTGCTCTCCGAGGTCACCCAGCGGCGCCACTCGGCCGCGGTGCGCTTCGCCGGCGGCCTGATGGGCATCGCCACCATCGCCGGGCTACTGTTCGTGCTGGGCGTGATCACACTCGCGGTCGTCACCTTCAGGTGGGGCTTCAGGCTGCGCAAGTCCGTCGCTCACGTGCCCTTCATCGTCCCGTGGCGCGTCATCGACGTGATCGAGGTCATCGCGGTCCTACTCTTCGCGATGGTCGTCGGCGGACTGCTCACCTCACTGGCTCTCGAACGTGTGCTCAAGCCCGGCGAGTGGTCGCTCGGCCTGCCGATCCTGATGGGCATTCAGTACATCATCGTCTCCGCCGTGACGCTCGCGGTGATCCTCTACCGGGTGCGGGCGCACGCCTCGCGGCCCTTCCACACGCTCGGGCTGCGCGTGCGCCATGCGCTGCGCCTTGTCGGCACGGGCGTCAGCGGCTACGCGGCCTTCCTCACGTTGACGATCGGCGTCGTGCTGCTCGCGAGCCGAGCATTCGGGGACTCGCTTCCGCTCGGCCGCCTGCTCCCGTTCGGGCAGACCACCGAGGAGCTCATCGGCTCCGCGCAGACGCCCGGCGAGGTCGCGATCTACTTCGTGCTCGTCTGCATCCTTGCGCCGATCTTCGAGGAGCTGACCTTCCGAGGCTTCGTCTTCGGGGGGCTGCGTCGCTTCCTGCCGGTGCGCTCGGCGATCATCATCGGCGGGGCAGCCTTCGCCGCGGTGCACCTCAACGCGGAGGCGTTCCTGATGATCGGCCTGCTCGGCGCGATGTTGTGCTACCTCTACGAGCGTTCGCGCTCCCTGCTGCCGGGGATGATCGCCCACGGCCTGCACAACGGCCTCGTGCTGGCGGTCATGCTCCTGCAGTCCTCGTGAGGGCGCGCATCATGCCCGCGGTGAAGATCCCTCTCAAGGTCATCCCCGGTGCTCCGAAGGATGAGATCGTGGGCTGGCGCGGCAGCGACCTCACGGTGAAGATCACCGCTCCCCCCGTTGAGGGCCGCGCGAACGAGCATCTCCGTCGCTACCTCGCGGGCGTCTTCGGCGTGTCCCCCGTGGACGTGAGCCTGCTGACGGGCGCGACCTCCCGCCGCAAGATCGTGCAGATCGAGGGCCTGTCCGCAGCGGAGGCCAGCGCGCGCCTCAAGCCGCACATCCCCTGACCGCCGTCGCTGCAGTACGCGCCTACCTGATGATCGTTGGCGTCACTGTGATGACCGAGCTGTCATCGGAGTACATCGAGCCCTGTGATGCCGGGAAGCGCCGCGAGATCTCATCGAGCCGCCGGTCGAGGCCGCCGATCACCAGCGACTGTCCGTCCGGCACTCGCACCGTCGTCTCCACCAGCGTGCGGCGGACGATGTCCCCTGCGCTCGCCTGCGGAGCGGCGCCCGCGAACTCCGAGAGCATCGGCCGCAGCACCATCGTGACGGTGTTGTCTCGGTTGACGGTCGGCAGCACCCACAGCGTGACGCCTGCGAAGGTCGCTTGCGGGTAGTACTCCACGTGCCGCTGCCCCCACGCATCGTACCAGACCGACGCGGCGATCCGCGGTCGCACCTCGCCCGCCGAGATCACCAGCGGGGTGCCGCTCATGCCGGTCACGTTCGCCCCGGTGACCGTGTGCCGGCGCGTGCCGCCCGCGTCGTAGCCGAGCAGTGCGCCGAGGTTGCCTGCGCGGAAGCCCAGCACCGGCTGCGGCAGCGCGCCCGCGGACAGATCCCCGCCGTAGCCCCAAGCCTGCAGGTGCGGGTCGATCTGCCGGGCATCCTGCGTGCTGACCTGGTCCATCAGCAGGTCCACGTTCACCATCGGCGTGGGGACGTCGAGCATCGCGATGAGCTCGCGCAGTTCGTCGATTGCGCGGGCCGTGCCGCGCACGATCAGCGCGTTGCGGTTTGGCGTGGCCACCGGCGGGGCAGTGAGGCCGTCCGGAAGCAGGCCGGACAGGTCCGCGCCCGATCCCGGCACCGACTGCGCGCGCGAGTACGTGAGCGCGTCCGGCATCGACGTGGCGCCGCGTCCGCGCTGGGAGACGTCCTGCAGCACGTCCAGCGCGAAGCCGGTCGTCGCGCTTGCCAGCACATCCGCTGCGCCGCCTCCGCCGCCAAGAGACGCTGCGAACTCCCTCGCGTTGAGGTGCAGCAGGTCGATGATCTCGATGGGTTCGGCGTAGCAGACGCTGGACGCGCCGAGGATCAGGGCGATGATTGCGGCTCGCTTCATTGCGTTCACTCCTCCCGCGCGGGCGCGGAAGACGATCGATCCGGCCAAGGCGCACAGGTCAAGCACGTGGTCCCGCCGAATCTCGTGTACAGCATTCGCAGTGGCGACTCCCGGAGGTTACTTGATGATACATCGCGCGGTCATCGTCGGTCTACTGCTCTGTGCCGGCGGATGGGCCGCCCCGGCGCAGGAGGATCTCCTCGCGAACCCCGGCTTCGAGGCGGGGAATCAGGCGCCCGATGGCTGGACCATCAACCATCGCGGCACAAACGGGCAGATCGCGTGGGACAACCGGCGTGCCGCCTCCGGCCGGCGCTCGGTCAGGCTGACGAACCAGGCGGGGCAGAGCGGCAACGTCCTGCAAACGGTCAAGTTCGATCCGCCGCTGCCGACGGGCAGCCTCGTCGAGTACGGTGCGAGTTCCGCGACCGAGGGCGTCGGCGGTGGCGCGCCGAGCATCGTGCTCTACCTCCAACCGCCCGCGGGTGACCGGCAGAACGCAAACTCCCCGGGGATCGCCGGCACGCACGACTTCGCGCCGGTTTCCGCGGCCGTCACCACCGACCGCACCGTCGCCAGCATCGTGATCTACCTCACGCACTACGGCACGGGCACCGCGTGGTGGGATGACGCCTGGCTGCGCGTCAGCAGGGCCGAGCCGGTCACGGTCTTGCCTCGTCCCGCCGCCACCGGCCAGACCTTCCCGCTGAGTACTGCCGACGGGCTCACACTCACTCTGAACGACGCCGGCGGCTTCGCGCAGGTTCGTGTCGGCGCCAGCGACCTGCGCCGCAAGGACCTCCCCTCGGGCCTGTGGGTGCGCCCGTGGAAGGGCGACCTCGCGCCCGTCGCCGGCACGCTCATGTCCTCCGGCGAGGGCGTCGTGCAGATGTGCCGGCCGTCCTGCGAGCGCCTCTCCGTCATCTGCCGCTGGTCGGCCGAGGCCGATCTGATCCGCTGCACCGGCTCGATCCTCGACCGCACCGACCAGGAGCGCGCGGTCGATCTGATCGTGTCCCTGCCCGTGGGCGCCGCCGGCGGCGCCGGCGGCTGGCGCTGGGGGCAGAGCGTCATCAAGGAGCTGCCGCTCACCAGCGTCGTACTCAACGACCTCACGTTCTCCGCGCTCTCAGGGCCCGATGGGGGCCTCTCGCTCGCCGTGCCCGCGGACAGCCCGTCCGACTGCCACTTCGGCTGGTCGCCGAGCCTCGGCTACTACATCCGCTTCCGCTTCGGGCTTTCGCCGGAGGGCGCCGGTGAGCTGAAGAGCCGCGCGCCCTTCAGCTTCACGATCAGCCGGATCGACCCGAACTGGGGCCTGCGTGACGCCGCCCGGCGCTACCAGGCCGCCAACCCCGCGGCCTTTGAGAAGCGTGCCACCCACGAGGGGCTGTGGCTTTTCGGCAGGCCGCGCATCGACCTGCCCGACCCGGAGAACTATGCATTCCACGAGGGCGGGCCGGTCGGCTGGGAGTACGACGACGCGCATGGCATAGCCACCTGCCCCTACATCATCCCCGGGCAGCGCGAGATCACGCACCTCGACAGCCTGCCGACGTCCGCCGCCGATGCGTTGAAGTTCTTCCAGGCCTGGCAGGCCCCCGCGGATGCGAAGCGGACAGAGCGCGGCTGGGACGACAAGGAGATCATCGAGGACTGCATGCTCTACGATGCGAACGGCGACCCGGAAGTCGTCATCCGGCAGACCGACTGGGGCGGCAACTCGGTCACCTTCCCGCTGAACGCAAACCCGCAGCTCTTCGAGGGCACCGACCGCGCGAGTGTCGGCCGCACGCTGCTCGACTACACCGGGTCGCTGCACGACCAGATCCCCTCGCTCGACGGGATATACGTGGACTCGCTCGGGGCGTGGGGGAACTACGACAACTTCCGCGGAGAGCACTTCCCGTTCGCGCGCGTGCCGCTGAGCTACGACGGCAACACCGGCCGGCCGATCATCCCCAACCGCTTCACGTTGCTGGAGTTCCTCTGGGGCCTCGGGGACGTACTGCATCCACGAGGGAAGCTGGTCTTCGCCAACGGCGTGCATCCCGATCGGCGCTTCCACGCGTACAGCCTCGACGTGCTGGGCGTCGAGGGGCGCGGGCAGTTCGAGCAGAAGCGCACGATCGCGGGCTCCAAGCCCTTCCTGCTGCTGATCTACAACATCCAGACGAGGCCCGCGGAGATGGCGGACTGGTACAACCGCTGCACGCACTGGGGCCTCTACCCGTCCTTCGGCAACATGTCGGTGTTCAAGACGTCGCAATCCTACGCGCCGGTTGCCGAACTCAACAATCGCTACGTGCCGGCGCTACGGACGATTACGGGCGCGGGCTGGCAGCCGGTTACGAACGTGCGGGCATCCGACGGTGTGCTGGTTGAACGGTGGGGGCCGGGCAAGGATGGCGTGGTCTACCTGACTGTATTGTCCGAGAGTGCGACGAAGGCGACGCTGACGATCGACACGGGGGCGCTGGGCCTCGGAGCGAGCCTGACCGCGCGCGACCTGCTGACCGGCGAGCAGTTCACGGCTCAGGAGGCGTCCGGCCGCGCGAGGCTGAGCTTCCGGCTCAACGCGACGCGCGTGCGAGTGTTGCGGCTGCAGGGGCGCTAAGGCACGCCGGGGGTGAGGTCATCATGTCCCTCGCATGTCCACGACCGTCCGCGGCGCGCCCTCGGGGCCGTCGAGGCTGCTGCGCTCCATGATCGACACGCGCACCGCCAGTCCGAGCATCGCCGAGAGCTCCCGCTCGAGGTCTGCGCGTCTGCGCCCAAGCTCGATCAGCCCCCGCTCAGTCCCGGCCTGCTGCGCCGGCACCGCCACACGCACCTCGACGTCATCGAACTGCCGCTCGCCGACCGCTATCTGCCGCTCGGTGCTCACGCCGAGGACCTTCTCCACCGTCTCGCCGACCGCCTCGGGCTGGATCGAGATCCCCCGCACCACGATCGTGTCATCGGTGCGCACCGAGGGCCGCGTCATGCGCGCGAAGGTCCGCCCGCACTCGCAGCGCTCGGTCATCATCGCGCAGACGTCGCCGGTGCGGTAGCGGATCACCGGCAGCGCTTCCTTCTCCAGCGTGGTGATGACCAACTCGCCCTCCTGGCCGGGCGGCACCGGCGCCAGCGAGTCGGGGTCCACGATCTCCGCCAGGAAGTGATCCTCGTTGATGTGCAGCCCGGCCCGCGCCTCGCACTCCGCCGCGAGCCCCGGCCACGCCGCCACGCGCACGCCGTAGTTGTCCACTGCGCGCACGCCCAGTCGTCCCTCGATCTCCCCACGCACGATCTCCGGCCACGGCTCGCCACCCAGCAGCGCCATCTGCAGCCACAGCCCCCGTGGGCCCAGCTCCGCCCGCTCCAGCTCCGCCGCCAGGTGCAGCGCGTCCGAGGGCAGTGCCGCAAGCACCGTCGTCCGGTAGTCGTGCATCACCTGGACCTGCTTGCGGTAGTCGCCGCCGGGCACGGAGATAACCGAGGCGCCGATGAGCTGCGCGCCGCGCACGAAGCCGAAGCCGCCGTCGAACATGCCCGTCTCGAACGGGATTTGCACCACGGAGTCGGGCGTGACGCCCGCCATGGTCATGACACGCGCGGTGAGCTGCCCCCAGTGCGTGAGGTCGTTGCGCGAGTAGGCGGTGACGGCCGGGCCATGCGTGAGCCCCGGCGCGGCATCAATCCGCACCACCTCGCGCATCGGCACTGCGAAGAAGCCGTAGGGGTAGCCCTCCGCGAGGTCCATGCGGCTGGTGAGCGGCAGGCGCGCGAGGTCCTCGAGCGAGCGCACGCCGTCGGGCACGAACTCCAGCGAGGCGAATCGCTCGCGGTAGAACGCTATGTTGCGCATCGCGCGGTTGAGCGTCACCTGCAGGCGTTCGAGCTGAAGCTGCAGGACCTCGTCGCGCGGCATCGTCTCAACGTCCGGCTCCCACATCCGTTGGCTCTCCACGATGCTCACCTCGCTCCGTACTGCATCCCTGAACCAATCCGCCGCGCTACTCCCATATCTCCCCGTACGCCCGCCCGAGGTACGCGCGCTGGACCTCCGGATTGTCCAGCAGGTCCCGCGCCGTCCCCTCGAGCACGATCCGACCCGTCTCGACCACGTAGCCGCGATCGGCGATGCGCAGCGCCGCACGAGCGTTCTGCTCGACCAGAAGCACGGTCAGCCCCTCTTCGCGCAGCTTCTGCACCTCGGCGAGGAACTGCTGCGCGATGATCGGCGCCAGCCCCAGTGAGGGCTCGTCGAGCATCAGCAGCTTCGGCCGCGACATCAGCCCCCGCGCCAGTGCCAGCATCTGCTGCTCGCCGCCTGAGAGGCTGCCCGCAAGCTGCCTGCGCCGCTCATGCAGCCGGGGGAAGCGCTCGTACTGCGCCTGCAGGTCGCTCGCGATCTGCTCCCGCTCGCTTCGCGGGCGCGAGTACGAACCCAGCATCAGATTGTCCTCGACCGTGAGGCTGCCGAAGATCTCGCGGCCCTCGGGCACATGCGCGATTCCCGCCCGCACCAACCGGCCCGGCCGCCACGACGTCACGTCCTGGTCGTCGAATGCAATCGTGCCCGAGCCCGCGCGGATCAGTCCGGAGATGACCTCCAGCGTGGTGCTCTTGCCCGCGCCGTTGGCGCCGATAAGCGTGACGATCTCGCCCTCACCGACGTGCAGGGAGATGCCGCGCAGCGCCTGTACGCGGCCGTAGGAGGCGTCGATGCTGGTGAGCCGCAGCATCAGTCCAGCGCCTCCTCGCCGAGATACGCGGCCAGCACACGCTCGTCGTTGCGTATCTGCTCCGGCGGACCCTCGGCCAGCCGACGCCCGCCGTCGAGCACCAGGATCTCGTCGCTGATGCTCATCACCAGCGACATGTCATGCTCGACCAGCAGCACCGTCACGCCGCCCTCACGGGTCTGCTGGATGATCTCACCCATGCGCTCGGTCTCGCGCATGTTCAGGCCCGCCGCTGGCTCGTCCATCAGCAGGAGCCTTGGCTCCGATGCCAGTGCGCGCGCGACCTCCACGAGCCTCCGCTGCCCGATCGGCAACTCGGAGGCGGGCCTGCCGGCGAGGTCCGCCAGCCCCGCATTCCCCAGCGCATCCATCGCCAGCTCGCGGTACTCCCGCTCCTCGGCGGACGCGCCGAAGATGCGTAGCGCCGCGGTGATCATGTTCGTGTGGCCGTGCAGGTGGTGGCCCACCATCACGTTCTCGAGCACCGTCATCTGATCGAAGAGCAGGCTCGTCTGGAAGGTGCGGCCAATGCCGAGCGCCGCGACCCGATACGTTGGCAGCCGAAGCAGTTCGTGTCCGTCGTACTGCGCGGACCCCGCGTCCGCCGGCAATACGCTTGTGAGCAGGTTGAAGATCGTCGTCTTTCCCGCGCCGTTCGGGCCGATGAGTGCCTTGATCTGGCCCTCGCGCACCTCGAACGAGACGTCACTGACCGCCTCCAGGCCTCCGAAGGTCTTCGACAGCTCACTGACCTGTAGCAGGGCGCGGGCGCGCGGAGCGCTCATTACGCCCCCCCCCCTGCACGCGCGGCCCTCAGGCGGCCGACGCGCTCGCGACCCCAGTGCCACAGCATCCCCAGCCCCCGCGCGAGCCCACCGGGCATCACGACCATCAGCACCATCAGAATCAGCCCGTAGACGACGATCTCCCACTCGCCGAAGGGCCGGAGGAACTCCTGAATGAACGTGATCGTCACCGCGCCGACCACCGGGCCCCAGAGCGTGCCCTGGCCGCCCAGCACAACCATCACGAGCAGCGCGATGGAGGTTTGGAAGCCGAACGGTGTGGGGGAGATGAAGCGCATCGATGAATGCGCGTAGAGCGTCCCTGCGATCGAGGCGTAGGCGGCGCTGATTACGAACGCGCGCACTTTGAACGCGGCCGTGTCGATCCCGAGGATCTGCGCCGCCAGCTCGCTGTCATGCAGCGCGCGCAGCGCTCGTCCGGGGCGCGACTCGACGAGGTTCGCGAAGAGGATCGTCAGAACGCAGACCCAGCCCCAGACGAAGTAGTAGTAGTGCACGTCCGCGTCCGAGCGCAACTCCCAGCCGAAGGTCGTGATGCCGGTCGTCTTCATCCCGGCCGGGCCGCCGGTCAGGTCCACCCACTGGCGCAATACCACCGAGACGATGATCCCCACGCCAAGCGTCGCCATCGCGAGGTAGTGGCCCTTGAGCCGCAGCGTCGGCCGACCCACCAGCCACGCCACCAGGCAGGTCACGACGAGCGCCGCCAGCATCGCCGGCCACGCGTTCCAGCCGTAGGTCGCGGTCAGGATGCCGGACGCATACGCGCCGATGCCGAAGAAGGCCGCATGCCCGAGCGAGACCTGGCCCGCGTAGCCCATCAGCAGGTTGAGCCCCGTCGCGAGGATCAGGTTCAGGCCGATGAAAATGATGACGTGGATGTAGTAAGAGTTGCGCACCGCGAGCGGAAGCACGATGACCAGCGCGAAGAGGCTCAGGATCTGCAGCTTCTGCGCGCGGCGGCGCCGCGCCATCACGAGCGCTTCATTCTCGGCGACGGGCTGGGGCTGCGTCTCAGCGGTGGCGTTCATGCTACGGATCCCCCCCCTCGCGCCCGAGGAGCCCGCTGGGGCGGATCAGCAGCACGATGATCAGCACGATGAAAGCGATCGCGTCCTTGTATTGCGAGCTGACCAGCCCCGCTCCGAGCGCCTCCAGCACGCCCAGCACCAACCCGCCGAGAATCCCGCCAAGGCCGTTGCCGAGGCCCCCGAGAATCGCCGCGCAAAAGCCCTTGAGGCCCAGCATGGTACCCACGTTGTACTGCGCCATCGTGATCGGCGCGAGGACGATCCCGGCGATCGCCCCGACCGCGGCCGCCAGTGCAAATGACCAGGAGACCATGCGCGAGAGCTCGATCCCGCACAGTTGCGCTGCGTGTGGGTTGATCGCGCAGGCCCGCATGGCCTTGCCGACGATGGTGTACTCGAAGATTGCCCACATGATCAGCGCGGTGACGAGCGTGGCGCCAAGGACCCAGAGCGACTGCGCGGTGATGGTGGCGCCGAAGATCACGATCGGCGCCTCGCCGCTGAATGCCGGGAGCGGCCGCTCGTTCGGGCCCCAGATGATGCTCGCGAGGCCCCGGATGAAGATTGATGCGCCGACGGTGATGATGATGAGGACGACGACGGAGGAGTGCCGGGCCGGGCGGATGGCGGCGCGGTCGAGCACGAGGCCCACGACGGTGGTGATGGCGACCGCGATCAGCGCGGCCAGCCACAGCGGCAGGCCCCACGCCGCGATCGCCGTGGCGGTGATCATCCCGCCAAGCATGACAAATTCGCCCTGGGCGAAGTTGATCACGCCGGTGGCATTGTACACCAGCGAGAAGCCGAGGGCGATGAGCGCGTACGTGCCGCCAGTCGTGAGACCGGATAGGAAGAACTGCCAGACCTGAACGGCCGTCATCGGGGTCTGATCTCCGTATGCCACGGGCAACTAAACGAGCCGCGCCCACAGCATGGGCTCGGCCCGCATCCCGTGACTGGTATTCCTACGAGGGCATATTCCCGGTACATCGCGGGCGGACCTGTATTGTTCCCACTCTTTTTCCGGAACAACGGGCGCGCCGGTCAAGCCGGCGCGCCCGTTGCAGTGTGCCTCAACCGCCGGAGTTAGCCGGTCGGCTCTTCGTCCGTCGCTGCGTCGTCCGCCGAGGCGGCGTCCAGCAGCGTCCACTCGCCGTTCTGGATCGTGACCATCACAAAGGCCTCAGGGTTCAGGCCGTAGTGGGCGTCGGCGGAGAAGTTGAAGGTCCCGCCGATCCCTGCGAAGTCCGTGGTGCTTTCGACGCCATCGCGAATCTGCGCCGGCTCCGCGCCGTTCGCCTCGATCGCCTTGACGACGATCATGACCGCGTCCCAGGCATGGCCGCCGAAGGTGTCGGCCGCCTTGTCATACTTCGCCTCGTAGTCGGCCGCGTACTGGAGCAGCAGTTCCTTGTGCGGATCGTCGTCGGGGAGCTGATCGGCGACCAGCAGCTTGCCGGCGGGCAGGATGACGCCCTCCGCGCCCTCGCCCGCGCCGTCGATGAACCGCTGGTTGGCCACGCCGTGGCTCATGATCACGGGGATCTCGAAGCCAAGATCATGCGCGCCCTTGGCGATCAGCGACGGGGCGGGGCCGATGCCCCAGCAGACCATGGCCTGCGCGTCGCTGTTCTTGATATTGGTGAGCTGCGGCGCGAAGTCCTTGTCGCTGTCGGTGAACTCTTCCTTGCCCACGATCTCGATGCCGGCGGCTGGCGCGAGCTTCTCAAGCTGCTTGAGGCCCTCGATACCGAAGCCGCTGCTGGCGGTCATCGTCGCGATCTTCGTGATGCCCTGCGCATTGCAGTAGCCGAAGATCTTTGTCACCGCATCCTCGTCGCTCTGCGGCGTGTTGAAGACCCACTTCTTCACCGGGTCCGTGATCGCGCGCGCCGCGGCGCATGAGACCAGCGGCACTTCCGCGCTCTCGATGTAGTCGATGATCGCCATCGTCGTGCCCGAGCGGCTCGGACCCACGATCGCGACCACGTTCTCCTTCTCGATGAGTTCCTTGGTCACCGTCAGGCCCTCGACCTCGTCGCCCTTGGTGTCGCGGATCACGATCTCGACCGGCCGGCCGTCGATACCGCCTTCCGCATTGATCTTCTCCTGCAGCATCATCGCGGTGTTGGCCTCCGGCTCCCCAAGTGCCGACGCCGCACCACTCGTGTCGAAGATGCCCCCGATCTTGATCGCCTCACCGGTCGGGGTGTTGTCCTCGACCGGCGGTGTGGCGTCCATCGGCGGTACATCCTCCGTCGGTTGCGGCGGGCAGCCAACCAGGATGACCGCAACGGCCATCAGAGCCAGCAGTGCCAGCGGCAGTGTCTTGTGCGACATCAACGTGCGCATCGATGCGCCTCCCTCTACGTCCTCGATGGCGTACGAACGTGTTAAGCGAGGAGTTTACAGGTGCGCTCGCTTGTTGTCAAAGGCTCAGCAGCTATTTGCTCCGTGACGACGTCCCACTCGCCCCCTCTGCCGCACTCGTTCACCCTCCACGACCGTTCACCGTACACGCCGGCGCCGCGCCCTGCTCCGGGCGCGGCGCCGCGTCATCGCCTCCGGGCGCTACTCCTCGATCAGCACCCAGTCACGGTCCTCGATCCTGACCATCGCGAAAGCGTCCGGCGAGAGGCCGTAGTGGTCCTCCTGCCCGTAGGTGAACACGCCGCCGATCCCCACGAAGACGCTGGTCTTCTCGATCTCGTCGCGGATCGCCGCGCGATCGGCCCCCGCCCCGGCGCGCTCGATCGCCTGCTTCACGATGTGCAGCGCGTCCCACGCGTGGCCGCCGTAGTGGTCGGGCTCGCGCCCGTACTCAGCCACGAACATGTCCTGGTACTCCTTGAGCGCCGCCATCTGTGGCTCATCCGACGAGAGTTGGTCCAACACGATCAGCTTCGCCGCGGGCATGACCACGCCGTTAGCTGCGTCGCCCGCCGCGTCGATGAAGCGCCGGTTCGCCACGCCCGAACTCTGGAAGAGCGGGACCTCCATCGCGAGCTGCCTCATGTTCTTCGCGATCAGAGCCGGCGCCTTGCCCACGCCCCAGCACACCACTGCCTGCGCGTCGGTGCCTTTGATGCGCGTGAGCTGCGCGATCATGTCCGTGTCGCTCTCGTTGAACGACTCCTCGGCCACGATCTCGATCCCCGCGCCCGGCGCCTGCTCGCTGAGCTGCTTGAGCCCCTCCGCGCCATATCCGCTGGACGAGGTGAGGATCGCGATCTTCGCGATGCTCTGGGCGTTCATGTACTTGTAGATGCGCTGGACCGCGTCGCGGTCGCCGGGCGGCACCGCGAAGACCCAGTTCTTGACCGGGTCGGTGATCGCGCGCGCCGCGGCGCATGAGATCAGCGGCACCTCCGATGCCTCCACGTAGTCCACGATGGCCATCGTCGTGCCCGAGCGGCTCGGGCCCACGATCGCCACTACGTTCTCCTTCTCCACGAGTTCCTTCGCGGCGTTCAACGCTTCGGACTCAAGGCCCTTGGTGTCGCGGATGGCGATCTCCACCTGGCGCCCGGCGATCCCACCCGCCTCGTTGAACTGCTTCTCCAGCATCTTCGCCGTGTCGGCCTCCGGCTCGCCAAGCGACGATGCGTCGCCGGTGACCGCGAAGAGCGCGCCGATCTTGATCGCGCTCCCCTCAGCCGCCCCTTCGGCCCCGGGGGCGGGGTCCATAGGCGGGGCCATCGCGCCTTCATCCACGCCATTCTGCGGCGGGCACCCCGCCAGCAGTACCAGCATCGCGACTGCGAACAGCGCGATTGCGGCTGCTCCACGTCCGTTACGCGTCATCTGTAGGTCATCCCTTCGGGGCGGCTGGTGAGGGCCGCCGTGTCTGTTAGCAACATGCTGGCCCCGGCGGGGGCCGTCAGCTCTGTAGTCCGCGAACCATCGACACGACCTTCGCCGGCAGGCCGAAGAGCTCGATGAAGCCGCGCGAACTGGACTGGTCGAAGAGGTCCTTGTCGCCGTAGGTCGCCAGCGAGAAGTCATAGAGCGACTCGTCCGACTGCCGTGCCACGGCCTCCGCCCGGCCCTTGAACAGCTTCACGGTCACGTCGCCGGTCACCGCCTGCTGGGTCTGGCCCAGGAACGCGTCCAGTGCCAGCCGCAGTGGCGTGAACCACAGGCCGTAGTACACCATCTCGGCGTACTTCAGCTCCATGTGCTGCTTGAAGTGCATCGTCTCGCGGTCGAGCACGAGGCTCTCGAGGTCCTTGTGCGCCTCCAGCAGGATCGTCGCCGCCGGGCACTCGTACAGCTCGCGCGACTTGATCCCCACGAGGCGGTTCTCCATCATGTTGACGCGGCCGACACCGTGCTCGCCGCCGATCGCGTTGAGCGCGACGACCAGCTCGACGCCGCCCATCGCCTGCCCGTCGAGCGCCACCGGCACACCCGCTTCGAAGCGCACCGTCACGTAGCGCGGATCATCGGGCGCCTCCAGCGGGCTGACCGTCCACTCCCACGCGTCCTCGGGCGCCTCCAGCGACGGGTCCTCGATCGTCCCGCACTCGATGGAGCGCCCCCACATGTTCGTGTCGGTCGAGTAGGGGTTCTCCTTTGCCACCGGGACGGGGATGCCGTGCACGCTCGCGTAGTCGATCTCCTGCTCGCGCGTCATGCCCCACTCGCGCGCGGGCGCGATGACCTCCAGGTCCGGCCGCAGGGCCGCGTAGGAGACCTCGAAGCGCACCTGGTCATTGCCCTTGCCGGTGCAGCCGTGGGCGACGTACTTCGCGCCCTTGTGCACCGCGACCTCGACCTGCTTCTGCGCCAGCAGCGGCCGCGCGAGCGCGGTGAAGGCCACGTACTTGCGCTCGTAGGTCAGGTTCGCGGCAATCGCGCGGGTGATGTAATCGTCGAAGAACTCCTGCTTCGCGTCCACCACGATCGACTCGACCGCGCCGACCTGCTCGCCCTTGACGCGGATGCCCTCATAGTCCCTCTCTTCTCCCACGTCCACCGCCACGGCAACGACGTCTACGTCATACTTCTCCGCGATCCAGCGGATTGCCACGGAGGTGTCGAGCCCTCCGGAGTAAGCCAGCACACAGGTCTCAGCCATATCGGTCACATCCTTCAGTCAGATGATGCACGCGCACACACAATCGAAGGCGCGCCGAAGCGCGCCTGGCAGACCGGTGCAGAGGGTACGCATTCCCAAGCACAGACGGGTCTCACCTGCGCCGGTGAGACCCAGTATCCGTCAGTCTATGCCCTCCGCCGCGCGCGGTCAAGGCCGGGGCGCGGGCTACAACATCGCCTCCGCCACGCCCTCGCGCGCCCCGGGGCTGAGCGCCTCGCCGTCGAAGCCGATCCAGTCGAGGAAGTTTTGCCCCATCAGCCCGCGCACGTCCTGCTCGATCTGCTCGCGGCTGATCGCCCAGCCGGTCGCGGCCAGGTCGCAGTACTTGTCCGTCAGCACCTCAGCGATCTTCCGCCGCGAGTGCGCCCACTTGTAGACGAGCTGGTCGAGCACCCGACAGTCCGAGTGCTGCGCCACGAAGCTCAGCCCGAGCAGCTCCAGCCGCTCCCGCGTCATCTCCTCGATGATGCTCGGATCGTTGAGGAACCACCAGCAGCCGAAGGGCATCAGGTTCGGGAACTTCCGCGCCGCCACGCACAGCTCGTGCTGATTCTCGCGCGAGAGCAGCGTCACGAAGAAGTCGCACTCCGGGTGCGCGCAGCACAGGCGCTCGATCACCCCGATGTCGCACTTGCCCACCGCGTCGCCCGCCAGCCGCAGCGCCGGGTTCACCTGGCGCTTTACGCCGATCATCGGCGAGAACGGGATCCCCAGCTCCGTGCACGCCGGCAATATCGCCTCATCGATGATCGCGGTGCTCGGGTGGTCCTCGTCCGGGTACTGGAAGTTGAAGCCCAGCGACGCCGCCATGTAGAGCGGGCTCATGCGCTCCGCCCAGTCCATCAGGAAGCGCCGCACCTCGCCGAGGGTGCTGCCGGAGAGGTCGAGCGCGACGTCGTAGCCCCACTGGGCCAGCCGCGGCTGCGCGTCGTGCCAGGTCACCAGCAGCGGGTCGATCCGCAGCGCCGCGAGGAAGCGCTCGTCGCCCTCGGGGCCCTGGTCCCAGATCGGTCGCTCCTCGTCGTCGAACGGGTCGTTCGTCATGATGACGCGCTCGCAGTTCGCCACCTCGAAGACCCGGTCGATGTGCTCCTCCATGGTGGTGGCCGCGAAGAACTCGCGGTACTCCTCCACGTTCCGCCCCTCCACGTCCAGCCCGTAGCTCTTCAGGCAGGTCAGCACGCCGCGCCTCGCCTCGGAGATCGGGCTCTCGTCGATGAACAGGCTTTGCCAGATGTGGTCGGCCTGCTCGGTCTTGCTCATGGCGAAGAACTGGCCGGGGCTGACCGCGCGGTTCGTGCGCGCGACCTCGGCGATCAGGTAGTGGTACGTGACCAACTCATCGAAGCCCCACAGCAGCAGGTCGCCGAAGCGCGCTGAGTAGAGGTGCGTGTGCACATCCACCGGCAGCGGCGCGGTCAAGCAGATGCGCTCGACGGCGTTCGCGATCTCACTGGGGCCGCACAGGACTGTCTCGTTTGTCTCAGGTGCCATCTCGATCCCTCTTCCGCGGTGCATCTCTCGCGCGGTGCGGGCGCCTCGCCCGCACGCGAGGTGTACTTTGCCCTCGGCGGCCGGATTCCTCCCGGAGGCGCATGGCAGGTATGCGCCGGCTCCCGTCGAACAGACCAGAGGGGGCCACGCACGGGGAGGCGCTTCATGGCATCCGAGCATAACAAGCCGATCACGATCGATCACGTCGCGTTCATCGTCAACCCCTCCTCCGGCGGCGGGGGAGGCGGGCGCATCTGCCTCGCCGTCGCGGACGAGCTGCGCCGCCACGGTGTGCGGATCGCCGCATTCGAGACGCTGCGCGATGGCGGCGCCGCCCCGGCCGTCGAGTCGGCGTTGCGTGCGGGCTTCACCGAGATCTGGGTCATCGGCGGCGATGGCACGATCCAGGAGGCCATCGGTCCCATCATCGAGGCCGACGCGGTCCTCGGCCCGATCCCCGGAGGCACCGGCAACCGGCTGGTCGAGGTCGTCGGCTGCGACTGCTACGACCCCGTGGCCCAGGCGCGCTGGATGATGCGCCAGCCCGTCCAGCGCGTGGACGTCGGCCTCGTCAACGGGCGCTACTTCACCGTCCGCGTCGGCATCGGCTTTGAGGCGGTCGTCGCCTCCGAGACCGAGGATGACAAGTCCGGCCTCGGCAACTTCGCCTACGTCCTCGCGAGCCTGCGCGCGGCGCGGCAGATCGACACCCACTTCGTCCGCGTCACCTCCGGCGACGAGCTCGTCTACGACGGTCCGATGGTCGCGGGGATGTTCGCGAACGTGCCCGTCCGCGTGGTGCTGCGCGTCCCTGCGCTGGAGGCGGCCAACCCGGTGGATGGCAACCTGCACGTGATCATCGCCCGCGAGCGCCCGGGAATTGAGGCACTCTGGCGCTGGGTGACGGGTATCGGCGACGAGCCCCCGCAGGACGAGGTCCGCCATCACTTCGCTCCTGAGTACACGATGCAGATCGAGGGCGGCGCGCTGGTGCACATCGACGGCGAGGCCGTGGGGGTGCTCGACACGTTGCACGTTGAGTGCCTGTCCGGCGGCCTGCGCATCCGCGGCCTTGATCTCTCCACCCGCCCCGCGAAGCCGCGCGGCGCGCTCTGAGAGGCAGCCTGCGGGACGCCGAAGATTGCTGATTCGCTTGCATGGGCGAGGCCATGTCAATGATGAGCACGCGGCTCAAGCGCGCAGTGCTGACTGTCGGCGCCGTCGCATCGGTGGCGCTGCTGCTCTACGCCTTCGCGCTGGCCCCCGCGCTGCATCGCTACGGCGACCTGCACGACCCCCAGGCCTGCGCGATCTGCACCATGCAGGCGACGGGCAGCGTCGCGCCGCCACCCGCGGCCGCAGTGCCGAACACAGTCGCCACCGGCCTCCACGCCCCCCGGCCGCCCGTAGACCGCCCCGCACCGGAGGCGCTCCCGACCATCCCTGCGCGCGGACCTCCCGGCGGACCGATGGACCTCACGTGATGCGCACCGTCTGCCGCAATCGCCTACTCAAGGAGGTCACACCATGCATCGCACGCGACATACCGGCTTCACGCTGATCGAGCTGCTCGTCGTCATCGCGATCATCGCGATCCTGGCCGCGATCCTCTTCCCCGTCTTCGCGCGGGCGAGGGAGAAGGCCAGGCAGACGAGCTGCCTGAACAACATCAAGCAGCTCGGCACGGCGATCATGATGTACATCCAGGACTACGATGAGAAGTTCGTCACCACCGAAACCTACTGGCGCTGGTACACGCCCATGATGCCCTACGTGATGAACACACAGATCTTCAAGTGCCCGTCGCTGGGCGATGACGCGGGCAATCAGTACACCGACTACTCCATCAACGGTGTGTTCGCCCACGGGATCGCGCAGTCGAAGATCAGGCTCGCGTCCGGCACCATCATGATCGGCGAGCGCCGCCAGGACTCGCTCTACGACGGCTATCACCCGTGGCCGGGCAACGGCACGAGCTGGAGCGACATGAACGCATACACCGCCGCCGATGGCCACAACTGGTTCGCCGGCCACCTCTCGCCGGACCGGCACAATGGTGGCAGCAACTATGCATTCGCCGACGGTCACGGGAAGTGGCACAAGTGGGGCCAGACCATCACGCCCTCACCGCCGGGGATGCACAACCCCGAGGGCATCATCCCCGACACCGGGCACTGGCACTGAGAACGGACGTGGGGGCGGGTCGCCATGGCCCGCCCCTCGGTGTCATCTGATTGTCTGCTCGCAGGAAAGGACTGACGGACCATGCCCGCCACCGACTACCTGATAGGCGCTTTCGCACGGCCCTGGACGGCCTTCACGTGGGAGGAATACCTCGCCGGCGTGGTCGCCACCGGCTACGAGTACATGGGCTTCATGCGCCATCGCGAAGCCGAGCTGCTCCCGGGGCTCAGCGACGAGAAGATCGCGTGGATCAAAGAGACACTCGCACGCCACGGTCTGACCCCCACGACGGAGATATCCCTCCATCACAGCGGGCGCTGTCCGCTGCACGAGGGGACGGAGGCGGCCGTGCAGGAGGCCCTCGGCCAACTCGATGTGATGCAGGCCGTCGGAGTCCCCTACTACGTCTCCTGCGGGACCCCCGAGCCAGCGCTGGAGCAGACGCTCGTCACTGTGCTACGCGAAGCCGCGGCCTACGGCGCCGAGCGTGGCATCACCGTGACGATCAAGTCCCACGGCGGGCCGGCGGGCACCTGCTACGACCTCGTCCGCGTCGTGGAAGTCATCGATCACCCCAACTTCGGCATCTACTACGATCCGGGGAACATCCTGTACTTCACCGCCGAAGACCCGCTGGATGGCATCGATGAGGTCGCGCCGCACGTCGTGGCGGCGATTGTGAAGGATGAGACCGGGGGCGAGCGCGGCGATGTGGAGATCGAGCCGGGGACCGGTGACGTCGACTTCCCGGCCGTCTTCTCCAGGCTGCGCGACGGCGGCTTCACCTCCGGCCCGGTCATGGTGGAGTGCCTCGGCCGGGGCGAACTCGGTGAGGTGAACGAGAGGGCGGTGCGGGTGCGCGAGCGAGTGGAGGAATGGCTGAGGTAGAGCCTGCTCAGCCCTCCTCGGCTTCAGCCTCCGCTTCGCGCCGGCGCGCCTCCTCGAAGAGCGGCTTCATCTTGATGCCCGGCCAGGGTTCATTCGCGATCTTCTCACGCGCCGACCGCACCGCCTCCACAGCGCCGGGGGGCACGTCCGTCCCGGTCCACCAGTTCATGTTCTCGCTATGCATCCACGCATACTCGTCGGCGGTGTACAGCGACCACCAGACCTTGTGCTCGAACCAGAGCAACTGCTCCTCGGGCGTCATGAAGCCGGGCAGATCGTTGCCGCTGTAGAGCCCGAAGCAGTTGTCGGCGTAGATGGCCATTCCGATCTGCACCTGGGTCTGGTACTTCTCCACGTTGGCGGGATCGACCAGCAGCAGACCACGCTGCCGGAGGCGGTGGTACTGCAGCAGATAGGGCTCGCGATCCTCGTTGAAGTAGGCGTGCATGTTGCCGTCGATGATCCGGACCTGCGGGTCAGCCACGTCCAGCATGCCGTTGAAGAACGAGGGCAGGAGCCCGAACTGCTGTGCCTCCAGTTCGTCGGGGGCCCAGTACACCATGAAGCGCGCAAGGCCGCTGAGCATCCACAGCGTCAGGATCCTCGCACCCGGCAGTTCCTCCTGGATGGCCCGCATGAACTGTGAGCCGCGCCGCCGAACTGCTGCCTGGTACTCCTCGAAACTCCGAGCGTCGCTGTGCGCCGCCTCGGCATATGACCACGGATTGACACTGTTGTAGGCCTTCACATCAAGCGCCAGCCCGACGCAGCCGCCCAGTCGCGCCGCCTTCGCCATCGATCTCACGTTACTCTCGATGGTCTCCCAGTCGGCATCGCTGAACCAGTCCTGGTCGGTCGAGGACCCCATGATGATGAAGTTGTCCGTGAACGCGTCCCACTCGATGGCCTCGAGTGCCGCCATATCGGCGGAGAGGTCTGCCTCCGCCCACCGCGTCGTCTGCAGGGCGTTATGCCCGGCCTCCAACTGCATGATGACGCCGTCGAAGGGCAACTGCTCCATCTCGCGCACGTGCTCTCGCACGTAGGCCGGGCTCGGCTTGTCCCAGCCGTACTTGATCAGCTTCTTCTCCAGCCCGGCAGCGCCGACGTGCTGCATCGTGAGCAGCATCGCTGCTGTTGTGCACAGTACAAAGGTTAGCTTCATGGTGCCCCTCCCATGCGATTCACGGCGGCAGTCATAACATGGCCTCAACACTCGAAGACCACCATCGCGTAGCCGCTCATCTCCGGCACCGTCACGTGCACGTAGCCGTCGCGCAACTCGAACGGCAGCTCCACGCGATCCGGCGCGAGGTAGACGCTGCTCGGCTCGCGGCCGTCCGCGCGCAGCGCCACGTCCACGTTGCGCAGCTCGATCGGCTCCTCGATCATGTCCACGGTCGGCCCGCGCTTCTCCGGCACGTAGGCCAGCAGGTGCAGCATTCGCCGCCCCGGCTGCGCGGTCACGGTCGCGCGGCCGAATGACGGCAGCCCCGGCGCCCGCACCATCGGCTCGGGCAGCAGGCGGTCGAGCACGTTCGCGATCAGTTGGCGCATCGGCACCTGCGCGTCAAGGAAGTACGAGATGAACGCCGGGTGGCTGATGTGCGCCACCTGCCCGCGCTGCGTCACCGCCGGCGAGCCGGTCGGGCGGTCGGGCGGCAGATACACGAAGCCGTGCTCGCCATCCCAGTGCCGGTTGTAGTAGGGCGCGACGATCTCGGCCAGCACCTCCGTCCCCTCCAGCGCCTCGAACTGCGCGCCCTTCTGGTAGAAGGTCACGGGCATCTCCGGTATCCCCTCCGCGAGCGCCTCGCCGGCCTCGAAGAACGCCGGGTCGTGCGGGCTGTCGCCGAGGTAGCGCAGGCCCCAGTCGTCGAAGACGAAGCCCTCGCGCTGTGGGTCGAGCCCCGACCAGCCCGTCGAGAGGATGGGCTTGCCCGCATCGAGGTGCGCGCGCACGCCCTCGGCCATCTCGCCCTCTAGCGTCAGCCAGTCGGGCAGGATCAGCAGCGCGTAGTCACTCCAGTCCGCGCGGGTCGTCACGAGGTCGAACTGCCACTTCATCTCGCACAGCGCCCGCGTCGCGCCCTTGATCGACGAGATGAAGTCG
This sequence comes from Candidatus Zipacnadia bacterium, assembly GCA_029821635.1. Classification (GTDB taxonomy): domain Bacteria; phylum Armatimonadota; class Zipacnadia; order Zipacnadales; family UBA5352; genus UBA5352. The sequence continues at coordinate 29,406 of JALGSW010000016.1, forward strand.
CAGTAGGTGTCCCACTTCCCCGGCGCGCGGAACTCGTAGCCCGGATACGGCGCCGGCCACGCGACCGCCGCTTCGGTGACCGCCTCCGCACCCTCCAGCCACGGCTCGTAACGCTGCAGGCGGTCGTAGATGCGCTTGTACATGTTGAAGACCGGCCGGTTGATGTCCCCGCGCGGGTGGAAGTGGTCGCCGATCGTCGTGCGCATCGCGTTCGCCATGCCGTAGAGGCAGTCATACTCCAGGCTCGGCTCGGTGCGGATGCCGCCGAAGTCGCCCCAGGACTTGTGGAAGCGCCCGGTCATGTTCAGCACCGGCTTGCCCAGCGTCCGCAGGTGCCGCGCACCCATCGGCAGCGACTCGTAGCCCCAGCCGCCGGTGGGCAGGCACTCGAACTCGAGGTAGGTCCCGAAGTCCTCCTGCGCCTCGTAGCCGATCCCGTTGCAGAAGATCAGCAGCTCGGGGTTGATCTCCTTCGCGGCTTCGGCGAGGCGGCGGGCCATGCGCACGTAATCACTCGCCAACTGCAGCACGATCTGCTCGCGGTCGCCGGCGGCGTGGCCGGTCGTGGTGATGAGCGAGCCATCCACGTCCGCCGCGGTGAAGAAGTGCCCGTCCACGTCGAGGCCCGCCTCCACCATGTTCGCGAACTGCCGGATCTTCGGCACCACCGGGCAGGTGCGGTCATCCACGCCGTGCGCGATCACGATCTTCAGGTTCGGGTTCGCCGCGTGCAGCAGCCGGCAGTGCTCCGGGTTGCCGAAGTCGCGGATACGCTGCATCTCGGGCGAAAGGTAGTTCGGCGCGGCCGGGTCGCGCGAGTAGCCCGCGTTGGGTGTGGTGCCCTCTCCTCCGGGGCGACTGTCGAGCGCGCACACCTTCCCCGCCCGAAGCGCGCGAACCTGCCTGCGAGGCTTGCCCGGCCGTATGGAGCGGCGGCGCTTCAGCGGCGCCGAGTTGTTCGCTACGAGCGTCGGAGCCCCTCCGCTCCACGCGACTGGGCAACGACCCCGAAGGCCCCCGCGCGCTCTGCGTCGAAGATCACCGGACGATGATGACCGCCGCACGCTGGAGGCCGGTTCCGATGATGGCTTTGCGACTGAGCGCGATCGCGGCGCTGATGGGATTGACGAGCATGAGCGGCTTCGCGGTACAGCAGATCGCGGCGGGCTGGCGGCACAGCGTTGTGCTCGACGACGGCGGCACTCTGCGCGCATGGGGCGAGGGGCGCATGGGCCAACTCGGCAGCGGCGACTTCGCGACCGTCGATCGGCCGACACCGGTCGTCGGGCCGGGCGGCGCAGGCCCGCTCGGGGGCGTCGTGGCGGTTGCCGCCGGGGCCTACCACACGCTGGTAGTGCGTGAGGACGGCAGCGTCTGGGCGTGGGGCGACAACACCTTCGGCCAGCTCGGCGACGGGCGCTGGGGGCTGGACGCTCGCAGCGCGGTCCCGGTGCGGGTGCTCGGCGTCGGCGGTGAGGGCTTCCTGCAGGGCGCGGTTGCGGTCGCGGGCGGGCGCGATCACTCCGTGGCGCTGCTGGCCGACGGCACGGTCGTGGCGTGGGGGGCGCGCGCTCAGGGCCAGCTCGGCGATGGCGTGCGCGACTGCGACCGCTGGAGCGTGCATCCGGTGCAGGTGCTCGCGCCCGGCGGCAGGGAGCGGCTGAGCGGCGTCAACGCCATCGCCTGCGGGGCGTATCACACGGTCGCGCGGCTCGCGGACGGTACGCTGGTCGCGTGGGGCGGCAACGATGAGGGACAGCTCGGTCGCGGCCACCTCGCCGAGATGGGCCGCATGTACCGCGTGAGCCTGCAGCTCCCCTGGACGCCCGAGGCCGCCGGGCGCTGGAGCATCGCGTTCTCGTACACCTACACCGACCCGAGCCACCGTGACACCGCCGACCACGTCGAGTTGACCGACGAGTTCGACGGGCCGCCGCTGGTGGTTGGCGACGCTGCGGCCGGCCCCGCGATGCTCACCGGGAGCTTCAGGCGCCGCGCCGATTACGTGGAGATGGCGGGCACGATCGTCTACCCGGCGGGCGCACAGTTCGGCCGGCCGGTGACGCTGGACCTCTCCGAGGTGCTGATCGGCTCGAACGATGGCGACAACGACTACGCGCAGGAGATGCGCCTGGTCCTCCGCAACCTCGACACCGGTGAGCAGGTGTCGCTCAGCGCTGAGGATGCCCTGACGCGCGCCGACGCGCTGCCCGCCCCGGTGCTCGGGCCGGGCGGTGAGGGCGTGCTCGATGGCGTGAGCGCGTTCGCCACGGGCGTCTACCACACGGTCGCGGTGCGCGACGATGGCAGCGTCTTCTCGTGGGGCTACAACGGCTACGCGCAGCTCGGACACGGGACGCGCGAGTCGATCGCGACCAGCGCACACATGCAGGTGACCACGCCCACGCAGATGATCGGCGGGCGGCAGGGCGGGGAGGTGCTCGCGGACATCGCGACCGTGGCGGCGGGCTCGGAGACCAGCTACGCGCTGGAGCGCGGTGGGCGCGCGTGGTCGTGCGGCTGGAACGTCTACGGCGGCCTCGCGATGGGCGTCCCGCCGACCCGCGCGAACAACCGCGGTCGCGCGCAACCCATCTCGACTCTCACCGATGCGGAGCCCGTGCAGATTGAGGGCCTCACGGCGATCGCCGCCGGCGCCTATCACACGCTGGCGATGACGGAGACAGGCGAGCTGCTCGCGTGGGGGCACAACGGCTTCGGCCAGCTCGGCGACGGGACGCGCCGCGACCGCTTCGTGCCCGTGCATCCGGGAGGTCCCGCTCCGGACGAGCCCGATCCGCTGGCCTATGCGCTGCAGATGGTCGGGCCGCCTCCCGCCTCGCCGGCGGTGGAGCGGCAGTTCGCGGAGCCCCGGCCCGACGAGCACGGAGTGCTCAGCGCGCTGGACTTCGGCGCGACGGGCGATGGCGCGCATCTCGACCAGCGGGCGCTGCAGGCGGCCATCGACGCCGCGCATGGCGCGGGCGGCGGGATGGTCGTGGTGCCCGCGGGCGTCTACCGCACGGGCACGCTGAGGCTGCGCAGCGGTGTGCGACTGCACCTGACCGCGGGCGCGACGCTCCTTGGCAGCACCAACCGCGAGGACTACGAGCCGCGGGCGATGATCTACGCCGAGGACGCGCAGAACATCGCGATCACCGGCGCGGGCACCATCGACGCCCACGGTGAGTTCTGCCCCAACCGCGGCTGGCGGCACAACGTGATCCGGATGCAGAACTGCAGCGGCGTCACCATCGAGGGCATCGCGACCACGAACTCCGGCTCGTGGACCCAGCACTACGTGCGCTGCCGCGACCTGACGCTGCGCAACATCCGGCTGACCTGCGTGCGCCCCGGCCGCAACAACGACGGCTTCGACATCAGCGGCTGCGAGGACGTGCTGATCGAGGGCTGCGTGGTGGCGTCGGATGATGACTGCATCGTCATCAAGAGCATGGCCGCGGAGCAGCAGAATCGCAACATCCGCGCGGTCGGCAACATCGTCTACGCCTACGCCAGCGGCTTCAAGCTCGGCACCGAGACGCGCAGCATCTACGATGGCATCGTCTGCGACGGCCTGCAGGCCTTCGGCGGCACCACGCTCGGGCTCTACACGGTCGATGGCGCGAACACCTCCGGCGTGCGCATCGAGAACGTGCGGGCCCGGGCGTCGCGCTGCGTGCTGGGCATGCGCCTCGGCGCGCGACTGCGTGAGGGCTACTTCGCCGCGGGCGAGGAGCGCGTGGTCGGCTCGCTGGAGGGCGTGGTGATCCGCGGGCTCGACGCGGAGATGGCGGGCGTGCCCTACCGCGACGTGCTGCAAGCGCATGGGATCGAGGGTGCGGAGATGGCGCATCAGTTGATCGTGCGGCGGCTGGAGACGAGCTTCATCTCGGGCCTGCCCGAGCACCCGGTGCGCGACGTGCTGCTGGAGGACGTGCGGCTCTCGTGCCCCGGCGGCGGGACGGAGGAACAGGCGCAGGCCGAGGCGCGCGAGCGTCCGGAGGCGTATCCGGCGGCGGGGATGTTCGGCCCGCTACCCGCGTGGGGGCTGTATCTGCGCGCTGCGGAGGGAGTGACGCTACGCGACGTGCGCCTGGAGCTACGCGGCGCCGACGCCCGCCCGCCGCTGGTGAACGCCAACATCCCCGAGGACCAGTTGACGATCGAGGGGCTGACGGTGGGGGAACCGCAGTAGGGCGCGCCGTCCAGCCGTTGTCGTTCGGAGCGACGCATGGAGACCGCAAGCGGTCTCACGTCGTATGGATGCGTCGTGCCGTTGCTGTTGGAGAGGCCGACCCCCGCGTCGGCCTGTGTCGTTCGTGGAGCAGGCTTCCCTGCCCGCACGCCGTTCACGCAATCGGCCACTCTTCGATCCGCTCGTCGATCTGTGCCATGAGCGCCATCGTGCGCTCCAGCGCCACCGCCACGCGCTGGTAGTGCTGGATGTCCTCGTATGAAAGCGTCCGGCCCTTGCGGTCCTTCAGCCACTTGCCCAGCACCTGGTAGCCGCCCACCTGGAACTCCCACACCTCCGGCGCGATGGCCCAGGGCAGCATTGCGAACAGCCGGTTCCTACAGCCCGATTACCTCGCGCACGAGCGGCAACATCCGAGCATAGTGGGGCTCAAGGTGTGCACGGGCGGTTATCCGCGTGTGCTCAATGGCGCGGCGGAAGCTCTCGATGGCGGCAACGCTATCGCCATCGAATTCCTGTTGCACCCGTGCCTCGCACCACGCCTCCGCGGCCTGCCTTGCGCGCGCCGATAGCGCGGCGAGTTCACGGTGAGCGGGGAGCAGCGGATCATACGGCGGGATGTGACCTACATCAAAGACCTTCTTGTGCACATGTCGAGGGTTGAACTCACCTCTTGGCTGCCTTACCCGCAGCGCTTGCCCCAACGCCGGAGAATTGAGTATGCCGCACAGATAGTGCGCCTCGTCCGCGCTCGCTGTCTCGCCGTAGTAGAGCGTGGTATCGATGATCAGCGGTGCGTCAACGGGCACCTCTACTGTGGCGGCAGTGACATGGGTTCCTGCTGCCGCGTAGACGACCATGTGTGTTGCACCTGGATTCTGCTTGTGGAGCTTCCCCCTGTAGTCAAGCCACTCGAGTAGCGTGTGTCTCGCTGACTTTGCCGTGCGATGCTCCTCCCAGATCGTCTCCGCATCCGCCATGCGGGCCGCCATCTGAGCATATCCCTCCTCCCGGAGCGCCGCTTGGTCTAGCAGGCGGAAGCGATCGCCCGCTGGCAATGCAGGAAGCGCGGCGGTATGGATTCCGAGGGCATAGAAGGCTATGAGGTCACGGCTCAGAAGCGCTGCGTAGAGAAGATCACTCTCGACATTGCCGTCAATCCTCACGTCCCGCCATGGGGCTTGGGCCCGCGCGACGGTGCCCAGGTAGGTACGGACGATAGGGGCGCGATTGTTGGATCCCAGTTGGGAATGCGTTCCGGACTCCACGATCCAGAGCGCGCGCGGGACCAGAGACGCTCCTTGACTGAAGCTATCCGCGTACTCGCTCGGAGTGACGAAGGGGGTCGCAGCTTCGTCCGCAGCCGCGATAAATGACCGGACGTCGGTCGCATGAAGTGAGTACTCGACCTCTTCCACTTGGAGGTCCGCAACTTCATCGACGTCGGCGTTCTTGCGCGGCAGTACGCCTTGGAATCTCCGCCCCGGGACCGGGTACGTGATCTCCGCACCAGGGGCCTTTGTGGCATAGAGCACGCACGCGGGCATTCGGAACAGGGGACGGACCGCGTGGAGGTCCCAGTACTCGTCGAAGCGCATGCCTGTGTGGCGGAAGTTGCCGCACCGGAAACTGTGGTGCTGCTGGCCGTTGTACACACTGCGCGGCAGGACAAAGCCGACGGCTCCGTTCTCACCGAGATACCAGTCGCTGCAGCGAGCGAAGAAGAGAGTGGCAAGCTCCATTTGCGTTGCCACGTTCGCGCCGCCCCATAGCCCATAGCGCTCCATCAAGCCCCGTATCTCGTCCTGGTATTCCGGCGTCCGGAGGTACCGGTACGAGAGCCACGGGGGATTGCCGATGACGACGTCAAATTCGCCGCGCAAGAAGACAGGCTTATACATGTTCTTGAGAATGTAGGCCTGGATCGTGTCGCGACCCCGTTCTATGAAGTCTCTCAGTGCTTCGGCCATGTCGAAGAGGGCCCCAAAGAGCGACTCGTCTTCCGAGGCATAGGCCTCCTGTCGAAGCAGGTACTGACGAAACCCCTCAAGGTCGGACCCATGCTCCACCGCCTGTCGTGCGTACCCTCGGCACGCGTCAATGAGGCGGTCAGCCAAACGGTGGTCCTGGAGTAGGGCTGATGGGAAGAATATCTGGATATCCTCATCGAGGTCCGGTTGGAGAGGACGGCCCACGAGGTCATCGTAACGCCGCACCATGCGCGTCTCTTCTGGCGGGCGCCGGATGGAGTTGGCCAGGTACACCGGGACGGAGAAGGATGCGCGTCTGTCCGCCAGCAGGTCGCCTAGAGCCAGCAAGTAGTTCGCCTTCGCGATCGTGACCGCAAGCGGATGCACGTCGATGCCCACGACTTGGTCCTCGATGCTCGCCAATAGGCTGGGGGCGGACGGTTCCCCGTGTTGGCTCAGAAGTCGCTCCTTCTTATGGAGGATGACATGGTAAAGGAATGTGCCAGAACCGCAGGCCGGATCGATTACCCTGGCGTCTGCTGCTCGCCCACTCAGCAGATGCTCCACCATCTGTGCAGCAAGCCAGTCTGGGGTGTAGAACTCGCCCAAGTCGTGTCGTCCTGCGGGATCCACCAGCTGCTCGTAGAGGGCCTTGAACACGTCCTCGCTCAGTGACGTGAGGGTGTAGTTGGCCAAGCTCCGGTAGAGACGGCGACTGGTGAACAACGCACGGTCGAGAGTCTCCTCGCGGGCGATCCAAGAGAAGAGATCCTCTTCGAGGAAGTTCCGAATCCCGAGTCGCTCAAAGGCTTGGCCCGCGAGTATCTCTGCCAAGTCACTGTCGTGCGGGATTGCCGTGACCTCGCCCTGGTGGTATCTCGCCCAGACGAGCAGCTTGGCCAGTGTCGCCAAGTACGTATGTCTTACAAAGAGATCGATCCCGTCCTCTGTGTCGGGCGAACTCCCGTACGCTATTCGCAGGTAATTGTCCCAACTGTCGTAGAGGACGGCGTACTCATCCTCTGACGCAACCGCGGACCAAAGCTCCCGCAGGTCTCCGTAGCACACTTGGAATGCGTGGCTCTGGAGTCCGAAGTCCTCTATTATCTCCGTTGCCGTCGGGTGCCTCATCGTCTGACGCAGGAAGTACCTATCTAGCCACTCGTAGGCCACGCCACGTGCCTGCAACTCGGCAAGATCGATCAGTTCGAGCGTCAATACCTCCAGGGCCACGTCACCAGCTGTCACTACGGCCGCATCCCCATCGTTCATGGTGGGGGTGTACAGCGCAAAACGCACGCCGTCGGTGGCCATTGCCAGGTAGGGCCGTCTCTCGCCGGGCGGCTCCAACGTCCACAGTCCTGCGACGTAACCTCGGAGTTGGTCCTGAGCCTCCCCGAGATGCCCTGTCGCCGAAGGGCCCGGTATGCTGCCGTCGATGGTCGACTCCACCTCGATCACTATGTTCCCGCAGAGAGAGTCAATATGGCCTCGCCGGGCCAAAGCGTCTCCATGTATCTCCACCCGGTGCTCGATTCCGCCAAGGAGGTCGCGCAGGAAGTTGGGCTGATCTCCGAACAGGTCACTCAGCAGTGTGCGGAAGGCCTGCGCACGTGCCGCTTCGTTATTCAGGGGCGCTATCGACGTTAGGTACCTCGCGATTGTCTCATTCTGGTCGGGCATCGCGTTTGCCTCCCACTACTGAGCGACAGGACCGATGGGGCGATGGCCGTTCCGGGGGCACTGTCCGCGAATGCCCTGCGCTGTATGCACAGGCGGACTCCCCCTTCGGGACGATGGCTGTGGTGGATGGTTCGCGACCGGGACAGGGCTGACCTCCGCAACAACCGCAGGCTGGAAAGCCTGCGCCACGAACGTCTCTGGATGCCGCCCGGCGGAAGCTGCGCCGTTCCCTTTTCCCCATTCACTCTTCACCCTTCCCTCCGCTGCCGTTTTGCGCCTGTGCGCGGCTTCTGATATAATCCACTGAGCTACCAGCCTCGACCAACAAAGACCCGCCGGGGAGAACGTGTCACGGCGGCGTTTGTGCAAGGAGAGTTCGCGAATGTACCGGATAGCAGTGCTTCCCTGTGACGGAATCGGCCCCGAGGTCGTCGACGAGGGCCTGAAGGTCCTCGACACCGCCGCGAAGATCTACGGCGTCGAATACGAAACCACCACCTACGACATCGGGGGCGACCGCTTCCTCAAGACCGGCGAGGTCCTCCCGAGCTCGGTCCTCAAAGAGCTGCGCGAGATGGACGCGCTCTACCTCGGCGCGGTCGGCCACGCCGACGTCCCCGCCGGGATTCTCGAGAAGGGCATCCTGCTCAAGCTCCGCTTCGAGCTCGATCAATACATCAACCTGCGCCCGATCAAGCTCTACCCCGGCGTGGAGACGCCGCTGAAGGACAAGGGCCCGGCGGACATCGACTTCGTGGTCGTGCGCGAGAACACCGAGGGCCTCTACGCGGGCGTCGGCGGGACGCTGCGCAAGGGCACCGAGCACGAGGTCGCCACGCAGGAGGCCATCTACACGCGGCGCGGCGTCGAGCGGTGCATCCGCTACGCCTTCGAGCTGGCGAAGACGCGCGATGAGAAGAAGCTCACGATGGTGGACAAGAGCAACGTGCTCACCTACGGCCATGACCTGTGGGTGCGGACCTTCGCCGCGGTGGGTGAGGAGTACGTGGACATCGCGACCGACCACGCGTATGTGGACGCGTGCTGCATGTGGATGGTGAAGAACCCCGAGTGGTTCGACGTGATCGTGACCTGCAACATGTTCGGCGACATCATCACCGACCTCGGCGCGATGATCCAGGGCGGGATGGGTGTCGCGGCGTCGGGGAACATCAACCCCAACGGCGTCTCGATGTTCGAGCCGATCCACGGGAGCGCGCCGAAGTATACCGGCCAGAACGTGATCTGCCCGGTTGCGGCGATCGCAGCGGCGGGCATGATGATGGAGCACCTCGGCGAGGCGGAGTGCGGACAGGCAATCGACCGTGCGGTAGCGGCGGCGCTGGCGTCGGGCAAGCTCGGCGACCTCTCGACGCGCTCGGGCGTCTCCACCACCAAGGCGGGCGACATGGTGGCGGGGCTGGTCGAGTAGGACTGCGGGACGCGACGGCAGGACCATCACGAGCGGCGTGCGGCCCCCGAGGCCCGCGCCGCTCTTTGCGTACGCGGCGGGTGGGGGTATAATGGGTGCAGAAGGGGAATGGCGACGGATGGAGGTGCGAGGCATGGTCCAGAGACTGCTGATCACCGGTGACAATGAGCAGACGGTGGCGACTGTCCGGCGAATCGCCGAGGAACGTGGTCTGACTGTCACTATCCTCGACGGTGCGCCGGGCGGAGGAGCAGATGCGGGAGAATGGACCTGGCGCGATGACCACGAAGCGTATGAGCGCCGGCGCCAGCAGCTCGGCGAGGAGTTCGCGGGACGCTACATCGCGATGCACCTCGGTGAGGTGATTGGTGTCGGCGACAGCGCCCGTGAGGCCGCGCGCGAAGGCCTGAGCCACCTGAGGCGCCCGGAGGCGCTGTTCGTGGTGATGGCCGGCGAGCCACTCCCCGAGCCCGAACCCGTCGGCATGCAGATGGACGCCCCGAGGAGCATCGTATGCGAGCAATGAGCCCCGTTGCGTACTCTCAGTCTGAATTCCCGCCCTTCCCCGCCGTCCAGATCGAGCTTGAGTATCTCATGGGGACCGCGGAGCCGGTGACTGCGAAGATGGATACGGGCGCGACCCGCACCGTTGTTCCGACGAAGCTACTCGACGAGATCGGCGCGATCCGGACAGGACGCGTCGCGCAATGCCAGTCCTACGATGGACAGCAGTGCGAATGGCCGATCTACGAGGTGACTCTGCGCGTCGCCGATGACCGTTGGCCTGACGACGTGGAGAGGGAATTCGACAGAATCCTAGTTCTCGGCGTGAACGGGCAGGCAGAAGTCCTCCTCGGCCGCGACATCCTCGCCGCCTGGAGCCTGCAACTCGACGGCCCCAACAGCCGCTACACCGTCTCGTGAGATGATGCCATGATCGCCCAACTGCGCTACGGTCGTGACGGTCTTCCGGTCGAGCTTCCCGACGAGAACATAGCCGCCGTGCTGCGCCAGAAGCAGCTTCCCGCGCTCGACGACCCCGTGCAGGCGATCCGTGGCGCCCTTGCTGAGCCCATCGAGAGCGAGCCGCTGAACGAGATCGCGCAGGGCCGCACGGACGCCTGCATCGTTGTCAGTGACATCACCCGCCCGGTGCCGAACCCGGTCATCCTCCCGCCGATCCTCGAGACGCTCGCGGAGGCGGGCATCCCGGCCGAGCGCGTCACGATCCTCATCGCCACCGGCCTGCACCGCCCGGCCACCGACGCCGAGGTGCGCGAGATCTGCGGCGATGAGGTGCTCGCGAGCGGCGTGCGCGTCGTGAACCACCGCGCGTCGGTCGATGACGAGCAGGTGCATCTCGGCGAGACCTCGCGCGGCACCCCCGCGTTCGTCGATCGCGTCTACATGGACGCCGACCTGCGCATCCTCACCGGCCTCGTCGAGCCGCACCTGATGGCCGGCTACTCAGGCGGCCGCAAAGCGATCTGCCCCGGCGTGGCCGGCTGCGCGACGATCATGGCCTTCCACGGGCCGCAGCTCCTCGAACCCGACGCCGCGCGCGCGGGCAACCTCGTCGGCAACCCCGTCCACGAGGAGGCGCTTGAGGTCGCAGACCTCGCGGGCGGCGCGGACTTCGTTGTGAACGTGACGCTCGATGAGGAGCGCGCGATCACCGGCGTCTTTGCGGGCGATATGCGCGCGGCCCACGAGGCTGCCATGGCGCGCTGCGAGCAGCAGGCGAAGGTCGTCCTCGACGAGCCCGCGGAGATCGTGGTGACCTCCGGCGGCGGCTACCCGCTCGACCTCACGCTCTACCAGTCCACGAAGGGCATCGTCGCGGCGGGCCTCATCTGCCGCGACGGCGGGACGATCATCATCGCGCAGCAGAACGCCGAGGGCCTCGGCTCGCCGGACTTCGCGCGCCTGATCTGCCAGGAGGACGTGCACGCGTGCATCGAGCACGCCCTGCGCACCGGCGAGATCTGCATCGACACCTGGCAGCTTCACGTGGTGGAGAAGGTGCTGCGCAGGTGCAGCGTGATCGCGGTCTCCGACCTCTCCGCCGAGGACGCCGAGCGGACGCCGTTCGAGCAAGCGCCGACGGTCGAGGAGGCCCTGCAGCGCGCGCTCGCCGAGCATGGTCCGGACGCGCGCATCGTGGTCGTCCCCGAGGGCCCCTACGTGCTGGGTTGCCTCGCGAGCGACCCGGTCGGGCGGATGAGCGTGGGGGAGATGCTGGCTGCCGGCGCTGACTGACGCGTGACAGGGGGACACCGATGACCCGCACAATCGTGCTCGTGCTGCCGCGCTCCTCGACTGGGGCCAGCTCCAGGCGGACTACGACCACTTCCGCGACGTGAGCGCCTCCGAAGCCGACCTGCGGGAGGTCTTCGTGGCGTGGGCGGCGCAGGATATCCACCGCGTGAACCTCGCCGCCGATGGCACCTGGTTCCTGCTCGGCGCGCTGCTGATGGGTCTTGGTGTGCACGGGCTGTGCCGCAGACCGCGACCCGACGTGCCGCAGTAGTTGCGCAAAACGCGTTGCTTTCTGCGCGATTTGCGTATATACTCCCACCGGTGATTGCTATGGAGGAACGCGTGACGACATGGGGAGAGCGGGCACTGAGCGAGCTGTTCGGCTCGGAGGTGCGCGCGGCGGTGCTGTCATGGATCTGCGCGCATCCGGAGGCGCTGATCGTCGGCGCGAAGCTGGCGCGGGAGCTTGAGATGTCGGCGAGCGCGGTGGGCAAGGAGCTTGCGCGACTGGAGGAGCTGGGGATGCTGAAGGCCGCCGAGCCGATCGGCGCGGCGAAGCCCTACACACTGAACCAGCAGTTTCCGCTGCTGCGCGGGCTGCGCTCGATGTGCCTGTATGCCACGGGCGTGGTGGCGGTGCTGCGCGAGCTGTTCGCCGACGCGGAGGGCGTGGAGGTGGCGGTGATCTTCGGCTCGCTGGCGCGCGGCGACGACCGCCCGGACAGCGACGTGGACGTGCTGGTGGTGGGAGAGATTGATGGTGGCGTCCTCTCGGAAATCGCCTGGGAGGCGCGCAATCGCACTGGGCGGCTGGTCAACATGGTGCACTACTCGGCAGAGGAGTACCAGCGACGCGTCGCCGAAGGACAGGGCTTCCTCGCTCGCGTCCTCGCCGGGCCGATGATATGCGTCAGAGGGGAAGCAGATGGCTTACGACGACTTGCTGCGTGACGGGCGCATCAGGCGACACTCGGTCGATGCCGATGACATCATCGCCGCGCTGACGATAGCGCAAGCACGGCTTGGTGACGCCGGAGTAAATGGTCTCTCGAATGACGGACGCTTCGTCTTCGCCTATGACCCCGCTCGCGCGGCCGCCGAGGCAGTCATGGGGACCGAGGGCTACAGGCCGGTCGCGGGCTCCGGGCACCATGAGACAGTCTTCCGGTTCCTCCGTGTGGCCGCCGAGGGGCGATGGGCCACGGAGGCGGCTGAGTTCGAGCAGGCACGCAGGAAGCGGAACGCTGCTGAGTACGATGAATGGGGCCTGATCACGGAGACGGAGGCAGACCGACTGCTAAGCGCGGCTCGCCTCTTCGTGGAAGACGTGGCGAAGTGGATCGTGGCTGCCCACGACGTAGATCGCGCCCATCCCAGAGATTCGTAGCGCGACACGCCCCACCGGAACGCATCCTGCCACGCGACCGTTGAGTCCAGTGCAAGCCGCACTCCGAAGCGCAGGGGGCACGCATGGCCGACGAGGCGCGCTCAACTGAGCCGATGCCGCTCGGCGCGAAGCTGTGGGTCGCCGGGCTCGTCGTCATGCTTCTGCTTGCGGCGAGCGTTCTGGCCGCCGCGAGCCGTATGCCCCGGAGCCTTGCCATGACGTCGGTTGCGGGCATAGAGCGCCTTACCGGGATCGAGTTGCCTCAGAATACCGAGATCGTCGAGGCCCGCTACAGCGCCCCCGCAGCAAGCCAGGGGCGCTTCGCGTGGGCAATGCTGCGTATGCCCCGGGAGGAGGCCATCTCTTTGCTGCAGTCCGAACGCTTCAAGGATACCTTCGAGCGCGGCGAGCGGATTGTGGAGGGACGCAGCAAGCCGGGCTTTGGCGATCACTTCGAAGTCTGGCGGCCCGAGGCCGCGCAAAGCGTCGCCTCCGCAAGCACCCCGCTGGACCTCGCGAGCGAGACCTGGAATGTGCTGGCGCAGGCTGATCTGGATGATCCGGAGGTCGCGACAGTCTATCTTGTGATGACGCGGTAGTGAGGGGGCCCGCTGATGGCATGGCTCTGGCGTGAGCATCCGTGGCTGACGGGGATTGGTACGCTCATTGCGGTTCTACTTGCGGTCGGCGTGGCACCTTTCGCGATGGCGTACCTCTTCTTTGATTGGCCCGGGAATCCCGCGGAGTACGGGGTCGAGCCAACGAACGTCGAACTGACATGCCTCTACGCCCTGGTGGTGGGGGCACCGATGGTGGGTATGATCGGCGGAGCCCTTGGAGCGGCGGTGGCCCTTCGCGCAGGATGGAGCCTGATCGCGGCAATCCCGCTGGGCCTGGTCTCTGTAGGACTCGTAATCCTGAACTGCCTCGAACTGATCCTTGTGACGGGGATGTTGCTCTGACACGCGAAGACACGCGGAGGAGTTGACGCCACGTGGCCGACGTAGCGGCGCTGGGCAGGCGCATCGTTGAGAACATCGAGAAAGTCATCGTCGGCAAGCGCAGGCCCGTGCGCCTGACGCTCATCGCACTCCTCTGCGAGGGCCACGTGCTCCTCGAAGACGTCCCCGGGGTCGCGAAGACCATGCTTGCGCGCTCGCTGGCCACCTCCATCGGTGCGTCCTTCGCGCGCGTGCAGTGCACCCCCGACCTGCTGCCCTCGGACATCACCGGGGTCTCCGTCTTCAATCAGAAGGAGTTCGAGTTCCAGTTCCAGCCCGGCCCGATCCTCAATCAGCTCCTCCTCGCCGACGAGCTGAACCGCGCCACCCCCCGCGCGCAGGCCGCGCTGCTTGAGGCCATGGCGGAGGGCCAGGTCACCGTGGACGGCGTCACCCGCGAGCTGCCCGCGCCCTTCTTCGTGATGGCCACGCAGAACCCGATCGAGCACGAGGGCACCTTCCCGCTCCCCGAGGCCCAGCTCGACCGCTTCCTGATGCGCCTGTCGATCGGCTACCCGAGCTTCAGCGACGAGAACGAGGTGCTCGAGCGCCTCAAGTTCGGCCATCCGCTGAGCGACCTCGGACAGGTCGCGAGCGCCGAGGAGATCGTCGCGGCGCAGCGCGAGGTCCGCGAGGTCTTCGTGCATGAGAAGGTGCGCCAGTACCTCGTGCGGATCGTGCACGCGACGCGCCGGCACGACGACCTCGCGCTCGGCGCCTCGCCGCGTGCCTCAATCGCGCTCTACCGCACCTCGCAGGCGCTGGCCGCGCTGGAGGGCCGGGAGTTCGTGCTGCCCGACGACATCAAGTTCGTGGCCGAGGCGGTGCTGGGGCATCGCGCGATCCTCTCCAGCGAGGCGCGGCTGCGGGGCAAGCGCGTGGACGACCTCGTGGACACCATCGTGGGGAGCATCCCGGCGCCGGTCGAGAAGGCGTAGTACGGCACCTCACCCCCCGGCCCCCTCTCCCTGGTCCCGCCTAAACGGCAGGCGGGACAAGCGGGAGAGGGGGAGAACGACAATGGCGGCTTCTCCGTGGCACGGACACTCCTGTCCGTGCACCGACGGATAGGATGACACACACTCGATGACACGCACCATCAACTGGCAGCGCATCATCCTGCTGGTCGCGGCGGCGGGGTTCCTCTTCGCCGCCGTGATCATGAAGCTCAGCTTCTTCGCCTTCGCGCTCTACGCGCTGGGCGCGGTCAGCCTCGCCGCGTACGCCATGACCCACACCGCCCTCGATCGTCTGCAGACCGAGCGCCACGTCACGACCCACGACCTTGAGATCGGCGAAGACCTCATCGTCACCGTCGCGGTGCGCAACCAGAAGGCCCTCCCGACCATCTGGCTCGTCGCCGAGGACATCATCCCGCGCGGGCTGGAGGCCGCGGGCACCTGGGCGCGCGCGGACCTGCTCATGCCCTTCGCCTCCACCCGCCTGCAATACCGCCTGCGCTGCACCCGTCGCGGCTTCTTCCGCATAGGCCCCACGCTCTTCGAGAGCGGCGACTTCTTCGGCCTCAACCGCCGCTTCGCCACCGGCCAGGACGCCGCCTACGTGACCGTCTACCCGAAAGTCATCCCGCTCGCGCAGTATGCCATCCCGACCTCTCGGCCGATGGGTGAGACGGTCGTGAAGCGCCGGCTGGTCGAGGACCCGACGCGCCTCGCGGGCGTGCGTGAGTACCGCACCGGCGATCCGCTCCGCCGCATCCACTGGCGGGCCACCGCGCGCACCGGCACGCTGCACTCGCGCGTCTACGAGTACTCGACGCTGGTCGGCGCGAACATCATCCTCGACTTCCGCCGCGAGGCATGGGGCGAGAGCCGCGAGCGCGCCGAGCTGGCCGTGACCGCCGCCGCCTCGATCGCCTCGCACATCGCCGACCGCCGCCAGCAGGTAGGCTTCGTGAGCAACGGAGGCGACGCGTCGGACATCATGCCCGACGAGATCGAGCGCATGACTGCGCCAACGCGCCCGCGCATCTACCAGCTCCTCGCCGAGCGTGAGCAGACCGACCGCCTCACGCCGGTGCGCATCCCCGTGCGGCGCGGCGAGCACAACCTGCGCCTGATCATGCGCTCACTCGCGCGCCTGCGCATGACCGACGCGCTGAGCTTCGGCGAGCTGATCTCCGAGGAGTATGAGACCTGGCCGCGCGAGGCGACTGCGCTGGCGATCGTGCCGGGGATCTCGCGTGAGATACTCCCGCACCTCGTGGAGATGCGCAACGCGGGCTTCACGGTCGCGGTGATGATCGTCTCCAACGAGGCGAACTACGCGCAGGTAAGGGGTCTGCTCGAAGCGGAGGGCATACGGCCGATACACATTCGGGATGAGGTGGAGTTGGGCGGGATCAGCTTGTGACGCCCGGAACGGCAACGACTACCTCACCCCCCGGCCCCCTCTCCCTGGCTCCGCAAACGGCGCGGAGCAAGCGGGAGAGGGGGAGAACAGCAATGGCGGGGCGCGCATGACGCGGGTAGTGCGGAGGGGCCGCACGAGTGTCGATCGCGCGAGCGATCGGCACGAGGTCGGCCCATCGGCCGTTGAGGCCGCGACGGTGGGAACAACCGCGGGCCGACCTCGGCGCTCATAGACGACATTCGCACCTCGTGCGGCCCCTCCGTATGGCAAACGAGTGCCGCTGTCTACAGGAGCCAGCCAGTGCCAGCCGATGAGCCACAGGACAACTCCACGCACGAACAGGCGAACGCGGCTCCTCCGCCGCCTCCGCCAGCGCATGGGCATGCGGCGCCGCAGCCGCCCGCTCCGGCGGCGGCTCAGCGCGAGCCGCTGCCTGAGTTCGACTGGCTGACCGAGGTCGCAATCCCGGTCTGCGTCTTCGGGCTGCTCGGCAGCCTGCTCTACTACCTCATCCAGGTCCGCGCGACGCTCGCCGCGCAGTACGCCGTCGGGCCGCTGCGCTGGGTGGTCTTCTGGTTCCTGCTGGCAACCATCGGCATCGCGCGCATCCGCACCAAGTATGGTGGCGCGGCGATCGCAGGCTACTACTCCGCGCTGCTGGGCCTCGCGATGTTCGTCTTCGTCTGGGTCTACACCGGCCGCGCGGGATCGTTCTACGGCGGCGCGAACGACTCGAACCTGCTCGCGCTGCTCTTCAACTGGTCGCTCGTCGGCGTCATCTGGTGGGCCGCAAGCGCCGTCACGCGCGAGGCCACGCTCGAGGAGAACGTCGAGACTCAGCTCGAGGGCGGCTTCTGGACGCTGCTGGCCGACGAGTGGCAGTACCCCGACCCCGAGGACCGCGCGCCCGCCGAGGACGTCGATCACTCCGCCGCCCGCCCTCGGCATCCAGGCAGGCTCGTGCTGTGGGTTTCGCTCGCCGCGCTGGTGCTCTTCGCGGTGGGGCAGCGGACAATCGGCGGGGAAAGCCGGCACTCGGTCGTCGCGTTCTGGTGCATGTCCGCCTACGTGCTCTTTGCGCTTCTGCTGCTGGCGCTCACGAACCTTTCGGCGCTGCGGATGCAGGTGCGGAGACGGGGGATCTCGCTGGCCCCGGCGGTGACGCCCGCGTGGATCGTCGCCAGCGCGATCGTGACGCTGCTGATCGTGGTCTTCTCGACGCAGATGCCACGCTCGCCAACACCAGAGGGTCATCCTCAGGTGGTGCAGCTCCCCGACTGGCTGACCGACTCGGAGCGTCCGGGCGTGGACGAGGGCCCGGCACAGGGCCTCGGCCCGGAGGGTCAGGGCCCCGGCGGCGACGAGCAGGGGGCCGGTCAGGGCGAGGATGAGGGTGAGGGCGCGAGCGACGAGGGCCAGGATGGCGCCTCCACTGAGGGCGAGGAGGGCGAGCAGGGCGCGGGCGCCGAGGAGGGCCCCGCCGCCTCCTCCGGCGGTGATGAGCAGGGCGAGGGCGAAGGCGAGGGTGAAGCCGAGGGTGAGGAGAGCCGGCCATCCACGCAGGGCGAGGAGCCCGCGGCGCCGGAGCCGCAACAGCCGCCGTCAGGCCTCGCGCGCCTGCTGCTGATCGTGCTGCTGATCGCGGCCGCACTCGCGATCGCGTACTTCCTGTGGCTCTACCGCGAGCAGGTGCGTGAGGCGCTCAAGTACCTCGCGAGGCTCCCGGGCTATGCTGTGCGGGCGCTCGCGCGAGGCTGGCGGCGCTTCCTGCTGTGGCTCGCGCGGCTGGGGCTGCGGGTGCGCGTCCCTGCAGATGCCGGGAACCTTCCCGCTGATCCCTTTGTCGATATATTCGCGAGAGGCCTGGCGGACGGACTGGCGCCGGCGGAGGTTATACGCTACGTATACCGCGCCTTCCAGGTCTATTCCGCCCGTGGGGGGCACGAGCGACGCGACGACCAGACCGCGCTCGAGTTCCTGCGCTCGCTGCCTCCCGATCTGCACTTGCCCGACCGTGCCGCCGACCGCCTCACCCGTGCCTACGTGCTGGCAAGCTACAGCCCGCGCGAGGTGACGGAGGCGCAGGTGCACGGGGCGCGCGAGACGTGGCGGATGATGAAGGAGCAACTTGAGACCGCCGGCTCAACCGCCGGCGCGAAACCCACGAGGTGAATGATGATGCGCTGCCCCCGCGCTATGCTGATGGCGTTGTGCACGATGATGGTCCTCGCGCTCCCGTGCTTTGCGCAGGACGCACCACCTGCCGCGGATGAGGCCGTGGCCGCCGACCCCGTCCTGCTTCGCTACGCCTACGAACAGGGCGAGACGCTCGCGTATGAGACGAGCGTCGATGGTGTCGGCTCGGTGCACGTGATGGGCCAGGCGCAGGCGATCGAGATGGTCGGGAAGATGCTCGTGAACATGGTCATCGAGGAGATCGACGAGGAGGGCAACTTCACGACCGTCACGGACGTGGACATCGCTGAGCTGTCGGTGACGATGAACGGCAGCCCGGTCCCTCCGCCGAGTCAGGACATCCAGATGCGCACGAAGATGAGCCCGCGCGGCGAAATCCTCGACCTCCAGCTCACACAGACGGTGAATCAGGAGGGCGCGCAGAGCCCGTGGAACTCGGAGATGGCGAAGATGCTCACGGGCGGCTTCGATCTGAACCGGATGATCCTCGGGCAGAAGCTCGCGGCCTTCCCGGAAGAGGTCGTCAAGCCCGGCGCCGAGTGGGCGGGCAACGCGCCGGAGGTGCAGGTGCAGGGCCAGACCGCACCGCTGGAGATCACCACGAAGTACGTGAAAAACCTCGAGTTCGAGGGTCGTGAGTGCGCGGTGCTCGACAGCGCGACATGCATGCAGCCCGCGGCGCTGGGTCAGTTGGCGACGATGCTCGGCATGGAGGGCTCGACTACCACGCAAGCGCGCTCGTGGTTCGACATCGAGGCGGGGCGGCCGGTGGCGACGATGGAGAAGACGCAGGTCAGCATGCAGGTCAACCTGCCCGGCGCACTGACCGGCGCCGCCGGCCCGGCGACTGTGTTCTTGGAGATGTTCGTGGACACGCAGAGCAAGCTGCTGCCGGTGGAAGAGGAGTAGGACAGCTTCCCCAGCCCGTCACGTAGGACAGGCTTTCCAGCCTGTCAAAGAAGAGGCCGATGGCGAGTAGCGTCCGCCACCGGCCTCTTCCAGTATCTGCCGTCAAACCACGAATGGCGCACGGGCGAGGGCGCCCGTGCCACGGAACGGTGCCCGTGCCACGCCGGGGCGTCCTGGCCGCAGGCTACTCCGCCACTTTGATCCGGCCCGTGCCGGGGTAGCTCACGCTGTCCTTCGCCGCCACGAAGCTCACGATCGCGTCCGCAAGCTCGGTGTCGCCGCTGCGGACGATGTCGCCCTCGCCGAAGACCGTGAAGTAGCCCGAGCCGCCCTTCGCCAGCGACAGCGGCATCGCGACCTCGTAGGTCGCAGCCGGGTCCACCTCCACGCCAGCGACCGTGAGGCTCCCGATCCGCGCGTTGCGTTGGGCCTCCGGGTCGTAGGTGAGCACGATGCCGGCGAGCTGCAGGAAGCCCGCGTTGGGCCGGGGCGCGCGTGATACGCTCCGCTCCAGCGCCTCGCGCAGCTTCGCGCCGCTCAGGCCCACGACCGCCCACGTCTCACTCGGCTGCGTCAGCAGCAGCGCCGCGTTCTCCTTCGTGACCGGGCCGATCGGCACCGTGCCACTCTTGAACGAGACCGCTGCTACGAACGCGATCTTCGCCCCCGCGGCCTGTGCGAGCGCGTCCGCGGCGAGGTCGCCGAAAGACGTCTCCGCCCGCTGCGCGTTGGCCGAGGTCAGCTCGCCCGAGGTCGTGCCCTGCGCGTACGCGCTTGCCACGACCAGCACCAGCGCCAGTGCCACGCCTGCTATCCGCGCCATGCGTGTCTTCATTCCTCGTCACCCCTCTGTCCCGCGACCTGCAGCAGGTAGGGCCGGATGAACTGATCCAGCTCACCGTGCAGGATCGCGTCCACGTCTCCGACTTCCACGTCCGTCCGATGGTCCTTCACCATTCGGTAGGGCTGCATTACATACGAACGAATCTGGCTGCCGAAGTCAATGCCCTTACGCTCGCCGCGCAGCGCCGCAACTTCCTCCTGCCGCTCTTTGAGCTGCAGGTCCACAAGCCGCGAGAGCAGCAGATTCATCGCCGTGCGGCGGTTCGCGTGCTGGCTGCGCTCGTTCTGACATTGCACGACGATTCCGCTCGGAAGATGCGTGATGCGCACCGCCGAGTCGGTCTTGTTCACGTGCTGCCCGCCTGCGCCCGATGAGCGATAGGTGTCCACGCGCAGGTCGAGCGGGTCGATCTCGATGTCCGCGTCCTCGCCCACGTCGGGCATCACGTCCACGGACGCGAAGCTCGTGTGCCGGCGCTTGGATGCGTCGAAGGGCGAGATGCGCACGAGCCGGTGCACACCCGCCTCCGCGCGCAGGTACCCGTAGGCCCACGCGCCCCTGACCGCGACCGTCACGTTGCGGTAGCCGGCCTGGTCGCCGTCCACGGCGGAGATGACCTCGTTCGCGTAGCCGTGCGCCTCGCCCCAGAAGCGATACATGTCGAAGAGGATCGCCGCCCAGTCGCAGGCTTCGGTGCCGCCTGCGCCGGCGGTGATCATCACGATCGCGTCCTTCGAGTCGTACTTGCCCGAGAGCATCGCGAGCAGTTCGAGGCGCTCGAAGCTGCGCGTGGCCTCGCGCAGGCCGCGCTCCACCTCCGCCTCGATGCTGTCGTCGTCCTCGTCGAGGCCGAGCTCGGCGAGGATGGTCAGGTCCTCGACCTTCGCGCACAACTCCTGCCACGGCTCGATGACGCCGCGGGCGATGGTGATCTGCTGCATGTGCTTCTGGGCCGACTCGGGGTCGTCCCAGAAGCTCGGGGCCTCGGTTCGCTTCACGAGCTCCGTGAGTTCGTCCTCACGCGAGGAGAGGTCAAAGACGATCCCAGGCCTGGTTGACCTGCTCTTCCAGTGAGCTGGCTTGGTCCATCAGTTCCGACAGCATTGCACAGGCTCCTGTCTGTGTTAGGTCAAATGCGGCCCGATCCCGCCGGCGCGCCCTCGTCGTACGGAGGGGCCGCCTGAGCGCCATGACGCGCGGGCCGGCTTCGGCGCTCACAAACGACATTCGCGCCTCAGGCGGCCCCTCCGTACGGCACCCACGCCCGCGCTGGCTGTGGGGCCTACACCGCCTCCGCCAGCAGCCCTAAAGCCGTTCGCGCCTCACGCAGCACCTTCCTGCTGGTGCCGCCGAGGGCCTCCGTCAGTTCCTCATCGTCGATCTCGCCGATGCGCGCCACCGGCTGCCCGTCGAGCAGCTCGCGGAGCAGCTCTGCGGTCACATACATCGTCGGGTCGCAGTATTGGCACTCGTATCTCATGCCGCGCAGACACCCATCCTCGACCGTGAACGTGAAGAAGAGCAGGTTCTGCGTGTTCCCGTGGCAGCCGCGGACCGCGACGGCCTTGATGCGCGGCTCATCCTCGCCGATCGTGCCCGCGCCGGGGAAGTCCGCCGCGACCACGCGGTCGTAGTAGGCCCGGATGACGCTGCGCTCGCTCATGTCATCCTCGGCAGCATCTGATACTCGTCCAGCGCGACGACCTGCTCCAGCGCGTCCACGAATACGTCGCACTCCTCGCGCGTGTTGTAGGCGTAGAGCGATGCGCGGACTTTGTCGCGTTCGCGGCTGATCCCGCGCTGCGTGAACCATGAGTGCACGCACAGCTCGCCGCTGCGTACCATGACGTTCGCCCGGCGGTCGAGGATCGCGGCGATCCCCGCCACGTCCTCATCCCAGAGCGACACCAGCCCGCGGCGGCGGCAGACCAGCGTGGTGATGCCGTGCCGCGCCGCCGGGTCCTCGGGGCCGAGCAGTTCGAACTCATTGGCCAGCGGCGCCAGACGCGCGGCGAGGTGCGCGTTGAGCTCGGCCACGTGTCGCGCGATCGCCTCGACGCCGATGCGCTCGATGAACTCGACCGCCGCCCCCGCGCCGATGATCCCCGCGTAGTCCTGCAGTCCCGCTTCGAAGCGGAAGGGCGCCTCCAGGTAGGCCGGCGCGCGCCCGAGCGCGGTGTCCTCGACGGTGTCGCCGCCGCTGAGCAGCGGCCGGAAGCGCGGGTCGGCCAGCAGCTCCTCACGGGCGTAGAGCGCGCCCATGCCGGTCGGGCCACACAGCTTGTGCAGCGACAGCGCGAGGAAGTCCACGTCCAGGGCCTGCACGTCGATCGGCAGGTGCGGGGCCGACTGCGCGGCGTCGAGCAGCACCTTCGCCCCGTGCGCGTGTGCCAGCTCGACGACCTCGGTGGCAGGCAGCTCGGCGCCATCGAGGTTCGAGACGTGCACCACGCTCACGAGCTCGACGCGCTCGCGCGCGAGGATCGCCTCATACGCGGCGAGGTCGAGCGTCCCGTCGGCTCTCGTCGGCGCCCACAGGTGCCGGACCCGGCCGCCCTCGGCGAGGTCCTGCCACGGGCAGAGGTTCGAGTTGTGCTCGCGGTCGGTGGTGAGCACCGCCGCGCCGTCGCTGAGCGGCCAGCCGCGCGCGACGAGGTTGACGGCCTCGGTGGTGTTACGCATGAAGACGATCTCGCGCGTGGGCGTCACGTCGGCGCAGTCGTCCTCGCACGGACGGGCGTTGATGAAGCGCCGGACGGCCTCGCGCGCCGCGTAGACAGCCGCATCGACCTCGCGGCCGAGGGCATGCGCGCCGCGCCCCAGCCCGCCGCAGGCGGGGAAGCGGTGGTAGTACTGCGCCATCGCCTCGACCACGCACTCGGGCTTGAGCGTCATGCAGGCATTGTCGAGGTAGACGATCGGCCGGTCACCGATCCGCCGCTCGAGCACCGGGAATTGTGCGCGCAGGGCCTCTACGTCCATCGGTCAGTCCTCGCCGGGCCACAACCGTCTTTCTCCCCCTCTTCCGGAACGGCTATGCATTACGCACATCTCCGGAGGCGAGGAGGAAGCCTGTAACTAAGTCGTGAAGTCGTAGGATGCCGCGCCAGAGCACCTTGACACCAGGATA
>JALGSW010000160.1 GCA_029821635.1 Candidatus Zipacnadia bacterium
CAGCGAGCTGGACGACGCGTCGCTCGCGCCCGCCGATCTCCTGCGGCTCAACGAGGAGCTGACCGGCCCGTCGGCGGCGCTCGTGCGCTTCGCCAGCGACTTCGACGACGAGGCACATGGCTGGCAGATGCAGCTCAACCGCGGCGCGCGGGCCGAGATGGCGCTGGACGATGGCTGCCTGCGCGTCACGCCGCAGGCGCTGTGCTCGCCAGACGATCAGCCCTTCGAGACCAACATCCATCTGAAATACGCGGGCCTCGCGCTCAAGGCCGGCACCGACTACGTCTACTCGGTGCGGCTGCGCAGCGAGGCCCCGCGCAAGGTCGGCCTGCGCCTGCGGAGCGGCAGCGCGGCACGCTCGCAGGGCGTGGCGACGCTGGACGTGACGCCCGAGTGGCAGACCTTCGAGCAGCCCTTCGCGCTCGACGAGGAGATGCTCGACGCGGTGGCGCAGGTGCTGATCGGCGGCGAGAGCGCGGCGGTCTGGGTCGATGACGTCGTGATCCGCGAGGCGAGCTGCGGCGACACGCTCCCCGCGGGCGCGGTCTCTCGCGGCTGCCTGTGGCTGCGGCCGGAGGTCATCGCGGGCGGCGGGGGAGAGGGGCCGCTCGCGGGGCTGACCGAACTGACCTCGGACCTGCCGGAGAGCTTCCGGCTGCTGCTCGCCGCGGACATGTTCGGCGCACAGGCGCTGCGGCTGGCGCTGGCGGGCGAGGGCGGCACGACGCTCGCGACCATCGGCGACGAGGTCGTGGTGAGCGACCTCGCGGGCGGGGAGACGCTGCGCGCGCCGCTGGCGTCGGAACTGTGGTCGCCGGGCGAGGCACTGACGCTGACCGTCGAGCGCACAGGTGGCGTGGCGACGCTGCGGATCGGCGAGACGCATGAGGTGGCGCTCGACGATGCGAGCTTCGACCGGATGCTGGTGGGGGCGCTCGGCGGCGCCGGGATCCGCGTGGTGAGCATCGAAGGGGCGGAGATGTTGTCGACGGAGCGCCCGGACGGCTCGACCGAGCGCGAGGAGTACACCGACCCGGTGACCGGCCGGCGGATCGTGCGCCTGACGCACTCGGCCTTCAATGACAAGCATCCCTACTACGACATCTCGGCGTGGAGCCCGGACGGCTCGCAGATCTCCTTCAGCTCATGCCTGCCGGGCGAGCGCGACGCGACGATCTACGTGATGGCCGCGGATGGCACGAACATTCGCGCGGTCGGCACCGGCGACAGCTTCGGCGCGCACACCGGCGCCTGCCCGATGTGGGCGCCCGACGGGCGGAGCCTCTACTTCCACACGCACGTGACCGGCGCCGACGGCCGGCGCGTCAGCGGCATGAAGCGTGTCTGGCCTGGCTCCGAGCGCGTGGAAGAGATCGCGATTCCGGTCAGGCAGGTGTCGCTCGCGACCGGCGACCTGCTGTGGATGGAGAATCGCGTGGGTGAGGGCGCGCCCGTGCGCGGGCTCTTCGCTGCGGAGGAGGACGGCGGTGACCCGCGGATGCTCTTCGAGACCGCCGCGATCGAGGCACTCTCGCCGAGCCGCGATCGCCACGATCAGTGCGCGAAGCTCGGGCTGACGAACTGCAAGTGGTCGCCGGACGGGACGAAGGTGATGGTGGTGCTGGTCGGCACCGATGAGCGCGAAGCGCAGCTCGTCAAGGAGATCTACATCGCCAACGCGGATGGCAGCGACCTGCACTTCGTGATGACCTTCAACCACCATCACATCTGGCACCCGAACTCGCAGCAGGTCATCGGCAACTGCGCCGACGGCCTCTACATCGTCAACGCGGACGGCACCGGCAGGCGCAAGATCAGTGACCTCGCGCAGGGCCATCCGTCATTCAGCCCGGACGGGTCGATGATCGTCACGGACAGCTTTGGCGGCGACTACCCGGACATGGTAGTGCTGATCGACCCGCAGACGGGCGAGGTCACGCCGCTTGCGAGCGTCCCGACGGTCTACGGCCGCTCGCACGAGACCGGGACGCACCCGCACCCCGGCTGGGCCCCGGACAGCAAGTCGGTCATCTACGACTCCGACCAGGAGGGGCACTGCCAGGTCTATCAGGCGTTCGTGGAGTAACGGCCTGCCTGTCGCCGTGTTTCTGGTAGCTGCTATCAAGGAGACCATGATGCGTTCACTGATCGTCGCCGCAACAGTCGCCATCGCACTCACCATCGCCCACGCGCAGGAGCCCCTCGCCTCCACCAGCTTCGAGGGTGACCTGGAGGGCTGGACGCTGCAGCTCAACCGTGGTGCGCAGGTGGAGCTGAGCTACCCCGAGGACGCCGTGCTCGGAGCACACGCGCTGCGCTTTGAGCCGCAGCGCCTCTGCGCGCCGGACGACATCCCCGCGAGCACCAACATCCACCTCTGGCTCGACCGCTTCACCATGGAGCAGGGCCGGCAGTATGAGCTGTCGGTCTGGGCGAAGGCCGATGAACCGGGGCGGGCCTTCTACCTCGGCGGACGCCGCGCGGACGAGGCGGTCAATCTCGGCATGAGCAGGCACAGGGCCACCACGGGCTGGCGGCGCTTCACGCACGTGTTCGATCCCGCCGAAACGATCGACGACGCGCGCCTGCAGATTGTCGTCGGCGGCGACGAGCGGCCGATCACGATCGACGCGGTTGAGTTCCGCGAGCTTCCGCCGGGCGCGCTGCTGCCCGGGGACTATCTCGCGTGGGAGGGCGCGTGGGACGATCCGGCGCGCTGGTCCGAGGGAGCGGAAGTCATCGAAGCCGGGCGCGTGCGCGTGACCGGCGAGGCGACCTACCTGCAGCCGCTGCCCGCCGACTACGACATGCAGCTCCTCCTGAGCGCTGCGCAGGCGACCTCGGTCGCGGTCTCGGCAGGCGATGAGGTGTTGAACTCTGTAGAGCTTCCGGCGGGAAATGCTATACAAGCCTCTACTATTGAGCAGCGCGATGCCGCGCTG
The DNA here is from genome assembly GCA_029821635.1 of Candidatus Zipacnadia bacterium. GTDB lineage: Bacteria > Armatimonadota > Zipacnadia > Zipacnadales > UBA5352 > UBA5352. The sequence continues at coordinate 2,943 of JALGSW010000160.1, forward strand.
GCTGAAGGGCTGAGGTTCACGGTCGAGGGCGGCGGCGCCATGGACATCCGGATGATGGAGGGCTATGAGATGCTGCCCGCTCGGGTTGACGGCGCACGCGAAGCCGAGGAGTTCACCGACCCGGAGACCGGCGCGCAGATTGTCCGGCTCACGCACTCGCCCTACGAGGACAAGCACGCCTACTACGACGTCGATCCGTGGAGCCCGGACGGCTCGCAGATACTGTTCTGCTCGGCGCTGCCGGGCCAGCGCGCGACGACCGTCTGGCTTATGGACGCCGACGGCAGCAACATGCGCAGGCTGGGCGATTCCGACGACTTCAGCTACCACATCGGCTGCTTCCCGGTGTGGGCGCCCGATGGCGAGAGCGTCTACTGGCGCGACCATCGCGAGATAGACGGGCAGCGCACTCTCGGGAGCGTGCGGCACTTCCTCGCCGACGGCCGCGAGGAGTTCCTGCCGATCAGCGTGCGTCAGGTTTCGCCGCAGGGGCTGCTGCTCGAGACGCGCTCCGCGGAGAGCGAGCCGGAGAAGGGGCTCTTCGTGGCGGAGGCAGATGGCAGCGACCGGCGGCTGCTTGCGTCGATCGACGCGATCCTGGCGCTCTCACCCAACCGCGAGCGGGCTGAGCAGGAGAACCTGCGGCTGAACGTGCAGAACTGTAAGTGGAATGCGGATGGCAGCAAGGCCTTCGTCGTATTTGCGGGGCGCAACGAGAAGGGCCGCGCCATGTTCGTCGAGGTTTACACGGTGAGCGTGGACGGGACGGGCCTGACGTTCTCGTGCGCCATCGCACACCACCCGATCTGGCATCCGGACGGCGAGCGCATCCTCTTCAACGCGGCGGACGGGATGTATCTGGTGAACTGGGACGCGACGGGCCTGCGCAAGGTCTCGGACTGCAACATCGGCCACCCGTCGGTCAGCCCGGACGGCACCACGATCGTCACGGACGGTTACGGCGCGACGTGGGGCGATGCGTTGTGGCTGATCGACGTGGCGACCGGCGACACGCGCAAGCTCTGCAACGTGCCGAACGTGCACGGTCGCACGCACGAGCGCGGCACCCAGCCGCACCCGGTCTGGTCGCATGACGGCACGCGGGTGCTGTACGACTCGGACGAGAGCGGCCGGTCGCAGGTGTACGAGGTGCAGGTGGGGGGGTAGGCGGCGGGAGTGGGGGAGGAACGGCAGTGGCCCGGCCTACCCGTGGCACGGGCGTCCCGCCCGTGCAGCCGTTGCCGTTCCGGAGCGCTCCGATTGCGTCCAGTCGTGAGGGGGAGTGTTCATGACAGTCGAGCAGATCGACCTTTCGCCGACTCATGGTCGGCGTCTGCCACGCCCCGGCGCTGGCAGGCGCGCGTGGCTCGTGGTCGCGCTGGCGGCGGCCATGACGCTGGCCTTCGCCGGCGCGCTCGAGTACGCGAACCGCGCGAAGCTGCGCGAACAACTGCAGATGCCGCTGTCCGGTATCGACACCGCCGCGCTGCGCGATCTTGCCACCGCCATCGACGCGGGGGAGATCAACCCGTACGGTGGGACGCGCCTCTTCGAGCTGGTCGCTGAGAGGCACCCCAATTCGCCCGCCGCGGCGCACGCCCTCTGGATGGCGCACATACGGTTGCTCGGCCAGGAAGGCGCCGTTCGCATGGCCGTCCGAGCAGCGGAGATCACGCAGCCGGACAGCCCTCGATGCGCGACGTATGTGGGCACGGCCGCACGGGCCCTCAAGCGCGCAGGCCGCCAGGAGGAGGCCGTAGCGCTCCTCGAAGATGCACTGCGCAAGGCTCCACCCGAGCAGCGTGAGCGCCTGCAGAAGACGCTGGATAGCGTCAGGGGGGACGACGCCGATGGTGACTGACTGGCTGCACAATCCGCGCGCGCTGATGCTCATGCCGCTGGTCGCTGCCACGCTCTGCGCGTTCGTTCTGGCTGCGACGCGCCGCCGCATGCCGCCTGAGCAGCCGCGCTGGCGACTGGTGCGGGCGCTGATCGTCGTGGCGTTCTGGATCGCTGGCCTCGCCGTGCCGTACGCGGCGCTGGGGAGGTGGAGCGGCATGCTTCTCATGCCCCCGATGGGCCTCGGCGCCGGGGTCTGGTTGTCGCTGGCGGCCAATGTGCTTGGCATAGCGCTCTTCTTCGGCTGGCTGATCCCGTGGGGTATTGAGGGCCGCTCACTGCGGGACATCGGCTGGAAGCGGCACCACGCGATCCGCTACTTCCTCATCGCCGGGATCATCACGTTGATCGTCGCGTCATTCAGCCCCATGCGAGGGTTGCCGGAGGACTTCAAGGAGACGCTCGGTATCCAGGACGTCCACGCCGGCACGATCATCGGGATGCCCATCCCATTGATGTGGGTGCTGCTGCTGGGATTCGTCTACAGCGGCTGGACGGAGGAGAACTTCTTCCGCGGGCACCTGCTCCCGGCGTTCCGAGAAGTTGGGCTCAGCGGGCGACGGGCGAACATGGCGCAGGCGGGGATCTTTGTGCTGATGCACGTTCCGGGGCTGATTGCGTCACTCTCTGCCGGGAAAGCGGCGCTGGGGCCAGGCGGCATGCTCACGGCGGTCGCATTTCCCCTGGTCGTCTGGTGGCTCTATGGGCTGCTATTCGGCTGGCTGAGGATGCGCTTCGACAGCATCGTGCCCGGCTTCGCGGTGCATGGGACGTGGAACGCGGTCTACTTCGCGCGCGCGTGGATCGGCGTGTTCGTGGTGATGCAGGGGCTATCATAGGCGGCACTACGGAACCATCTCGAACTCGGAAAGGGTGGGAGTGATCGTGCAGACAGCCACGCAGCGCAAGCGGCCGGTCGTCGTGACGATCGTGGTGATAGTCGCCTCAGCGTCCGCGCTGCTGGGCCTCATCGGCGGGCAGTTCGTCCTGCGGGGTGCCGCGATGATGGCTGAGCGCGGGACGCCGGCTCCGCGGGAGCTTGTGCCTGAGATGATTGCCGGGATGTCGCTCTCGCTGCTGATCCTGATAGCGGCACCTTCCCTCTGGAAAGGCTTCCGGTGGGGCTGGGTTGCGTCCATCGTACTGCTGGGGCTCGATTTCCTCTATGGGGTTCGCAATAGCATCATCGGGGGCTTCGATGGCGTCAGCGTCTTCTTCCTGCTCCTGGACGTCGTCTTCATTGCGTTACTCGCGACCCCGGCTGCGCGGAAGTACTGCACGCGCTGAGTGGGCCGTTCGGCGCGGCTAAAGCCCCGCCGCTCCGTACGGCTGGGCAACGGCACGGCCCGCTTGCCAACTGGCCCCGAACCGCGTACACTGCCCCCTACTATGGAACTCTTCTACGATGTCGCACTTAATGAACTCAAGCACTGGCTCGAGGAACATGGCGAGCCGAGCTACCGTGCCGCACAGATATTCGAGTGGGCCTACCAGAATGACGTCCGCTCCTTCGAGGACATGACGAACCTCCCGAAGCCTCTGCGCGATGCACTCGCGCAGGACTTCAGCATCGGCCCGTACGAGCCCATCGCGATCGCCGAGGACCCCGACACGCACAAGATCCTCATCGCCATGCCCGACGGCGGCGAGGTCGAGTGCGTCGCCATGGGCATGGAGGGCTACAAGAGCGCCTGCCTCTCCACCCAGGTCGGCTGCGCGGTCGGCTGCGACTTCTGCGCCTCAGGGATCGGCGGCTGCGATCGGAGCCTGACTGCGGGGGAGATCCTCCTGCAGCTCATCTCACTGCGCGCGACGCAGGGCCACATACGCAACGTGGTCTTCATGGGCATGGGCGAGGCCTTCCACAACTACGAGGCGGTCTGCGAGAGCATCGACCGGATGACGGACAAGCGCGCGATGGACCTCTCGCCGGGGCACATCACCGTCTCGACCTGCGGCGTGGTGCCGGCGATCCACCGCTACGCGCACGAGGGCCCGCGGACCGAGCTTGCGGTCTCGCTCGGCTCGGCCGACCAGGCCACGCGCGACCGGCTGATGCCGGGGATGGCGCGCTGGGACCTCGCCGACCTCATGGCCGCCTGCTACGAGTTCAGCCAGGTGCGCAAGGGCCAGCCGGTGACCTTCGCCTACGTGATGATGGCCGGAGTGAACGATCAGTACTACGATGTCGATCGCGTCGTGAGGCTGCTCAAGGCCCAGCCGCATCACCTGAATCTGATCCCCTACAACGAGGTGCCCGGCCGCCACTACATGGCGCCGAATGAGGAGACGGTCAGCACGTTCTACCGCCGCTGCCGCGATGAGGGCCTGAACGTGTCGATCCGGCGCTCGAAGGGCCGCGAGATCGAGGCGGCCTGTGGCCAGCTTCGGAGGCGGGAGAAGCTGTAGGCGCGCGGCATGGTAGTTGCATCGTTCCGCCCGGCGACGATCACGCCGGAGGGGACGATGCGCATGTCACACGCCGAGAGGCTCACGCGCCAGATTCGCCGCGAGCACTTCGTAAGCACGCCGCAGGCGGCGAGGCCGGGCCCGGTCGTATGGATGGCGATCGGCCTGCCGCTGCTGCTTGTGGGCGCACTTGCGATAGAGAGTGCAGGACTGCGCAACTTCACGCCGAACATTGACCTGTCGCAGACGGTGATCATGAGCGTGGCGATGGGCATCGCGGTCGTGGGGGTGATGCTGGCAGGTCGCGGCATGGACCGTCTCCGCCCGGCTCTGCGCCGCTACCGGGGCGCGGTCGCCACGGCGGCGGCCGGCGCGCTGCTGGCCGTCGGCGGCATCGCGATGATGGTCTACCGCGTGGTTGCCGGGAGCTGAGTGGCCTCAGCGGGGTGAGGGCATGGACCGGCCCGCAGAACGCAGGCAATCCGTCGAACTCACGCAGGTCGCGGTGCAGAATCGGCGAACGCGGCGGCGGGGCGAGCGGCGCTGGATACTGCTGCTCGCCATCGCGATGCCGATCCTGCTGATCGCGGCGATCTTCTTCGAGGACTCCGGCCTGCCGAACTTCACCCCTGGCTACGATCTCTCCGGAACAGTGATCCGGTGGACCGCGGGCGTCAGTGCGCTCGGCGGCCTGGCGATCATCATCTCGGGACTGCGGCGCGGCCTGCGGGGCCTCTACCCGGTCTCGCGAGGCCCCGGGCAGTGGCGGCGGGCGATCCGGCGGGCCCGCGAGCAGCGACTGGGCGCGGCGGCGCTGATCGTCACCGGATCGCTGATCGCGTTCTTCGGCCTCGCGGTGCTGATCTCGCGACTGGGGGCGGTGTGAGGGTGGGCAATTGTCTCGCCCGCGCCGTGCGCGGCTGTTGCGGGCGGGTACGATGGAGGCGCCGCAGCGGATGTGGGGCGACGCGGGGCGGCTCTACTTCATGATCCGCGAAGAGGACCTGGCCGCGCGGCGTTTCGAGGACTGCTGGATGACGCTGCAGTGTTACTGAGCGGGCGGTAAGCGACAATGGGAAATGGGGCACCGAGGAAGACCGTGACCACACATCAGACGCCTTTCCCGGAGTAATCCCAAGTGCGCACGCCCTCAGCTCTCTCTCCAGACTCATGGAATGCGCTCTTCAGGTCGGCGGGCAATTCCTTGTAGACATCCTGAGTGACGCACACGCAGTCCTGCGGTGTACGCCCCTCAAGCTCAACGACGGTGTTGATCGATTCGTCGTGCAGGTTGCCAGGATCTTCCGGAAGTTCGAAGAAGCCCGTGTGGACGGCGATCCTCACCTCTATCGGCTCTTCCATCTTGTTCTGGCGCTCGTTGAATGAGCGCATGTTGTTCAGTACTGCCATTGCTGCTTCGGCAGCACGGGTCTCGGAGTTCTCGCCGTGAAAGAGGGCGATCCCTCCATCCCCGGCCCATTTAGGAACCTGTCCGAAATGCGCTGTGACCTTCGCCTCAACAAGTTTGCGGAAGCCATTCAGGGCGCGACCCGCGTCTGCCCGCCTGCTTGTCTTCACCAATCGTGAATGGTCGCAGATGTCCACACTGAAGAACGAGTAGCGGCGTTCTCCTGTGTGCGGCAGTTCCATCTGAGGGGGGTATTCCGCTTGGGACGGCCTCACTGCATCTTCAATGAGTTCCACCCCGATGAGGTGTTGCTCAACGAAGTCAACCCCGTAGGTGGTGAGTGACACGCCGCCGCCTATCGACTTTGCCTCGATGAAGTAGCCTTCTGTGAGATGGTGGAAGACATCGCTGGCCTGCTCACGGTCAAGGCCAATGTCAGACGCTGCCTCGAACAGGGGAACGATGATCCTCGTGCTACCATCGGCCATCTCGTAGATGCGCCGCAACACGGCCATGCGGATCTCTTCGCGTTCGGGGCCGATCGACAGGAGTTGCTCGCAGAGGTCAACCCCGCGCTTGGTTAGGACAATGGACCCTCCCAATGCAGAGGGTTCGACATATCCGCGTGAGGTAAGTCGTTCCTGCACGGCTATGGTCTTCTGCTTCTCCCAATCCAGCGTCTCGCCTACGTTCCACATACTGACAGGCGTCTGCAGGCGACCGTCTGTTTCTTGGTAGACGCAACGGAGGAACATCAGGAGTTCGTCATTTGTCGGAGGCATGGCGGTTCCCCCTCCATGCGGACTTCTTCAGGTCCAAAAAGAGGAATGGCTGGCGGGGCAGGAGTCGAACCTGCACTTAACCGGTCCAGAGCCGGTCGTGTTACCATTACACCACCCGCCAGCGATGTGAAGACACTATACCGTACGCCCGAACGGCCTGTCAAGGGCGCTCATACCACGCTTGACAGCCGCCATCACGAGCTGTATGATAAGTATCCATCGGGCGGATAGCTCAGTTGGGAGAGCGCCTCCCTCGCACGGAGGAGGCCGTGGGTTCGAATCCCATTCCGTCCACCAGATGACCTCAGGCGCCGGGAGTTTTTCAAAGCTTCCGGCGCTTTCGCGTGTACGCCTGCGCGAAGGGATTCGCCGTCCCGCTCGCGAAGGCCCTGGTATCACGCCCCGTGGAGGTCCGCTCATGCGCCGCAGCCTCGTCGTGACGCTCGCGATCATCCTCAGCGCAGGAATCTGCGCCGCGCAGGCCGTCGATGTCGAGTTCAACTTCCCGCCGCCGCCGGATGAGGGCGCGGCCGACTACTTCGTCATCACCCGGGACGGGCAGGCGCGCGCGGCCATCGTCTACCCGGCCGAGTACGCCCCCGAGGAGATCCGCGCCGCGCGCTCGCTCCAGCAGTACCTCGAGCTGGTGACCGGCGCGACGCTGCCGCTCGTGGCCGACAATGCCGCAGCGCCTGAGGGCCTCGCGCGGATCCACGTCGGCACGACGATTGGTGCGATGACCAGCTCGATCGCGCCGGCGGACGTGCGCTACGGCGAGCACTCATTCCCGAACGTGAACGGTTACCTCGTGCACACGCTCGCGCCCGACGCTCTCATTATCCTGGGAAACACCCCGCAGGCGACGATGCTGGGCGTGGTGGGCTTCCTGAGGCGCTACGCAGGCGTGCGGCGCTACTGGCCCGGTGATCCGGGCGGCGTCGGTGACGTCATCCCCGAGCGCCCCACGCTGACCGTCCCGCAGGTCATCTGGACCGACTGGCCCTACTTCGTCAGCCGGATCATGAGCGGCCTCGACGGACGCGGGCCGCACACCGACGCGAGC
>JALGSW010000161.1 GCA_029821635.1 Candidatus Zipacnadia bacterium
GACAGCGCGCTGCTGGTCGGGCAGGGCTACTACGAGCGCTCGCAGGACTTCAACAACGTGGTCTGGATCGAGGACCTTGAGGGGCTGGCGGCCGACCCGCGGCCGCTGCGGACCGAGGTCCCGCGCTTCGTGGACGACCCGCAGGTGACGTACGTGCGCCTGCGCGCGGAGCCCTACGCGGGGCTGCCGGTGACCAGCGTGCGCGACATCGTCTTCGTGAAGAGCGGCTTCATGGTGGTGAAGGACACTCTGACCTTCCACGCGGACATGAAGGTGCGCGTCGGGCCGTGCTGGCAGGCGCGCGACCTCGGGCCCCAGAGCGGGGATGAGTGGTTCAACACGTACTACGAGTGGATCTACTTCACCGGCCTCGGCCTCGGGCGCGGCGTGCATGCCTACCGCAACCCCGCGTGGGACCTGCTGGTGAAGTTCGCGCCGCGCGATGACACGCGCGTGACGGTCCTCGATCGCTACGAGGACAACCCCTACCGCATGTCCGGCACGCAACTGCGCCAGAGCTGGACGGGGATCGCCCGCGCGGGGGAGACGCGTACCTTCACGACCGTGCTGCTCCCGCACCCACCGGACTTCAACGTGACCGGCTTCGCCGACTGGGCGCGCATCGTGGTCGATGACGACGGCCGCACGCTCGTGCACGCGACCGTGGAGAACGATGACACGCATCACTTCCGCGAGCAGTACTGGGTGCTGCTGCAGGACGAGCCGGGGGAGGTCAAGGCCGAGGGCTTCGAGAGCGACGCGCGACTCGCGGTGATCCCCCTCGACCGTGACGGCAACGTGCGGCCGGGCGTGATGGTCGATGGCACGAAGCTGTGGCTCAACGATGCGAACCTGACCGCCGACGCGCGGCAGGCGCAGATGCGGTCGATCTACGAGGCCCCGGAGGCGCAGTGATGGGCGAGTCAGTCGGGCTTGGCATCATCGGCTGCGGGCAGATCGCGCCGTCGCACATCCGCAACACGCAGGACGATCCGCGCGTGCGGTGGGTGGCGGCGTGCGATCTGCGCGAGGAGGCCGTGAACGAGCGCGCGGATGAGTTCGGCATCCCCGGCCGCTACACGCGGGTGGAGGAGCTGCTCGCGGACCCGGCGGTGGACGCAGTGGTCGTCGCGACCGGCCCGGAAGCGCACCTGCAGCCGACGCTCGCGGCCTTCGAGGCCGGGAAGCACGCGCTGGTGGAGAAGCCCGTGGCGGTGAACGGGGCCGACGTCGAGACCATGCTGGCCTCACAGGGCGGCCTCGTCGGCGCCTGCTGCTCGTCACGCTTCCGCTCGACCCCGCCCGCGCACGAGGCCACGCGCATCCTCGCTTCCGGCGGGCTCGGAGTGATCCGGCGGCTGAGCGTGAACGTGCTGCACCCGCCACACGGGGAGTACGACGGCACCTCGCCCTTCTTCCTGCACCGGCCCGGCTGGGGCGGCCAGGGCGTACTGGCCGACTGGGGTTGCTACGATCTCGACTTCATGCTCGGCCTGTGCGGCTGGGCGCTGGAGCCCGAGAGCGTGCTCGCGAGCATCGAGCGCCTGCCCGGGCATTTCCGCGCGATCGCGCAACCGCGCAATGACGTGGAGGTCGCGGTGACCGCGCAGGTGCGGATGGTCGGCGGAGCGCTGCTCGACTACCACCGCGCGGTGTTTGCGGCGGTCGATGAGCCGCGGGAGAGCTGGCGAATCGAGTGCGAGCACGGGGCGCTGGACCTGAACATGGTCGCGGGCGCGCGCGGGCTGGTCGTGCAGCGCTTCGAGGCCGGAGGCGTCGCGACCGCGGTCGCAGCCGACGAGGCCTGGGAGTGGCCGGTGATCCACCGCGGCCCGGTGATCGACTTCGTCGAGGCGATCCTCGGAGGTGGCGAGCCAATGACGAGCCTGCGCGACGCGCTCACCGTGCAGCGCGTGACCGATGCGATCTACGCGTCCGCCGAGGCGGGGGAGAGCCTGAGGTGCGCGAAGTGAGAGCGATGCGGGTGACGCTGCTGGCGGCGCTCGTGGCCCTCACGGTGGGTGCGGCCGCGTGGGCGGAGCTCCCTGCGCCGGGCGACCCGGCAACGCTTACCGACCTCCGCTGGCTGGCCCGCGCGGGCGGCAACGACCGCGAGTTCGCGACGGGCGCGCCGGACGGCGTCGAACTGACCGGGCCGGGCGTGCTCGACTACCTCGTCCTCGGCTACCCGACGACGCTCACGATCGAGGTGGATGGGCGAGTCATCTTCGACGGCAGCCCGCGTGAGCAGTGGCGCCAGCTCTACGTGGAGCCGAAAACGGAGGAGTGGGGCGCGCTGCCGTGGGCGTGGCCGCTGGTGCATGCGGGCGGCGCGTACCACTGCTCGGCGCTGCCGATCCCCTTTGCGCAGAGCTGCCGCGTGTCCGTGGGCGAGCGTCCTGACGCGCTCTGGATGTCATGGCGGCGGCTCGACGCGCCCCCAGCGCTGCGCTTCGGCGATGACGCGTACCTGGCCGCGCTGGCCGCGGCGCACGAGCAGCTCAGCGGCGATGTGAGCGCCTGCGCGCCGCACGACGGCGCGCGGGAGGTGCGGGCGAGCGCGTACTGCCCCGCGGGGGGGCGCGCGGAGTTGATTGCGCTCGACGGGCCGGGCGAGGTCGTCGGGATGCGCCTGCGCATGCAGCCGGGCGCGCTGGACCTGCTGCGTCACCAGGTGATCGAGCTCACGATCGACGGGGTGACGAGCGTGCGGATGCCGCTGGTGGACCTCGTGGGCGTCAGCCATCCCTGGCCGCAGGCGTGGCAGCCGCGTGCGGGCGATCACGCCGCGGGCATCGTGGACCCCTACAAGCGCAGCGGCGGGCGCGTCGATCCGGCGGTCGTCGCCTACCTCAAGCTGCCGATCCCCTTCGCGCGGAGCCTGCGCCTCGGCCTGCTGAACCGCTCGGAGCGCCTGACCTCGAACTTCGAGGCTCAACTCCTCGTCGCGCCGCTGGCGGACACGGCGAGCATCGGGCGCCTGTGCGGGACCAGCGTGCGCGTGCCGCTCGCGGTTGAGGGCGAGACGGAGCTGTTCGCGCCTCCGGGTGAGGGGCGGCTGGTCGGGCTGTCGGTCTTCGCGACCGGCCACGGCAGTGACTGGGCGTGGCGCAGTGAGAGCGAGGTGGCGCTCATCGGGCCGGACGGGCCGATCGCGAGCGGCTTCGGCCTGCTGCCGCTTGGGATGCAGGGGATGAGCGGCAGCAGCGTGATCGCGGCGCTCGCGTGGAACCACAACAGCCTGCAGCCGACCGGGCGCTGCGGCGCGGGCCGCCATCTGTGGCTCGACCCGATCGACCTGCCCGGCGGCTCTCGGATCGTCTGGCAGGCCTCGGGCGCGGATGGCCCGACCGCTGCCGAAGTCGGCGCGCTGTGGTACGAGTGGGACGGCGACTACGAGGCTCCGGCGATCCCCGCCGGCGTTGTCGAGTTGCCGACCGCCTGGCACGCGATGCGCACGCCCGCGCCCGGTGGCTGGGCCGCCGAGGCTGAGGAGCTCGCGTCAGCCGCTGAGGCGAGCGCCGGCGAAGTGCGTGCGGCCGCCACCGGAGCGCTGGACGTTTTCGCGAGCGGCGACGCCTACCTCGCGTGGAACGCCGAGCGTCCCGGCGACTACGTGGACCTGCCGGTGTGGCTGCCGGAGAGCCGCTACGCGCGCGTGTGGGTGCACCGGCTGCTCTTCATGGCCGGCGGCACCTTCGCGATCACGCTCGAGCCGCCTGACGACGCCGCGGCCGTCGCATACACGAAGAGCGATGCGGGCTACCTGGGCCGCGTGCTGGGCCGCGCGACCACCGAGGCGTCTCTGGACTGCTACGAGGTCTGGCCGCACCGCCAGGCCTACCGCTTTGACATGCCGCCGATGCTCAATCCCGCGCCGGGCAAGCTCGGGAGGCTGCGCTTCACCTGCATCACGAAGCCACCCGCGAGCCGCGGCTACCTGCTCGCGATCGACCAGCTTGGCATCGACCCCGCGCCGCGCGCGCAGGACGGCTGGCGCGAGGTCGAGGCCCTGACGAGCGTACGCGTGACGCAGGGCCTGAGCGCCGAGGTGATGCCGTTCGGCCGCGCGGACCTCTCCGGCTGGGGAGGGCGCGAGCTGCTCGCCGGACGCGTGGGCGAGGTCACGATCACCCTCATCGGCCCCGGCGGGCCGCCCGCGACCAGAGTGGTCGAGCTGCGCGGGCTGGCCGTCGAGGGCGAGTGGGCGGCGGGCGAGGCGCCGCTCGCGTCGCCACCGAACGCGAAGGAGCCCTCCGTCTGGCGCCTGCCGGTCGGTGACGACGCGACGCTGACGATCCGCTGCATCTCAGGCGAGGGCCGGCTGCTGCTCGACGCGTGGCGGCCGGCGGAGGAGTGACTGCCGTGAGCGACGCCGACGGAGCGCGCGAGCTCATCCGCAGCTGGCTCTACGAGCCGGACGCGAACCGTGAAGCCATCCTCGAGGCGCTGCCGGACGAGGCCGACGACCCGCGCGCGCTCGTGCGGTCGTGCATGCTGGCGGGCCACGAAGGCCGCGAGCCGGGGGTCTTCCTCGGCGAAGGCTTCGAGCTTCCGCATCTGCGCGAGCGCTACCCGGACGAGGAGCTGAGCTTCTGCGTCCCGGAGAGCTACGATGCGGCGAAGCCCACGGGCCTGCTGGTGCTGCTGCACGGGGGAGGGAGCGACACCCCGCGCGCTGCGGCCCGCCGGTGGATGGAAGTTCACGAGGCGGGAGATCGGTTCGGCGATGTGCTGCCCGGGCTCCCGTGCATCACCGTCGCGCCGGGCAACCTGCAGCTTCCCACGCACAAGCGCTGGTCGAACCCGCAGTCCGACGCCTACGTGCTGGCGGTGATCGAGGAGGCGGCGTTCCGCTTCAACATCGACCCGGATCGCGTGTGCATCGCCGGGCAATCGATGGGCGGCTTCGGCGCGTTCCACATCGTGCAGACGATCGGTGACCGCTTCGCCAGCGTCGGCTGCCATGCCGGCGCGTGGTACTACGCATTCTTCGAGGGCCTGCTCGGTGTGGACTTCTACCTCATGCAGGGCGCGGCCGACTTCGTGCCGGGCGAGCGCCCGCGCTTCACGGAGGCCGCTTTCGCGCGCATGGCCCACGCGATCCTCAGCGGCTACCACCTCTCGCACACCTACGCCGAGCACGATGGCGGGCACTCGTTCACCGAGCCGCCCGCGCGCGAGTGCTTCCTCGGCTTCCTCGAGCACGCGCCGAACCAGCAGCGGGCGCTCCCGGCGGAGATCGCGACCTGCTCGCACAAGGGCGCGTTCCGGCTCTACGAGTCGCCGCACTGGTGGTGGCTGAGCATCGGGCGCACGCACTACGGGTCGGTGGAGATGGACCACCTCGAGCCGACGGAGCCGATCGCTTCGTACTGCACCACGGACTTCCGGCACTACACGGTGCGCGTGCCCGCCGGGACGGTCCATGCGCGCAATGAGGGCGGCAACTGCCTGTCGCTGCAGGCGCGGAACATCGAGGACCTCACCGTCTGGCTCAGCCGCGAGATGGTGGACTTCGCGCAGCCGGTGCGCGTGCTGGTGAACGGGGAGGTCGCGTTCGAGGACACGGTGCGGCCGTCGCTGCGCGCGGCGCTGCAGTCCTTCGATCGCCGCCGCGATCCGGGTATGCTCTTTGAGGCGCGCATCGACCTGACGCTCAAGCCCGATGACTGGGCCCGGCAGACGCAGCTCTGGCCGGATGAGCCCGCGCCCGAGGGAGGCCCGTCGTGACCCGCGTGCTGCTCCTCGCTCTGCTGATGTTGCCGGCCTGCGCGCTCGCCCTCGCGGAGGACGAGGCGCAGTTCCCGTGGGAGGTCTGGGGCATGGCGCGAAGTGACAACCCCGCGTGCATCCCCACCCCGCGCGGTGACTGGTGGCCCGCCTATCACACGAACATGCTGGCGCGCGAGCCCCGCGAGGACGCGCGTGTGATCTTCCTCGGCGACTCCATCACGATGATGTGGCGCACGCAGTCTGGCTTCGAGGGCGGGACGGAGGCGTGGGAGCAGTACTACGCGCCGCTGCACGCCGCGAACCTCGGGATCTCCGGCGACCGCACCGAGCACATCCTCTGGCGCATCACCGCGGGCCACAACCTCGATGGCGCGAACCCGGAGGTGCTGGTGCTGCAGATCGGCATCAACAACTGCCTGCAGCGCACGGACAGTCCGGAGCAGGTGGCCGAGGGCATCGGGCGCATCGTGGAGTACCTGCGCGGGCGGCTGCCGGAGACGCGCATCCTGCTGCTGGGGCTCTTCCCGTGCGGGGAACAGCCGGACAACCCGTCGCGCGCGTGGGTGCGCGAGACGAACGTACTGATCGCCCCGCTGGCCGACGGCGAGCGCGTCTGGTTCGCCGACATCAGCGACGCGTTCGTGGAGCCCGACGGGACGATCTCGCGCGAGAAGCTCCGCGACCTGCTGCACCTGTCGCTGAAGGGCTACTTCATCTGGGCGGAAACGATGCAGCCCTACCTCGACGACCTGCTGGAGGGCGACGGAATCGGGGCGGTCTGGCAGGGCGCGCCCTGATCAAGCCGGCAGCCTCGTGAGTGGCGCCGATGCGCCGTCCGGGCCGACCTTCCACGGGATCCACACGACGCCGAAGACGCGCACCTTGATCTCGCTCCTGCGCGGATTCACCGGCGCCTGCTCGATCTGAAGCGTGCGCGGGTCGAACGCCAGCTCCACCTTCGCGGTCTCGTCGCGAAGCTCGCTCTCAAGCTGCGCAAGCTCATCCCGCAGCTCCTCGACCTCGAGTTCGGCGCGCTTCACGTCCTCCTTCTGCCGCGAAGTGCGGGAGGCCGCGCGGGCGGTTGTTGCGGCCCGCCCGACGCCCGTCTGGCTGAAGAGCTTGCGGCCGAACAGCGCCCCCGCCAGCGTCTCGCCCACGTTCAGCATCGTGTTCAGACGCTGCTGCTTGTACTGGTCCTCCTCGACGCCGATCCGATCCTCCGCCCGGTGGATGCGGTCCTTGATCCGCGCCAGCTTGCTCCCGTAGCTCTGCCGCAGCTTGCCGACCTCCAGGTCCCGCCGCTCGCGCGCCAGATGCGCCAGCCGGCCGCGGAACGCCGCCTCGTCCTCGCCCGGCTCCGCCATGATCCCGAGCGCCTCGGCGCGGTACAGCGGCAGCGGGCGGTCCTCGTAGAGCGAGTCCTTGAGCTGCTTCTGCCAGCTCGCGTAGGCGCGCCTGCCGCACGCCTCTTCCGACAGCGGGGCGAATTCGGCCGTGGGCAGGTCCGGCTCGCGCTGCAGGTCCAGCTCAACGCGCTCGATGATGCGCGCGGACGCCCAGTTGGCCTGGCGCCCCTCCCGCGGGATGTTCGCGAGCGCCGTTACCGTGCGCCACGCGTCGAGCTTCTGCCGGGCGTCCACGTAGTGCAGGTCCGCGACGCCGATCAGCGCCGGGCGGTAGACCACGCGGTCGGCGCTCCCATGCGCGCCCATGATCGGCAGGAAGAGCTCCTCCGTGCCGGGGTCCAGCGCGGGCCGGGCGGGCTCGGGCGCTACCGGTGACGGAGGGGCCGGAGCGGCCTGCGCCTGCGGAGAGGCGGCTGGCGTCGCGACCGGCGCCTGCGGCAGAGGGCCGGTGGCTGGCGGGGCCTCCGCGATCTTGCTCTGCTTCTGCGGCTCCATCAGCGTGGCGATCTGCGCGGTGGTCAGCGGCCCGCGCAGGTATGACAGCGCCCAGCGCGTCTGGAAGATCACCGGTGCGTCCTCGTGCACGTTGTGCATCAGGAAGACGCGCTTGCCAAGCGCGGAGAGCACGTCATCGAGCTGCGCGCGGTCGAATTGCGCGCCCGAAGAGGCCGAGGCGCCCTCCAACCCGTCCAGCACGCGTTTCTTGTCGCGCTCGGTCTGCAGGCGGCCGATGAACCACGTGCCGGTGTTGGACAGGCCCTTGTAGTCGAGGTCCACCGGGTTCTGCGTCGCCAGCAGCACTCCCAGCCCGTACGCCCGCGCCTGCTTGAGAAGCGTCAGCATCGGCTTCTTGCTCGGCGGCTTCGCGGTGGGCGGGAAGTAGCCGAAGATTTCGTCCATGTACAGCAGCGCGCGCAGGCTCGAGGTGCCCGTCTGCCCGCGCATCCACGAGACGATCTCGTTGAGCAGGATCGTCACGAAGAACATCCGCTCGGCGTCGGAGAGGTGCGCGATTGACATGATGGAGATGCGCGGCTTTCCGCCGGGGGCGTAGAGCAGGCTGGCGATGTCGAGCGGCCGTCCCTCCAGCCACGCCGCGAAGCCCGGCGACGCGAGCAGGTTGTTGAGCGCGATCGCCAGGTCAAAGCGGTCCTTCGACGGGTAGAACGACTCGAGGTCGAAGACGCCGACGCGCTCGAAGGGCGGCTCCTGGATCTCGCGGATCAGCCCGGCGAGGTCGAGGCCTCGGCCCTGCTGCCACGCGGCGCTGAGGATGTTCGCCAGCAGGATGTGTTCGCGACTACGCACCGGATCGGCCTCAATGCCGATCAGCGACAGCAGCCCCGAGACGGAGCTCTCGATCCGATCGCCCAGCGCGCCGGAGTCGGCCATCACGGCGGGCGGTGGCGGCGCGAAGGAGCTCAGGACGCTCACCGGCAGGCCCGAGGTGCTGCCGGGCGTGTAGATCGCCACCTCGGCGGCGTTGCGGTAGGCGGCGATGCGCTCGGGGCCCTCGCCCCACTCCGCGAGGCCGTTACGCCACAGCTCCGCGACGGACGCCGCCTGCTCCTCGGCACTGCGGCCGCTGCGCGTGGCCTCGTCCTGGTCGATCCACGGCAGGAAGCTCTCGGGTTGCAGGTCGTCGAAGGCGAGCATCAGGTTGCCCATGTCGCCCTTGGGGTCGATGACGATCGCGGGGATGCCGTCGAGCGCGGCCTCCTCGAGCAGCGAGATGCACAGGCCGGTCTTGCCCGAGCCGGTCATCCCGACGCAGACGCCGTGGGTGGTGAGGTCCTTCGCGTCGTAGAGCAGCAGCTCGTCGAGCGTGCGGACCTGCTCAAGGTCGTGCCGCCGCCCGAGGTAGAACACTCCGAGCTTCTCGAAGTCATTCATGCCAGGCTCCCGTGTCGGCTATCGGAGGAACGCGGAGGAGATTATATCACAGGGAGCGGGGGAGGGGGCGTTGCCCGCCGCAGTGGAGTATGATAGAGTGCAGTCGGAAGCTGAATGTGAGGAGGCGGTGTTGACGTGGCATTCGACAGGATAACCGTCTCACCCGAAGTGTGCGGCGGCAAAGCATGCATCAGAGGACTGCGTTTCCCGGTCTCGCGGCTGCTGGGTCTGCTGGCGGCCGGTGAGACGCCGGAGAGCATCCTCGAAGCATATCCCTACCTCCAGCGCGAGGACATTACCGAGGCGTTGGAGTACGCGGCGACGCTCGCGGGCGCGGAGGTGTCGGCGCTGCCGTGATGCGTTTCCTGGTGGACATGCCCCTTTCCCCCGGCCTCGTGGAGTTCCTGACTGAGCTTGGTCATGATGCTGTGCACGCCTCGGACATGGGCCTCGCAATGGCTCCCGACGTCCAGATCATGGAGCGGGCGCGCGCAGAGGGACGCGTGGTCGTGACTGCCGACCTCGACTTCCCACAACTGCTCGCGCTGAGCGGGGCCTCTGGTCCGGGCATCATCCTGTTCCGCGGAGGGACATACTCCGAGGCAGAGACACGGCATCTGATGCATCGTGTTCTGCGCTCAGAACAGGTGGAGCGGTTGGGCGCTGCCATCACCGTGGTTGAGTCGGAGCGCATCCGCGTGACGAGGCTGCCCATCGTTCGGAACGAGTAGCCGGGCCTCGCCGCGCTGGCGGAAACGACGCCGCTGTTCTGGCGGCTGTTGTGCACTGGCGTGCGTGTATCGTGCGACTTGGTTGTGGCGGTGGCTGTTGGCGGGGCAGGGCCATTGCTTGGGAGCCGAATCCGGCGCTCGCTCACGCCCACAGGCTGATGCCGCGCCTGGAGGGCAGGCACGTGCGCCGCCGGGACGCAGTACGCCTGCTTTCGTGCTACCTCACCGACATTGCCCACACCGACCGCGCTCCCGGCTGAACCAGTCGCCTCACGTTCAGCCCCGTCCCCGCCATCAGCGCATGGAATTTGCGCCTGAGCCGCCCGCGATAGCGACTCACTCGCAGCCCGCACTGATGCACCGCCTGCGATATCGTCCCCTCCACCGGTGCGCGCAGCTTGTATAACTTTCGGAACTCCGCCGTCCCGACGCGTGCCCGATCGCGCACGAGCTGCTCATAGTACCGGCTGATGTGCAGACTGCGGCCGTTCTTCTCCGCCGTGGTACATTGCGATCTCAAAGGACATGCCGCGCAATCCGATGCCCTGAACCGAATGCGAATGCCGCGCTCGCCGACATACCACCTGTCGGTGGTCTTCTTTCCCGGGCAGGTCGCCGTCCTGGCAGCAAAGTCGATCTCAAAGCGCTCCGCTGAAAAGATATCCTTCGTGCTGGTATTCGCCAACGGCGGGCTGATCAGGTCCATCTCACGCTCGGACGCCTCCCGGCTGTTCTC
>JALGSW010000162.1 GCA_029821635.1 Candidatus Zipacnadia bacterium
TCGTACGGAGGGGCTGCTTTTCCCGACGCCGCCCCCGGCGGCGGGAAAAGTGACGCCCGAGTGCCGTCTGCGAGGGCGGCAGCTTCCCTGCCAGCCCGTCGTTCGCCCTCCGAAAGGCACACGACGGGCGGGCAAGGAAGCTTCGGCGCCTGGCGGCGCCTCACCCTCGCGCAGCAAACGACGCAGCGCGAGGGCCGCCCCTCCTTAACGACCTTCGCCAGCGCGACTCCGTCCGATATGTCGACTTGATGCTTGACCATCCGCCTGTTTCTGAAATACGAGATCCTGCCTGTCGCCGTTGTCGCCATCCGTTTCATCATGTGTGTCCTGCAGACACCGCCGTTCCGGGAGGCCCCACGATGCCCGCCAACATCACCGTCAGCGTCGGTCAGAGGAAGGCGGATTTCGTCGGCCGCACGCACATGGTGCTGCAGGGCGCGGTGGACTACGTCGCGCGCCTCGGTGGCGGCACGGTCAAGATCGGCCGCGGCACGTGGGAGATGGGCAACTCACTGTTCATCCGCGAGCACGTGCGCATCGTCGGCTCGGGAGACAACACCGTCCTGCGCAAGTGCGCGTCCACGGTCACGCCGCTGCTCGATGACATCGACTGGTATGGGACGAGCGTGCGCGTGCAGGACCCGTCGATCTTCAGCATCGGCGGCGCGCTGCTGCTGCGCGGCAAGTCACCGCACTACGAGGCGACGCGCTTCTCGAAGCACACAGTCCTCGCAATCGACGGCGACACCATGCACATCGACCGCGACCCGCGCGACAACTTCTGGACCGACACCGAGCCGGTTGCGGCCACGCTCTTCCCCATCATCACGGGCGACTACATCAATGACGTGACGATCGAGAGCCTGTGCATCGACGGGAATCGCGAGGAGAACGAGGAGCTCAACGGCAACTACGGCGGCGGCATCTTCATCCAGGACTGCGACCGCATCGTGATCCGCAACGTGACCACCCGCGACAACAACTCCGATGGCATGAGCTGGCAGGTCTGCGATGACGTGACCGTCGAGGACTGCCGGTGTATCAACAACACCAACCTCGGCCTGCACGCCGGCTCCGGCTCGCAGCGCAGCCAGGTGCGCGACTGCACGATGGTCGGCAACGGTCAGGGCTTCTTCTTCTGCTGGGGCGTGCGCGAGAGCGTGTTGGAGCGCTGCACGATCGAGGACACGAAGACCCAGGGCATCTCCATCGGCCATCGCGACACGGACAACCTGATCCGCGACAACGTCGTCCGCCGCAGCGGCGAGCACGGGCTCTACTTCCGCACGCATCCGCAGACCAAGCGCGACGCGCACCGGAACGTCTTCGAGCGCAACGTGATCGAGGACTCCGGCACGAAGGGCGACTGCGTGGCGATCGAGATGCTCGGCGCGGCCGAGGACGTCGTGCTGCGCGACAACACGATCCGCGATACCCGCCGCACAGCCAAGTCGCGCAACCGCATCGGCCTGCGCATCGCCGAGGGCATCGAGCGCCTCACGCTCGAGGGCAACACCTTCGAGGGCGTGGAGCAGGACGTGCTCGATCGGCGCTAAAGCGCGCGCTGAAGCGCGCGCTGAGGCTCAGGGCGCGGCGGCGGCTTCGGCCTCGGGTGCCGCCTCAGGGGCGACTTCGATGCCTGCCGCCTCGCGCGCCCAGTCGCGCACGGTAGGATGGAACGCACCGGGGAACGCGTGCCCGGTCTCGGGCATGGTGAAGCGCGTCACGTTCGCGCCGCCCGCCTCCAGCCGCTCGTACACAGCCTCGAAGGCCGCCACGAGCTTCTCCGAGCGGTCCTCGGCGCCGCCGTACATGAACAGCACGTTGCGGCCGGCGAGCCCCTCGCCGTGCTCCAGCGACAGCCCGCCCTCGACGATGACGATGTGCCTCATGCGCTCCAGCAGCCACTCGTCCTCCGTGTCCACGATCGCCGCGATCGAGTGTCCGCCGTTGGAGAAGCCGCCGAACACGTTGTCGGCCGTGTCAATGTTCGGCACGGCCTCGTAGATCGCCTCGAGCATCGTGCGGTATGCGTGGCAGATCGTCTCCCCATCGTCCTCCGGGGTGATGTAGAGCCCGTTGGCGGGCGTGGAGCGGTCGAGGCTCTCCTGGAACAGCGGCATCCCAACGAAGATGAAATCGCGCTTCTCCATGATCGCCGGGCCGCGCCCCGGCCCGGAGCCTTTGCCGCCCGCGCCGCCGTTGAGCCACACGAAGAGCGGGAAGTCGCGCTCGGGCGAGTAGTTCTCCGGCAGGCGCACGGTGCAGCGCGTGACGTCCTCGGTCTCGGTGTGCATCGACCACAGCGTCGGCGGGAGCTCGGGGAACTCCAGCGTGAAGGTCGCGTTCGGCTCAAGCGGTTGAGCGTCGTCGGTGGCCGCGAGGGCCGGGATGAGCGTGATGAGCGTGATGAGCGCGAGGAGCAGGATGATGCGGACGGCCATAGCTCGTACCTCCGTGGATGATGGCTGCCCCGCGCCTTTCTCCGCCGGTCGTGAGCAAACCTGTGTGACGGTCGGACGATCAAAGGGGCCCGGAGTGCATCGCGCCAGGCCTCTTCCACGCACGGATGAATTCCTTAACAATCCGGGGAGGTATCATATCGGGGAGCGGGAACGTGCCACATGGACGTCGCATACACTATTGGCAAGGGAGGCCATTGTCATATGCTACGAAGCCGAGGTTTCACGCTGATCGAGCTGCTCGTCGTGATAGCGATCATCGCCATATTGGCGGCGATCCTGTTCCCGGTTTTTGCCAAGGCCCGTGAGAAGGCCCGCCAGACGTCGTGTCTGAGCAACATCAAACAGCTTGCGCTGGCGGACCTGATGTACGCCCAGGACTACGACGAACGCTATTGCAGGTACTACCAGTACATGCCGCACCCGAACCTCTACTGGTGGTGCGATATGCTTGAGCCCTACGTGAAGAACTACCAGGTCATGGAGTGCCCGTCCGGCGGCTGGCAGTACGGCTACAACGCCGCCAACTACCGCCCATTCCTGCCCCCGCTGGGCATCATCTCCTATGCCCTGCCGGCAATCAGCCACGACGCGAACCACAACTCGGTGACCATGGTGCCCTCCAACAAGATGGCCGTGGTTCCATCGCCCGCGGACACGATCATGATCGCCGAGTCGGTGAGCACCGAGATCTTCACCGGCGGCTCCGCCGACTACCACCTGGTGGACATCATCGACACGGGCTCGAACTCCCGCGTCGCCGAGCGGCACAACGACGGCGCCAACTACGCGTTCTGTGACGGACACGCCAAGTGGCTCAAGGACAGCACGCCGGGCATGTGGACCACCACCTCGGGCGACTGACCACCGCGTAGCGAGAGCTTGCGGGAGCCGCACCAGAACAAGCGATCTCAGCGAAAGGCCCGGCCACCTCGGCCGGGCCTTTCTCATTGCACGCGCAGGTCACAGAGGCCCGCGCGGAGAATCCACCGGCCACGGCAGAGTCTGTGCAAGTGAGGGAGCGGACATGAAGAAGGCGCTGATCGTCTGGGGCGGCTGGGCGGGCCACGAGCCCGAGCCCGTCGCGAAGATCCTGGCTGCCGCACTCTGTGACAGGGGCTTCGAGGTAGAAGTCGCCGACACGCTGGAAGCGTTCGAGGACGCTGACAAGCTCAAGGGCCTCGACCTGATCGTCCCCGAGTGGACGATGGGCGAGATCACCAACGAGCAGCTCAACCCGGTGCTGGCGGCCGTCGAGAGCGGCGTGGGCATCGCCGGACTGCACGGTGGCATGGGCGACGCGTTCCGCCAGTCCACGGGCTGGCAGTTCATGGTCGGCGGGCAGTGGGTCGCGCATCCCGGCGGCGGCGACGTCACATACGGCGTCGAGATCGTCTCCGACGACCCGATCGTCGCGGGCATCGAGGACTTCGCGGTCACCAGCGAGCAGTACTACATGCACGTGGACCCGAACAACGAGGTGCTGGCGATCACCTACTTCCCGGAGTTCGGCGACGCGCCCGTGCCGGTGGTCTGGAAGAAGTCGTGGGGCGAGGGCCGGGTGTTCTACTCCTCGCTCGGGCACAACGCCGAAGTCGCCGCGCAGAAGGAGCCGCTGGAGATCATGACGCGCGGGATGCTCTGGGCGGCGAAGGCGCTGTAGAGGCATTCGCAAGACAGGCGGGAATGCCTGTCCTAGTAGCGACTGACGGCCAACGACTGACAGGCTGGAAAGCCTGTCCTACGAACGACATGTACGACACGACTGACAAGGAGACGACAACTCATGGCAATGCGACCCGCGATCATGTGGATGGGCAAGCTCTACCCGCCGATCTGGCGCGAGAAGGAACTCGAACCGGCCGAGCACTTCGCGATGCTCAAGGAGATGGGCATTGACGGGATCGATATCTTTGCCCGCGCGAGCGACCAGTACGGCGTGGACACCCTCGCCGGCGCGCTCGACAGCTCGGGCCTCGAGTGCTCGTGCTACTACATCGCCGCCGACCTCGTGACGGACGAGGCGGAGAAGGTGCCGATCGCCGACGAGGCCTTCCCGAAGGGCATCGAGAATGCGCAGACCCTCGGCGCCAGCGTGGTCTTCACCCACGGCTCGCAGCACGCGCACAAGGGTGAGGACAACTTCCAGCGCTACATCGACCGCCTCGGCGAGAAGCTGCAGCTCTTCAAGGGCACCGACCTGACGCTCGTCATCGAGAACGCGGGCTTCCTCCTGCACACCGGCGATGACATGGCGCGCGCGTGCGAAGTGCTCGGCGACGAGGGCCTGCGCCTGTGCCCCGACACCGGCAACTTCACGCTCTGGGGCGTCGACGTGATGGACGCGGTCACCAAGTGCATGCCCTGGACCGTGCACTTCCACATCAAGGACTACGCCGAGCGCTCGGACGAGGACGGCTCGGTGCGCGGCAAGGAGGCCATCCTCGGCCAGGGCGTGACGCCGGTCGCGGAGGTTTACGAGATGCTCCACAAGCAGTCGTGGAGCGGCTGGACCGCCTGGGAGCCGGGCCCGCAGGACGAGGACGGCATCACCGCGAGCGTGCAGGAACTGCTGCGGCTGATCGGGTAGGGACGGCAGTTGTCAGTTGCCAGTTGTCAGCAACGGCAACGGCTGAGGCGACGGCAACGGCGCGAGCGATCGGAAGGGAGACGCGTCGATGGCGATCACACCCGGCATCATGTGGGGACAGCCGCTCTCGCCCCCGGTCTGGTACGGCGAGGAACTCGACCCCGCGGGGCTGATGAACCTCCTCGCGCGGATAGGCCTGCGCAGCATCGACATCTTCGCGCGACACGTGGACGCCTACGGCGTGCGCGAACTGCGCGAAGCGCTCGATGAAAGCGGCCTCGCCTGCTCGTGCTTCTACATCCAGGGCGACCTGCTCGCCGAGGGCGGGGACCGCGCCGAGGTCGATGGCGACTTCGCGCGCGGGATCGAGGCCGCGCGCGCCATCGGCTCGCCGCTCGTGTTCACGCACGGCACCCAGCACACCCGCGAGGGCGCTGAGGCGCTGTCGGCCTACACCGACGTGCTGCGCGAGCGCAACGAGCAGGTCCGCGAGGCCTGCATGACGCTGGTGATCGAGAACGCGGGGGTGCTCGTGCGCACGCCCGAGCACCTCCTGACTATTCTCGACGCGCTCGGCGGCGACGGCCTGTGCGTCTGCCCGGACGTGGGCAACTTCTCGATCTGGGGCGTCGATGAGGCGGATGCGCTGCGCCGCCTACTCCCCTGGACCGCGCACGTGCATCTCAAGGACCTGCACCCCGACTACGTCGGCAACGAGCACGGGCGCGGGGTGCCGGCGGTCCTCGGACAGGGCGTCACGCCGATCGCGGGGGTCATCGAGCTCCTGCAGGCGCAGGCGTGGCAGGGCGCGGCGGTCTGGGAGCCGGGGCCGCATGACGAGGCCGGGATCACGGAGGGCATCGCCGAACTGCTCAGGCTGGTCGGATAGGCGCACGAGGAGGCGACGGAGCAATGGCCGACATCCTGGTGACGTACTTCTCGAAGACCGGACACACGGCCTCGATGGCCGAGTGCATCGCGAAGGCGGCGGGCGAAGTCGAGGGCGTGAACGTGCAGGTGCGACCGGTCGCTGAGGTCACGCCTGACGACCTGCTCGACTTCGACGGCATCGTCATGGGCTCACCGGTCTACTACGGGACGATGGCCGCACCGCTCAAGGCGCTGATCGACGCCTCCGTGAAGCATCACGGGAAGCTGGAGGGGAAGGTCGGCGGGGCGTTCTCGTCATCGGGCGTGATCGGCGGCGGGAACGAGACGACGCTGATGGACATCATCGCTTGCCTGCTGGTGCACGGGATGGTCGTGAAGGGCGTCTCGAAGGGCCCGCACTACGGTCCGACCTGCCAGGGCGCACCCGACGAGGAGGCGCAGAAGCGCTGCGCCGAGTACGGCCGCGACGTCGCGGAGCTGTGCGTGCGGTTGTTCGGCTGAACGGCAGGGGGGTAGTTGCCAGGGGTCGGAGTGCGGAGGGCACGCGCGACACGCCACATGCCGCCACTCAGCGCGTTCGCCCTGCGAGGCTGCGGAGGTTGACGACGTGCGACAGCTCAATGCCCGCCAGGCGCATCATGCGGCGCGTGAAGTGATTGTTGCCGACCTCCCCCGCCGAGCGCGCGCCGGTGCCCGCCACGAACTTCACGTCCTCGATCGCGAAGACCGCCAGCACCGATGACCAGCCGCGCGCGAACTCCCCGATGCTCAGCGCCGGATGCCACCACCACGCCCGCGCAGACAGCTCCAGCGCCACCTCGTGCTTGACCATCAGCCGCGCGAGGTCGCGCACATACGCCCGAGGCAGGTCCGCGGGCCCCAGGGGCGCGGGGAAGCGCCCGAGGTTGAACGGGTCCGCGATCACGTCCACGCGCTCCTCCCGCACCACGTTCGTATACCCGCCGAACACGTTCTCCAGCAGCCGCGAGCGACTCGCAGGGACTTCGCGCGCGATCCCCCGCGTGTTGGGGCCGATCGCCGCGAGCACTAGCGGCAGCATCTCCTCCGCGCCCGACGGCAGGCTCAGACGCCCGGTGGCGTCGAGCAGCTCGCACTCGCCGCCCGCCACCACGCCGACGGTGCTGCGCGCGCCGCCGCGTCCGACCTCATCGACGCGCCTGCGCAGCTCCTCGCGGGTGGTGTCGAGGCGCACGATGTCGGTGATGGCGATCGCATCGAGACCCAGCGCCTCCGCCGCGCGCACCATCGCGGGCACGCCGTCGGCGCCGTCGCTCAGGACGGTCCGAGTGTGCGCGTCATGCGGCGGAACAGGGCGCGGCAGGTCCTCCATCGCACTCAGTCTCCGGAGCCCGGCATCAGCCTCGCGTGAGCTCGCGCATACGTGACAGCGACGCCTCGGCGGCCTCATCGGGCGCGTCGGCGATGTCGAACAGGTCCACCGTGAGCCATCCATCAAAGCCGATCTCGTCGAGCGCGGCGAGCACCGCGGGCAGGTCCAGATCGCCCTCGCCCGGCACGAGGTGCCGGTGCTCGCCGGCGGGCATGCCCTCGATGTGCGCGGCCACGATCAGGTCGCCGAGGCGGCGGATCGCGGCGGGCACGTCGGGCTCGGTCAGGAACGCGTGGCCGACGTCGAGGTTCACCCGCAGGTGCTCCGAGTCCATGCGCTCGATCAGCGCGAGCATGTCATCGTTGCCATGCACCAGCAGCCCCGGCTCAGGCTCAAGGGCGAGCGTGACGCCCAGCCTCTCGGCGAGCTCGATCTGGCGCTCGAGCTGCGTGAGGAACTGATCGGCGAGATCGGGGGCATCCGGGCCGGGCCGCGGCGCGTTGATGATGAGCGTGTCGCTGCCCATCGCGCCGGTCAGCTCGATCGCCTGCAGCGCGCGGCGCCAGCGCACCGGGAGCGGATCGCGGTCGCCGTGGTAGCTGACCGTGGCGATCTCCACGCCCGCGCCCGCGGCGACTGTCGCGAGCGCCGTGGCGCGCAGCACATCGATCTCCTCGGGCTCGAGGCCGGGGTGTTCGAGGCAGATCTCGACCCCATCGTAGCCGATCTCAGCGATGCGGTGGATGGCCGCGTCGGCCGAGAAGCGGCGGTAGCCGATGGTCCGGAAGCCGATTCGATCACACACGGGAGCTCCTCCTGGCAGGAACCGCGCTACGCGTCCGGCCGCCAACCGTGGCGGCCGATGAGCGGGACAAAGATGCAGGGCATTCCGGGCGTCTGCGTGACCTCGTCGCCGTGGCGTTCAACGATGACCAGCGCCTGGGTGACGCGGCTGCCGACCGGCATGACGAGGCGGCCGCCGTCAGCGAGCTGCTCGACCAGCGGCTCCGGGACCTCCGGCGCCCCGGCCGCGACGATGATGCGATCGTAGGGAGCGTGCTCGGGCAGGCCCGTGCTGCCGTCGCCGACGACGACGCCGACGTTGTCGCGGCCGACATCGAGGAGCGCGCTTCTTGCGCGCACCGCAAGGTCCTCGACGATCTCGATCGCCCAGACCTCCGCACACAGCTCTCCCAGCAGCGCGGCCTGGTAGCCCGAGCCCGCGCCGACCTCGAGCGCGACGTGCTCGGGACTGCAGTCGAGGGCCTCGAGCATGGCGGCGACCATGTAGGGCTGCGAGATCGTCTGGCCGCGCCCGATCGGCAGCGGCCGGTCTGAGTAGGCGTATAGCCGCGACGCGGAGGGCACGAAGCGCTCGCGCGGAACCGTGGCCATCGCCGCCAGAACGCGCCGGTCGCGAATGCCGCGGCCCGCAAGTTGCAGCTCTACCATGCGGCGGCGGGCCTGGGCCTGCCTCTCGGCGCTTGTCTCACGACGATGCTCGACCACTGGCGGAAGCTCCTCACCGGTCGGGCTGCGCGTTCGGCGTCCACCGCCGGGACGCGGCGACGCGGCAGGTATTCGCGACGAGGGTGGCGAAGACCTCGTTTGCCCGTGAGCGAACCGTCGGGGCGACGGGGGACGCCGCCCGACAGGGAGGTGAGATCACTTGGCGGAGGATGCAACCAACGGCGGCGGTCAGTGGGACCGAGGCGACGAGTCGGACATCATAGTGGCGCTCGTGCGCAGCGCAATCATCATCGCCATCGTCCTGTCCCCCTCGCTCGGCCTGATGCGACAGACGCCGCTGGAGATGCAGATCGCGTCCATCGTGGCGGCAGTGTACACGCTGGCGCTGTTCATCGCGCGCCTGAGCGGCCGGTGGCTGCCCGCACAGCGTATCCTGGCGGTGCTCGTGGACCTGTACCTCATCACCACCGCGGTCGTCTCATGGGGCAGCGGCAACCTCAACGTGCCCGACCCGGGCGCCGCGAGCGTGCAGAACCGCATCGTGCTCTTCCAGCTCTACTACATCGTCGTCATCGTTGCGGCAATGTGGTTCGGGCGGCGCGGCGCCCTGCTTACGGCCGTCGGCGCCATGAGCGCGTACGTCGTGGCCGAGGAGCTCGTGGCGCAGTGGCAGCTCGGCGCTCTCCCTGTGATGGTGCTGCTGTGGAGCAACGGCGCGCCGGTGCTGCTGATCCTCGCGCTGGTGAGCAGCTACGTGTTGCGCGCGCGGGAGATGGAGCGCGCGCGGGGACTGCGACTCGCGCACGAACTGCAACTCGCGCGATCGATGCAGAAGCAGATGCTGCCGGACGAACTCCCCGATCTGGCGGACTACGAGATGGCGGTGCGGCTGGAGGTCGCGCGCATCGTCAGCGGCGACCTGTATGACCTGATGCTCGTGAGCGACGACCGGCTGCTGCTGTGGGTGGCGGACGTGGCAGGCAAGGGCGTACACGGGATGATGCACGTCTCGATGATGCAGTCACACCTGCGCGCAGCAGGGCGTGAGGGGCTGTCGCCGGCGGCGATCGCCGAGCGCGTCAACCGCGGTGTCTACGACGCGATGCAGCCGTCGAGCTTCGCGTCGGCAGTGATCGCGCAGCTCCACCTGCCCAGCGGCCGGCTCACCTACACCAACTGCGGCCACCCCCACCCGCTGCTGCTGCGCGGCGGCGGGACCGACGAGGTCGTGCGGCTCAACACCAACACGCCGCTCGTGGGCATCACGCTCACACCCGGCTACCTGCAGCTCTCCACGCGTATGCAGCCGGGCGACGTGCTTGTGCTGACCACCGACGGGGTGCAGGAAGCGCGCGAGCCCGGCGGCGGGATGTTCGGCGAGGAGGGCCTGCTGCAGGTGCTCGCCGAGCTGAAGGGCGCCAGCGCGCCGGTGATCGCCACCACGATCATGCAGACGATCCGCGCATACTCCGGGGGCGACCTGCGTGACGACGCGGTCGTGGCGGTGGTGCGGCGCAAGCCCGAACGGCAGCCAACGACGGCTGACGGCAGCTAGCAGCAGCGGACGACGGCTAACGACTCAACGACTGACGGGCTGGAAGCCCGTCCTACAAACGGCTGACAACAGACGGCGTGACGCCGTACGGC
>JALGSW010000017.1 GCA_029821635.1 Candidatus Zipacnadia bacterium
AGCAGCACGTAGCGCCCGTCGGCGAGCTGGTAGATCGGGCAGCAACACAGCGGCTCCTCGATCGGCAAGCCGTGGTCGCGACGCAACAGCGGCCTCGGCGAGCACCACGAGCGTCCGTCATCCGCCGAGACTGAGTACCAGATGTAGCCGCTCATCGTCCGCATGGTGCAGAACAGCCGCTCATCGGGCAGGCGCACGAGGCTCGGCTCCTGCGCGAGCGACAGCGCCGGGCAGTCGTAGTGCGGCACGCGCAGCGCCTCGTCATCGGGTGACCACTCGATCTGCAGGTCGCGCGGCTCCGGGTCATCGTCCACGTTCAGGAAGCGCATGAACTGCACCACGGTCTCCGCCGCGGTCCAGTTCGCGTTGGCCGGCTCGGTGCGCACGGCCTTCGACACCCAGCGCGAGAAGCCCGTGAACCAGCGGCCCCCCAGGTCGCGGATCGGGAGCTGCCAGACGATCCAGTTAGAGGGCACCGACGGGTCCGGGTGATCGTACGCCGAGCGCGGCATCGGCACCGTCTGCGGCTCCGACCAGGTGGCGCCGAGGTCGTCGGAGTAGCAGCAGTCCATCGTCCCCGTGTGCTGATGCACGACGTCGTCGATGCCCTGGTACTGGTTCCAGAGCGCGTAGATGCGCCCGGAGGCCGATGTGATTGGGAAGCCCCAGCTCGCCATCGGCGCCTCGTCATCAGGGCCGGTCGGTCCGACGATGCGCCGCGGAGCGCTCCACGTGCGGCCGTCGTCGGTCGAGCGCGCGAACATGATGCGGTGATCGCACGCTCCCTCGAAACTCGACTGCGTCCAGACGGCCATCAGGGCCCCATCGGGCGCCTCGCGCACCAGGAAATGCTCGTTGCCCGTGTCGTCCGCGCCGGTGGGCACGTAGACGACGAAGTCCGGCTGCGAACGCGCCAGCTCGCGGTCGATGTCCTCGGGCATGGCCGGGCCACGGGCGCGGGCCATCGCTCAGTTCGCCCCGATCTCGGCGATGATGCGCTTGATGTTCGCGACGCCCTCGCGCACCGAGCCGAAGATGTCGTCGGGCAGCGAGACCTCCAGCGAAATGGTGCCGTCGTAGCCCGCATCGCGCAGGA
Source organism: Candidatus Zipacnadia bacterium (assembly GCA_029821635.1). Lineage (GTDB taxonomy): Bacteria > Armatimonadota > Zipacnadia > Zipacnadales > UBA5352 > UBA5352. Next base: position 1,097 of record JALGSW010000017.1, read on the forward strand.
TGCCGAAGAGCAGCGGCCACTGCATGTCGCCGGTGCCGCCCACGCACGGGCGGTACCATTCCTCTTTGTCCTTGGCGAGGGTGCGCCGCCAGCCGTTGGCCTCAGCGTCTTCGGGCTCAACGTCGCTCAGGCAGTTGTCCTTGGCATGCACGTGCACGGTCATGGGCGCGAACAGCCGCGTTGCTTCGACGTAGTCCTCGCCGAAGACGATGCGGAAGTTGGAGTAGTCGAGGTTGACGCCGAAGTTCGGCCGGTCCACGAGCTCGACCATCCGCGCGACCTGCGCGATGCGGCCCAGCAGCACTCCGTGGTTCTCCACGCCCACGCTGATGCCCCGGTCGGCGGCGACGTCGGTGACCGCCTGCATGCCTTCGCAGACGCGCTCGAGGATGAACGCCACATCGGGGTTGGCCTGGTGCTCCTCAGGCAGCGTGGAGCGCGGGTCGAGGCGGATCGTGTCCGTGCCGAGGATCTCGGCGATGTCCAGCCCGAGGATGCAGTCGGCGACGGTCTCGTTGAACGCATCCTGATCGTACGCCGCGAAGTTGCTCTCCAGCGTGTAAGACGACACGCCCAGCCCGAGCTCGTCGAGCATCTTCCGCGCGCGCTGCGCCTGCTCGTCGATCGCCTCATCGGCGGACCAGTAGCGACTGAGCGGCTCGAAGCAGTCGGCCTCGGTCTCGGCGCCGACGAACTGGATGCAGTCGAACATGTCGATCTCTTCAGCGACAAGCAGCTTGTTGAATACCCACTGGCAGACTCCGGCGTTCATCGGTCGGCCTCCCATGCAGTCGCGCCGGTGGCGCGCGCGTCTTGGATGTCGACAGGCTATTCGTCGGGCGGGGGCCGGGACCTTTGCCGCCCGGCCCCTAACGACGCCTCACCCCCGGAGAACGCCGGCAGAGGCGTTGCCCGGTCGTTTGGAGCGGCGGGGCTTCAGCCGCGCCGATGTTGTCAGTCATCGCGCGGCAAACGACGCCTCACCCCCCGGCCCCCTCTCCCTGGAAACCGCAAACGACGCGGTTTCAAGCGGGAGAGGGGGAGAAAGACCACGGCGCTCATGCGAACCGCGAGCACCGCAGCGGTCGGCAAATGAAGGGTACAGGCGCCTGCGCAGCGCAAGATGAATGTGAATGTATGTACGCGATCCCTGGAGGACCTCCGATGAAGCGCACCGCGATCATACTCGCCGCGCTGCTCCTCACACTCACAGGCTGCCTCGCGCAGCAGGAGACGCCGCTGGAGCTTGCGCCCGGCGCGAACCTGCTCGCCAACGGGAACCTCGAGATCGACGCCGACGGTAACGGCGTGCCCGATGGCTGGAGTTGGGCCGAGGGCGGCTTCGGCAAGCTCGGCGAGGTCGAGTGGGCCTCCCAGGGCGCGCTGGAGGGCGGCGTCTCGGTCAAGTACGTGAAGACCGACCCGCAGAAGTGGTACCCGCAGGTCTGGTACACCGGGGCCGACATCAAGCCCGGCTGGGAGTATCAGCTCTCGGCGGTGGTGCAGTCCGACGTCCCGTTCGTCTTCCGCCACACCCTCAACGGCGACCTCGGTGCAAAGATGAATCTGCCGCTTCCCGCGCAGCCGCAGGCCGCTCGCGTCGGCTTCACGTTCGAGAGCCCTATGGGCACCGACCACGTGAGCATCGGCTTCCAGATGCAGGAGAATGCGGGGACGATGCTCGTCGATGACTTGCAGTTGATCGCGCTCGGTCCGTCGCTGAACGCGATGCTCGCCCCGCAGCCGCCCGACGAGATCCACGGCCTCGCGGAGCTTGCCGCGCGCCGCAGCTTCAAGCCCTTCAGGGCAGTCGCGGACGAGGGGGGCGTCTACCCGTCCGAGCGCGTGATCTTCCGCGACAGCTCAACGGGCGCGATCATCGCCCGCCTCACGCACAACCCCGGCTCCAACCGGCACGTGTACTCGAACGTGTGGATCTGGAACGCCGATGGCTCGAAGCTGCTGCTGAACACCACGCGCGAGCCGCGTGGCTGGCACCTGATGGACGCGGACGGCGGCAACATCCGTTTCCTGGCGAACCAGATGCCGATGTGGCATCGCACCGACCCCGACGTGCTCTTCTACCGCGACACCACCGAACTGTCGCTCAAGCGGCACAACATCGCGACCGGCGAGGTCGAGACGATCTGGACCGTCCCCGAGGACCTCAATAGCATGGGCTACACGATCTGGCCGATACACCCGGACGGGAAGAAGTTCTTCGTCATCGTCGGCAACCAGACACGCCGAGTTGACGGGAACTGGGGCTACATGATGAACGTGGACGGGACCGACGTGGTGCGCATCGACTTCCCGCACACCACCCACCAGGTCTGGTTCACGAAAGGGCCCGACTACGCGCTCTCATACAACTACGAGAAGAACTCGCCTGGTGACTACATCGACGCCTCGTTCCTCGTCGATGCGGACGGCACGAACCACCGGCAGGCGCGCGACCGGCACATGAGCCATCGCGGCTACAGCCCGGACGGCACCCGCGTGGCATTCCACGGCCCGGGCGGCGTGCGCATCATGGACGTCGAGGGCACGAACGAGCGCCTGCTCGCCCCCGGCCCCGGCGGACACCTGTCGTGGGACGCCGACGACGACTGGCTGCTCGCCACCCAACGCAACGCGATCAACTGCGTCTGGACCGACAACGGGCATAGCACGATGATCGGCGCGCCCAACACACAACTCAACTACTTCAACTACCCGTGCGAGGCACACCTCGAATCGAGCTCCGATGGCACGAAGATCGGCTACGCCTCGTGCATGCTCGGGGACATCGACCTCTACCAAGTGGTCATGAAGCTGCCCGACGCGCCGCGCAACCTGCAGGCAGACGCGGACGCGCAGCGCATCCGCCTGACCTGGGACGCGCCCGAGCACGCGCGCGAAGTCGCGGGCTACAACGTCTACGCCTCCGACGTGAGCGGCGAGCAGTACGCGCTCGTGAATGCACAGCCGATTGCCGCCACACAGTTCGACTGCGGCCCGGCGGAGGGGCTGTTCTTCGTCGTCACCGCCATCGAGCCGTCCGGGCTGGAGGGCAAGCCCTGCGCGGAGGTCGGCATCGCCGCCGCGGACACGCCGCGGCGCATCTGGCTGGAGGCCGAGGACGCCGTGTTGCAGGCGCCGTTCGAGCCGAACTTCGACATGGGTTGCGCGGCGATGTACTGCGCGACCGTGATGGACCACAACGCGACCGCGACTGCTACCTTCACGCCGGACGTGCTGGCTGCGGGCGACTACGCGCTCTGGGCACGCGTGCGCAGCCCGCTGGATGCGACGCTGCAGGTGAACGCGGGCGGCCAGACGGTTGGGGCGATCGCAGTCCCTGAGGGCGACTGGCAGTGGGTGCGCATGGGCGACGCGGCCACGATGGCGCTCGGTGCAGGCCAGGCGACGATCGCCATCAGCGCGGAGATCGGCGGCCTCTCGGTCGATCAGGTGCTGCTGACCAACGATGCGAGCTACGTGCCTGAGGGCGCACCGACGTGGCTGCGCACACTCCCGATCCGGATGCCGCAGGTCGCCGGGCTGAGCGCCGACGTGCTCTCGCCCTACATGGTGCGGCTGAGCTGGGAGCCGGCCTCCGTGATGAACTTCGACCACTACAACGTCTACGCGGCTTCCGAGGGCGAGCCGGCGGGGCAGGAGCACCTGATTGCCTCGCCGAGCGCGTCGCAGCGCTTCGATTGGGGCCTGCAGGCGGCCACGAACTACACGTGGGCGGTGACGGTCGTCGATCGCCAGGGCAATGAGGGTGAGCCGGTGACGGTCTCTGCCACCACGCAGCCGATCGAGCGCGTCTTCGAGGAGATCAAGGTCGATGCGCAGCTCGCGGTGGCGCCGCTGAGCGTGGACTTCACGCTGCCGCGCAATGACACGTATGTCGCGTGGGTGCGCATCGCCTCGCGCGATGAGAAGCGTGGGAACGTGAACGTGTCGCTTGATGGCGAGCGCGTCATGGGCGGCGCTTCCGTGCCGTGGCAGTTCGTCACGCGCGGCCACGGTGGCCCGGTCAAAGACACGCGGTTCTGGGTGCGGCTGGAGATGCGTGGCGAGCGGCCACGCGAGCTGCGGGAGATTGCCGCGGGCGCGCACACGCTGGGCGTTGAGGCCGCGACGGCGATCGACGCGGTGATCGATCGCGTCGTGGTCACGAACGACCTCGGCTGGCGGCCGACAGGAATCAGTAGCTTCCTCGGGGCCGTGGAGGAGGGCGCGTAGCCGTTTCCGTTGTGGCCTCGGCGCCCTCGCCGGGGGCTGTTGTCGAGGAGATCTCACTTGGCTGTCAGGCGGGACGTTGATCGAAGTCAGTTGACATTACCTCTGGAAGAGGTGTGTGACCTATGACTCGCGGTCTGATGGCTCTGATCGTCACGGTACTGCTGACGGCTCCGGCTTTCGCGGTCGAGGTTGGCGACGTGACGTTCTTCGCGCCTTTCGAGGGCACGTTCGACGCCGCCCACTCGGGCGGCGCGCCGGAGGCGACCGCGATCAATGAGGTCACACTCGTCGAGGGCGTGCGCGGCGGCGCCGCGCGTCTCGCGGCGGACGCGGCGCTGGAATACATCTTTGCGGGCAACGCCATCGCCGATGAGGGCACCGTCATGCTCTGGTTCCGGCCGGAGTGGCCCGCCGAGGACGACCAGTTCCACCACCTCTTCGCCGCGAACACGGGCAACGACCGTGGCAAGTCCCTCAACGCGCTCCAGCTCTACAAGTACGGGCGCTGGTCGCGGCTGATGTTCTACACCTCCAACGGGGAGCTCACGGGCCCACAGGAGGGCCGCACGATGGCCTACCGGGAGGACATGTCCTGGGAGCTCGGCACCTGGCACCACGTCGCGGCCACCTGGAGCTCATCGCTCACCAGCACGGAGATGTACCTCTACTTCGATGGCGAGCGGATTGCCGCGGGCGGCGGGCAGATCTTCGTGCCCGACGAAGCCGCTCCGGTGTTCAGGATCGGCGAGGACACCCCGACCGCCCCGACTGAGATCGACGACGTCCTCGTCTTCCGCCGCCCGCTGCTGCAGCGCGAGATCGAGGAGATCTACGCCTCTTACAAGGCCGCGGAAGTCGCTGACGCGCGCGACCTGCCCTTCCGACAGACTCGCGAACTGCTCCTCCGCCCGTTCGTGAATTTCGGCAAGCAGAAGGTCGTGACGCTCGTGGACTACCGCGGCGCGCTGCGCGACCTTGGCGAGCGCGCGGGTGAGGTTGCGCTGAGCATCGACGGCGTGGCAGGCGAGCATGCCGCGACAGCGAACACCTCCGCCGAGGGCCTTGCGCGGATTGAGTTCGACTACGACGCGCTCGGCGCAGGCCCTGCCACCCTCACTGCGAGCCTGCGCGCGGGCGACGAGACGCTGCGCACCGGTCAGATGGCGTGGAGCGTGCCCGAGCGGCCTGAGTGGCTTGGCAACACGCTCGGCGTGACCGATGAGGTGCTGCCACCGTGGACGCCCCTGCACGCGTCGGGAGACACCGTGAGCGTCTGGGGCCGCAAGTACGCATTCGACGACTCGCCCCTGCCCGCGCAGGTCAGCAGCCAGGCGAGCGCGCTGCTGCGCGGGCCGATCGAGTTGCGCGCGTCATCCGGCGGCGCTGACGCCACTCTGCAGGCGCAACCTGCGGCGCAGATGGCCGCGACGGACGCGCGAGCCACGCAGCAATGGACGGGCGCGGCCGGGCCGGTCGCCTGCACCGCAAGCACGAGCCTCGAGTTTGACGGCTTCATGCGCGTTGACATGGAGCTGACGGCCGGCGCGGCGGTCGATACGCTCGAGATCGTCGTGCCGATGCGCCCGGAGGCGGCCACGCTCTACCATCACTGCGCGAGCGACTGGACGGACGCCTCCGACGCGGGCGATACGGGTGAGCCCGGCTGGAGTAAGTCGCTGCCCTTCGTGCCCTACGTCTGGCTCGGGAACGAGGATGCCGGGCTTGCCTGGTGGTGTGAGACCGACTGGAACTGGCGCAATGCCAACGAAGAGCGCGCGATCGAGCTGCGCCACACCGCGGACGGCGTCGATCTGATCGTGCGCGTGATCGACACGCCGACGACGCTCGACGAGCCGCTGAAGCTCACCTTCGGCTTCCTCGCGACACCCGTCAAGCCGCTGCCGGACGACTTCCGCAACTGGCGGCCGATGTTCATCAGTTCCGTCAACATCGACGGCTTCGCGGCCAGGAACACGTGGCGGCAGGAGGGCGCACGCAACATCGGCGTGCTCTGGGCCTCACACGTGGGCGTCTTCAACTATCTGCCGACCGACCCGGTGGAGATGGCGCGCAAGGTCGAAGTCCTGCACAACGCCGGTTGGGACACCATGACCTCCTACTACGCGCTCAACGCTACGCAGACCGGGACGCCCGACTTCACGTTGATGGAGCAAGAGTGGCGGCGCGACCCGTACTCGGAAGCGCCGGCGGCGCTCGGCACGCACGGAGCGGTCTGCCAGGCCGCATCGTGGGCGGACATGCTGCTGTGGATCGTCAACGAGACTATGGATCAGACCAGCACCGACGGCATCTACCTCGACTGCTCATCGCCGCGCTTCTGCTCCAGCTCGGAGCACGGCTGCGCTCCGGGGCGCTACCCGATCCTCGCAACGCGCGACCTGCAGAAGCGGCTCTACGCGCTGGTGCACACGAAGCGCCCGGAGACCGGCTTCGTGTACTCGCACGTCTCCGAGAACGTCTTCATGACCACCTACACCTACGCCGACGCGATCCTCAACGGGGAGCAGTACAACCGCAAGGACCTGCTTACCGACCTGACACTGGCGAAGTTCCGCGCGGAGTTCCTGCCACACAACACCGGCGTGACTCAGATACTGCTGCCGACGCTCAACAAGTTCCAGCCGAGCAAGGACCACGAGAAGATGCCCGGCCGGGAGTTCCTCGCGTATCCGCTGCTGCACGACGTGCTCTGCGTCCCGTCATGGATGAATCGCGAGAGCCAGATATTCCTGCGCTCGGTCGAGGACGTGCAGATGCAGTTCGGCGTGGCGGACGCGCGCTTCCTGCCGTACTGGTCGAACGAGGACGCGATCGGCGTCTCGGCGGACGGAGCGCTGGTGAGCGCCTACCATCGCGAGGACGCGCCGGGCGTACTGCTGATCGCGCAGGCGCCCACGGAGGAGCCGCTGGAGCTTGCGCTGACGCTCAAGGGCGAGCTTGCGGGGCTCACGGGCCTTGCCGCGCGCGACGCTTTGACGGGCGAGGCGCTCCCGTGGCGCGACGGGAAGCTCGTCTGGCCGCTGCCGGGGCGCGCGGTGCAGTTGGCGATCGTGGAGTAACGGCGCGCGGCGCTGTTGGTCGTACGGAGGGGCCGCCTGAGCCGCGTGGTCGAGCGCCAGCGAGACGGCGGGCGAAGTCGGCCCGGTCGTTCGGCGCCCGAGGCCGGTCAGGTCACGATAGTGCGCGGGCCGACTTCGGCGCGCATAAACGACATGCGCGCCTCAGGCGGCCCCTCCGTACGGCAAACGGCGCGGGCGGCCCGGGGCGGCCCCTCCTTACGGCAAACGGCGCGATCACTCCTGCGCAAGCCGAGGCCTCAATACGCCCAGAACCGGTACGTTGGGAAGCGGCCGATGGCGCCGATCAGGCCCCAGACGCTCCCGACCGCGAACTCGCCCAGCACCAGTCCGAGGAAGACCGGCAGCAGCTTGCGGTAGAGCCGCTGGCCCCCGTAGCGCAGCGTCAGGCCCTTGATCGTCCACGCGATCAGCATCGGCAGCCACATCAGACCCATGAAGACGATGCTCGACGCCGCGTAGCCCGCCGGGTGGAAGGGCCACCAGACGTAGCGCTGGCGCATCATCAAGAGCCCGATGCTGAACGCGCCGCCCGCCAGCAGCGCCCCGAGCCGCGTCGGGTCCCACGGCCGGTCCAGCCCCACGAACGCCTGCGGGCGGCTGAACGCGCCCTTCGCCAGGTAGGGTGCGTCGGCGGGCGTGCTCGCGAAGCCATAGGTGTACGCGAGGTGCACGTTCGCCCAGTAGGCCGCGAGCATGCCCACGATCACCGCGACGCTCAGCGCCCCGAACATCCCCGGCGCCGACACGTTACGCCGCTCACCCAGCGCGAGGCTCTCGATCCCGTGCGGCATCGGATGGCTGCGCTGCACGCGCTCCAGCCAGTAGAGCAGCCCCAGGCCGAGGATGTTGTCGCGGCCCAGCCAGCGCGTGCCGCCGATGCGCGTCATCATGTCGAACGGGCCGGTGAAGAGGTCGTGCACCGGCAGGCCGAACTCCGCGCGCATGCGCGTGATCGCCAGCGACAGCGCGAGGTAGCCCGCGAGGTAGATCAGCGCGGGGCCGAGCGAGACCCCGAGCACGTTCGTGACGAAGATCGTCGCCACTGCCGCGAGCGCCACGAAGGCCGCCAGAGCGAACTGGTACGGCAGGGCCTGCCGCGCCTCATCCGGCGGATGGCGGCCCCGTAGCACCATCGAGACCACCGAGGCGTAGTAGCGCCGCCCGGCCCACAGCGCGAAGACCGCGATGGCGATGTACGCGCCAAAGGTCTGCTCCTGCACGAAGGGCGCGCCCGAGCGGTTGAAGCCGGTCATCCACGCGCCGATCAGCTCGAACTTCCAGAACCAGTAGAAGAACCAGCACGAGAACAGGAAGTCCTGCGGCATCAGGTAGCCGAGGCCGATGGCGAACGGGTAGAGCGAGACCCACGTGCGGCCCATCGCGCGCCACGGATAGCCGAGCTCCCGGTAGGGGATGAGGTCTCGCCCGGTGACCGGCGCGACCGGCCAGGCGGGCCGCAGCGTCGCGATCCCGTTGTAGATGTCGATGAACGCGGCGAGGCCGAAGCCGATCCAGAAGAGGCGGCTTCCCATCAGCTCGCGGCCGATGATCCCCATGCCCGGCTCGGTGAGCTTGAACGGGATGTCCGTGAGCGGGTAGGTGAGCTTCTCCTGCTCGGTCCAGCGCCGCCAGACGAGCACGTCGAGCACCAGCATCGCCCCGACGATCGCCAGCACGAAGACCGTCCACGTCGCGAGCGGCGCAAGCCATGGGCGGATCGCGGGCAGCGCGTAGAGCAGCCCGTCGCCCTCCCAGAAATCCCAGACCGCGCGCGTGTCGCTGACCAGCACGTTCGCGCCGAGGTAGTCGCGGAACAGCTCGGTCCAGCCGTTCGTGTCGCTGTTGTAGTAGGTCGCCATCGGCAGTTCGTTGACGAGCACCTGCAGGAAGTCGTGCCCGGCGACCGCGCTGCCCATCGTGACCATCGCATAGACCGTCGCAAGCTCGCCCGGCGAGAGCGCCCATTGCGGCGTCCAGCGCCGGAGCGCGAGATTCAGCACAGCGAGCATCAGCAGCGTGAAGACCGCGTTGAAGAACAGCGACATCATGGTCGGCTGACCGGAGTTCCAGATCAGCTCCATGCTGGTGATCCACAGGACGTTCGGGGGGATGAGCAGCGCGCCGAGGACGAGTGCGCGCGCGGTGACGGGCGTGCGCCGCACGCTCATGGCGGCGTGATAGACGGCGCCGGGTTGGCTGAGACCGCTGCGGCTCACAGGGCTCCCCGCGTCAGTACGACCTTAAGGCACGCGGAAGCGTGTTTCGCCGCCGAGGCGCGGAACCCTTGTGTGCCTCCGATGAAGGCGAACCGCAGGCCGGTGGCGAACGAGCCCCCCGCGCCGTCAGCCACCCATCCGGGAGCGATCGCTATGAGCCGCCCGAACTTCCTCTTCCTGATGACCGACCACCAGCAGGCGCGCACGGTGAACACCGACGTCTGCCTGACGCCCAACGTTGACCGCATCTCCGCCGAGGGCGTGCGCTTCAACCGCGCATACACCGTCAACGCGATCTGCTCGCCCACGCGCGCGTCGCTGATGACCGGTCTGCACGTGCACGGGCACGGGATGTACGACTGCACGCACGCGTCGGACGTCTGCCGCTCGGAACTGCGGCCGGGCGTGCCGATGTGGTCGGAAGCGCTCGCCGACGCGGGCTACCACGGCGCATACTTCGGCAAGTGGCACGTGGAGCGCAGCAATGACCTCTCCCAGTTCGGCTGGCGGCACTTCGACGACTGCTCCGACCTCGGCGCGTGGCGGCGCGAGCAGGGCTACCCGGGCCCCGCGCCGCGGCTGCTGAGCAAGAGCCTTGGCGGGCGTGGGTACGCGGAGCGCGAGCTGTTTGCGGTGATCGACGAGCCCGCCGCCGCCCAGCGCCCGGCGATGATCTACGACCGCTCGCTGGAGTACTTCGGGCAGCACTTCGCGGGCGGGGACGAGCCGTGGTGCCTGTTCGTCTCGACGCCCGAGCCGCACGACCCCTACATCTGCCCGGCCGAGTTCTACGACCTGTACGATCCGAACGAGATCGAGCTGCCCGCGAGCTTCGACGACGACCTCGCGGGCAAGCCGAACGTGCTCAAGCGCATGCAGCAGGTGTTCGCGCCGCTGACCGAGGAGGACTTCCGCATCGCGACCGCGTGCTTCCTCGGGATGTGCTCGGCGCTGGACGCGCAGACCGGGCGGCTGCTCGACGCGCTGCAGGCCTCCGGGCAGTGGGACAATACGGTCATCGTCTACCTGACCGACCACGCGGACATGATGGGCGCGCACCGGCTGCTGACGAAGGGCATCACGCCATACGAGGAGGTCTACAACATCCCGCTGATCGTGCGCGATCCGAACGCGCAGGGCAACGGGACGCCGAGCGATCACGTGATGTCGATCGGCGACGTACCGCCGACGGTGCTCGATCTCGCGGGATGCGAGCCCTTCGAGCGCACGGACTTCCGCTCGCTCACGCCGCTGCTGGAGGAGCCTGCGCGCGATGACTGGGCCGACGAGGCCTACGCGGAGTTCCACGGCCAGCGCTACTGCTTCACGCAGCGCATCTTCTGGCGCGGATCGCTGAAGTACGTGCTGAACGCGTATGACTTCGACGAGATGTATGACCTCGAGGCCGACCCGCACGAGCTGCGCAACGTGGTGGACGATCCGGCATACGCGGAGCAGAAGGACGAGATGCTGCGCGGGATCTGGCAAAACGTGCATGACAGCGGCGATGACGTGCTGGAGAACTCGCACTACTGGTCGCTGAGGTTCTTTGATCTCGGCCCCGGCAGTGTGGCGGATTGAGGTCGTCAGCCGTTGTCGTTGTGGCCCCGGCGCCCTCGCCGGGGGATGTCGTGCGGCGTCACACAAAGGGAGGCAACGTAGATGCTCAAGGGCATTTCGCCGCTGATCAGTCCGGAGCTGCTGGAGACGCTCGCGCGCATGGGGCACGGGGATGAGATCGTACTCGCCGACGCGCACTTCCCCGGGGAGACGATGAACGCCCGCGTGATGCGGGCCGATGGCCTGCGCATCGCCGACCTGCTCGACGCGATCCTGCCGCTCTTCGAGCTGGACGCCTACGTCGATGACCCGCTGGCGATGATGGCCGCGGTGGAGGGCGACACGCTCGATCCGTCCGTCGAGGCCGCCTACCGCGCAGCCATCGACCGCCACGCACCGGACGCGCCCGCGATTGCGCGCATCGAGCGCTTCGCGTTCTACGAGCGCGCGCGGGGAGCCTTCGCGGTCGTGATGACCGGCGAGACCGCGAAGTACGGGAACATCATCCTGAAGAAGGGCGTCACACCCGTGCAGGCGGGTGTGGAGGTGTAAGCGCGATGGCATACCGACCCGGCGAGATCGGCGGCGGCTACCCGCGCTCTGTGATGCGGGTGGAGTACCGTCCCGGCCTGCCGCCGGAGTACCCGACGCGCGACGGGATGATGCGGCTGCTCGAGGACGTCGTGGAGTCCGGCGCCGAGGCGTGGTGGTACTCCTGCGCGGGCAAGGGCTCCTACCCGCTGTTCCCCAGCAAGTACCTCCCGCACGTCCCCGAGGCGGAAGCGGGGCTCTTCGAGTGGTTCACCGACCAGTGCCATCAACGCGGCATCATCATCATGAGTTGGGAGTACCTGTCGACCTCGCCGCTGACGACGCGCGAGCATCCGGACTGGCGTATGGAGTTCCTGCAGCCCTCCGACGGTGGGAGACCCGGCCGCCCGGAGCGCCACGCGGAGGTCTATGGCGACCAGAACCCGACCGCGTGCTTCAACTCACCCTACGGTGAGCTACTGATGGACTACTCCGTCGAGGTGATCCAGGACCTTGGCTTCGACGGCATCTGGTTCGACGGCTGTTTCATGGGACCGGCGAACACGTGGCCTGGCGGCTCCATCGGCTGTTGCTGCCCTCGTTGCGCGCGGCAGTTCCGCGACGAGATCGGGCTGCAGATGCCAACGCGGGAAGACTGGTCGAGTGAGGCCTTCCGTCGCTTCATTCGCTGGCGACAGCGTTTCTTTGCGGACTACTGGAGGCGACTGTGCCAGCATGTGCGCGCTCACTCACCCACGGGCCTGATAGGCCTGAACAACTTCAACCGCTGGCCGCACTCTACCGGCTTTGGTTGCCCGCTCAATCCAGTGGACTTCGACGGTCTCTCCTGTGCCGAGGTGAGCCAGCAGCCGTGGCAGGCACTGCTGATGCTGAAGTACCTCCGCCAGGTGGCCCCGCGACATCCGCCCGAGCTGTGGATCCGGCACACGCCGCCGGGCCCCGGCGGCGGGGGCGAGCAGATGGCGTACTTCGGGGAGCTGTGCATGACAGCGGGCGGATTCCACTCAGCGGGAAGCTCGCTCAGTCCGGGACACCTCTCGCGCTCGATCCGCGCGGCGGGGGATGAACTGCGCCCACGGGCGGAGTGGGTGTGTGGGCAGCCCCTGCGCTTCGCCGGCCTGGTGCTGTCGTCGAACACGAAGGACTTCGCCTTCGAGGGCGACAGCGAACCGACATGGCGCTCTGTGCACGGAATGCACAACCTGCTGCTGGACGCGCACTGGCCGTCAGAGGTGATCCTCGACGACCAAATGACGCCGGAGCACCTGCGCTTCCCCCTCGTCATCTGCTCGGAGGTGCGCTGCCTCTCGGATACACAGGCGGCGGCACTGCGGGCGTACGTCGAGGGGGGCGGCACACTGCTCGTCACGGGACAGATCGGTGCCCTCGATGAGATCGGGCGACCGCGGCCAGCCCCCGCGCTGGATGGCCTGCTGGGCGTGGAGCGCCGCGATCGGCGCCGGCCTCCTGAGCACGTCGTCGCGCCCGACGGTGGATGGGCGGCAGGGCTGTCATCGCCTCTACGCCTGTGGCCGGGCGAGGCGGCTCCGTCCGCGATCGAGGACGATGGGGCACAGCCCGTCGCGTGGGCCGACGATACGCGGGTACTCGCGTGGGGCGTGCGCTGCGCTGACGATTCCGCGGAGGAACCGGTGCGCGAACATGCGGCCATCACCTGCCGGAAGGTAGGGGAGGGCCATGTGATCGCGTTCGACCGCGACATCGGCGGCTTCTACTCCCACGAACCCCGCCCCGAGTGGCGCCGCGTTGCCATCGCGTGCCTGCGGCAGTTCGTTGTGCCACCGGTGGAGATCGATGCAGCTCCCCACGTTGCGGTGACGCTCTGGTGGCTGGGAGGTCGCCTCGTGGCGCACATCCTCAGCCGCCCCCACCAGTTGCGCGTGGTGGGCCACCAGCCCTGCGTTGACCTGAGCGACGTCCCGCCTGCCGGAGCAGTGCGTCTCACGCTGAGCGATCGCGTCTCTTCTGCCGAACGCCCGGTCACCGGCGACCCGCTCGAGATCGACACAGATCGCGGGCGCTCGATCGTGAAGCTTCCCTTCGTCGGGAGGCATGACGTGCTGGTCATGGAGATCGCGGCGGACTAGCCGAGGGCGCCGCACTCCTCCAGCGCCGCGATCATCACCTGCGGCCCGACCGCCTGCGCGCCCTGCAGCGAGGTGGTCGGGCCCGTGTACTGGTAGAGGAACGCGACCGCGTCGAGCGCAGCCGCCGCCTGGTAGCTCGCCAGCCCCCGCCACATCTCGTGCCCGACCTCCACGTAGTGCGGCCGGTCCGCGCCCGAGAGCGTCATGTAGCGCTCGTTCAGCGCGATGGCGGCCGCCGCTACCTCCGGGGCATCGTAGATCGCCGGGTCGAAGAAGTAGGGCTTCGTGAACGGGTGGTTCGGGTGCCGGAGGAAGTGGAAGTCCACGTAGACGACCGGCGGGCGCTCGCTGAGGTAGCTCCAGAGCACCCGCACCTCCTCCGGGCAGAAGTCGCTGCCCGCCGCCGCCTCCTCGAAGCCGAAGGCCGCCAGTTCATCGCGCGCGTTCGTGTTGCAGCGCCCGAGGAAGATGCCGTCCGGGTTCGTCTGCGGCACGAAGCACAGGCTCCAGCCGTCGCGCCACGCGCGGCCATCGATGGCCGCCTCGATCATCGCCAGCACCGCCCACGCGGACGGCTCGCCGGGCTGCAGCGTTCCGGTGAAGACCGCCCGCCGAGGCGCGTCCGCGTCGCCGACCTCCACGCCGAGGATCGGTCGGCCCTGCACCGACTGGCCGATGGTGACGAGCCGCGCGTCGGGCGCCGCCGCCAGCTCGCGCAGGCGCTCGTTGCAGGTCGTGACCGGGTAGTGCTCGATCGACGAGAGCACGAGCGCCTCGCCCGCGCCGAGCGTCAGATCGAGCTCCACGGTCGCGTCGAGGCTGCGCTGGCGTTCCGGCGGAATCATCCGCCAGTCGGTCGCAGGGCGGGGGAGAGGCCCGCCCCCCTCCTCGAGTGGCGCGGTCAGGTATTCCTTGCGCAGGAAGTAGTCGAAGCCCGCCTCGATCAGCCACGGTGGGATGCGCACCTCCACCGTCACTGACCGCTCCTCGGCGGCCTCGTTGCGCAGCGCCAGGCAGGCATTGTAGCAACTGATCGGGCCGGTGATCTGGACCTCGTGTGGCACCGCGTCCTCGCCCGGCGCGAAGCTCACGCGCCCCGGCGAGGCCTCGATCTCAACCGCCGAGCCGCACTCAATCTCCGCGCTGACGGCGATGCCGTCATCGGTCGGCAGCCACGCCATCGTCTCACTCACCAGTCTGCGGGGGCGAGGGCATGTGGAAGGTCGGCATCTGCGGCATCGCGTCCTTCACGAGTTCCTCGATGCCCTCCTGGAACGTATCGGCCTCGATGACCTTCATGCCCTCCGGCGGCTTGTAGTCATACGTGCCCTCCGGCGGCGCCACGTCAAGCTGCGTCTCGTTCACCTTGATGACGAAGCGCATCTGCATGCCGGACATCACAGCGCGCGCCTCCGGCGGGATACGCCGCATGGCCTCCTCGCCTGCGGAGCCCGCCGCGTCGATCGTGTCACGGTCGATCTGCGCCGCGACCTGGCTCACGGTGCGGCTGCGCTTGTCGATCCAGAGCGTGACGACCGGTCCGCCCTTCGAGCGCAGCGTCAGCACCCACGAGTTATCCGGCGCTTCGAGGGACGTCAGCCACTCGTCACTCTCGTCGAGTCCATACTTGATCGACGAGAAACTCGCGTCTACGCTCTCGTCGGACGGGAGCGAGTCGCGATCGGGGAATACCCACGATTTCATGCCGCCGCCGGGGGTCGGCATGACGCCCTCAAGCGGCATATCCCCGAAGGCGGCGGGGGCGGGCAGCTTGATGACGCCATCGAGCGCGTCGATCTGCATGTAGAGGTCCTTGCCGTCACAGACGGCCTTCGCGTTCGTGAGGCCGCCCTCATTCTCGAAGAACAGGAGATTCGGCCGGCTGAACCAGGCGGTGATCGGCATCTCCATCGTCTGGCCCATGCCGCCCATCGACATGCTATACTCGACTACGTCCTGCGTGTGAACGTGCTCAGCGTTCGCGTACTTCTCCGCAAGGTCGCGCACAAGCGCACGCGGATCGGGCCGCAGAACCCTCGGCAGCGCCCACAGCGCGATCGCCGCGATGGCCAGCAGCACCAGCACGGTGACGAAGATCGCGACAGGCCGGCGACGTGGGCCGGGCGTTGACTGAGCGTATTGCGCGTCGGCGACGGGCTGTTCGGGTGCAGCTTCACCATCCTGCATGACGTTCCCCTCCGGTTATTGCGTCATGGCTGCGCGTCTTCGGGAGCCGCCATCCCCCCGCCGCCGCCCGGCATGAGGTCCCCCATCATCGACTTGATCGTGTCGGGCATGTCAACCTTCCACTGACCATCCACGTGATGCACCACGTAGTTGATCGTAATGCCCTTCATGTCGCCCTGCTGCATGTCCTCCGGGATCGGGTAGGTCACCGGGACCTTCGCCTGCTCGCCACTGACCTCTGCCGCCCCGATCTCGTACGCCATGCCCTTGTCCTTCTCGTCGGACATGCCCATCGGCCCGCGCGCCATGCCGGCGAACTCCGCCGAGCGATCCGTCAGCACGCCCTTGAGCTTCTCCTGATCGCCGTCCGCGATCGCCTCGAGCATGGCCACGACGGCCTTCTCGGGCGTCGATCGGAGCACGAAGTACCAGGCAGCTCCGCCCAATATCGCGAGAACCGCCACGATCACGATCACTACGACTACTGCTGAACCCTTGCGTCGGGAGATGCTTTGCATCGAAGAGCCCCCTTCATGATGCTGCTATCGCGCTGACTGACAGGACTACGGCGCCGCCCGCCAGACGCCGCTTCCGCTTCGCGCCTTCACATGTGCGTCGGTGGGCCGCCGACGCCGCCGCCGGGCAGGAGGAAGCGCATGAAGTACTGGATCAGCGTGCCCAGGCCGGTCTTGAGCGTCTGTTCCCACGTGTCCGGCGCGTCCACGAGCCACGTCTGGCCCTCGCGGTGCACGACGAAGGGCACCGTGAAGGTGTCCTTGCCCGCGAGCAACTGCGCGGTCTCGCCGAGCGGGAACTCGACCGGCACGGTCGCGGTGTCCTCCGAGATCGTCGGCTCGCCGATCGTGTACTTCGGCTCGCCCTCGGGCTTTCCTGCGAGGTGCTTCGCGAGGCCGACGGTCGGCGAGTCCGCATCGCCCGAGCGCTCGGTGAGGTGCTTCTGCATCAGCGCGTCATCAGCCGCGCGCGCCGCTTCGAGGAACGCGCTCACGGCCCTCTCCGGCGTCGAGCGCAGGACGAAGTACCACAGGCCTGCGCCGATCAACGCCAGCACGAGGATCACGACGACGACGGTTGCTGCCGAACCACGCCTGCGGTGCACCATTCGGAACATCCCTGCCGCCCCCTTGAGGGTGCATCTGAGATTCTACCCAAGATTCATGATACCCGCCCCCACGCGGGCCAAGCGTCGCGTTGACGGAATCCGTGCGCGCCTATTCCATCTCCCCCAGGCGCGTCGCGGCCGTGAGCGCCGCCTTCGAGTCCGGCCAGCGCGCGCGGATGCTCTCCAGTACCTCTCTCTCGCGCCCGGCGCGATCGTTCCTGCCCAGAAGTGCCGCGACGCGCAGCGCCGCCTCCGGCGCCTGCTCGCTCTCCTCGTGAGCCTGCACCACCGCCATCAGCGCGGGAAGGGCCGCCTCATCGTCGCCCTGACTTTCGCAGAAGGCCCCGAGGCGCATGAGCATCGCCGGATCGAAGTCATTCGGCTCGAAGCGGTCGGTGAGCCGACGGAAACGGTCCAGCGCCTCATCGCTCCGGCGTGCGAGCAGCAGCAGCCGCAGGTGTTCGTTCCAGTGTCGCGCGGCGTCGTCGTGCCGCCCTGTCACCATCTCGTAGCACGACGCGGCCTCGGCGTGGAGCTGCTGGTCGCCGGGGCGTTCGACGATGCGCTCCTCGAGCCTGCGCGACGCCGCGAGCCACGCTCCGGCGGCGATGAGCTCGCGCACCTCATCGTGCTTGACCTCATGCGTGCCCTCGCGGGTGAGCTTGAGCGCACCCGCCCACACCGCGCCTGCCGCGAAGCCCCCTATGTGCGCCCAGTGCGCGACGCCGCCGATGGTGCCATCGCCGAGCGCCAGGAGGGCCCAGAGCAGGTCCATGCCAATGAACGCCAGGCCGACCCACAGCGCTCGCACGTAGAAGATGTAGGGGATGATCCACCAGAAGAAGAAGCGGACGCGGACGCCGTGGAAGCGCAGCACGAAGAGTGCGACCACGCCCATGATCGCGCCCGACGCCCCCACCAGCCCGATGCTCAGCTCCTCCGGATACAGCGCGATCGACGACAGCACGTGCAGCGCCGCGGAGGCGAGGCCCGCGCTGAAATACAGGATCATGAAGCGCCCGTGCCCGAGGGCGTCCTCGGCGTGCGGCCCGAACACCCACAGGAAGAGCATGTTGCCCGCCAAGTGCAGGAATCCACCGTGCGCGAACATGTACGTGAGCGGCATCCACCACTGGAAGCGCCCATACACCAGGGAGAAGTTCGAACCCTCCGGCCCCACCTGCAGGAACAGGTAGACGAACGTGTTGGCGACGATCAGCCCGACCGTTGCCCACGGGAAGGCGCGCAGTTGTCGCTCGGTGCCTATCGGGAAGAGAAGCACACAACTGCCTCCGAGTACCTGCGTGCACAGATGCGACCGTCAGTGAGACTGCAGAGCCGATCCACCGGCAGCGAGGCGCAGGTGAGGTCAGTCCGTCGACTCATCCACCGGGGCCCCCTGACCGGTCGCGCCGGCGACATCGGGGCCCGCCGTCCGATCGGCGATCGAGTCCCTCCTGACGAACAGCCGCCCGGTCGGCTCCGTGCAAACGAGCCGCCAGTTCGAATCCTCCTCCAGGCCCCGCACCAGCGGCGCCCTCACCGACACGATCACGTAGTCGATCTGGTAGTCGTCGAGCACCAGCTCCCAGCCCTCGTTGAGCTTGTGCGCCTTCTGCCAGTCCGAGACGAGGTCCTTCCCCAGTACATCGGCGCGGCCATCGACCATCACCTTGTGCTCCGGCCACAGGTGCCAGATCAGGTAACCACCCCAGCGGTAGGTGTTGAACATCCGCCCCTGCAGGCCGCTGTCCTTGATGTACTGCGTGCACTCAACGGGCATGTCGCCCTTGAACTTCGCGTCGGCCAGACGAGCCGCCGAGGGCAGCGACATCGCCGCCGAGACCAGCAGCGCCACGATGATCGCCCAGTAGAGCACCGTGGGCCGACGGCCGTCCGCCTCCTCCGTGCTGCTCCCGAGGCCGATGCTCCCCAACAGGTCGCTCAGGTGCAGCGACAGCGGCGCCGCCACCACGACCGCAAACAGGCCCATGTTGCGCTGCCACTTGAGCGCGGTGAATAGGAACAGCGCGACGAGGGCGACGTCCCAGAGCCTGCTGCGGCGCCCTGATGCGGCGAAAACCGCCGTGGTAGCCACGATCAGAATCCCCAGCATCACGAAGATCTTGCCGGAGAAGTCCGGGGACTCATACTCGCTGATCCAGGTCGTGTGCCACGCGGTGCCGCCGAAGATGTACTGGAACGGGTATGTCGCGCCCGCGATCCCGTTGGGGTTCGCCAGGCAGGCGACGGCGGCGAGCACGATGGCCCCGATCAGCATGCCGGGACAGGGCGCGAGCGGCTGCTTCGCGCGCAACTGCCCGATCCAGCCGGGCACCTTGCACAGCACGTAGAGCCCCATCAGCCCGAAGCCGTAGATGAAGCCGCCGTGGAAGTTGACCCACGCGAGCATCAGCAGCGGCGCGCCGATCAAGAGCCAGCGCGGCTTCCCCTGCTCGGTCTGCTCGATGAGGCACAGCATCGCCACGAAGAGCGGCATCGTCGCGATCTGCGGGCGGTCGTTGAAGATCGGTCGCGCCGCGAAGATCGCCAGCCCGCCGGCCGCCATCGCCGCGAGCGGCATCGCTCCCCTGCGCAGACACAGCCACGCCAGCAGCGCGCAGGTCACCGCCGCCACGAGGACGCGCAGGCCCATCAGCCCGTTGTGGCCCCACTGCGCGTAGAGCAGGTACATCGGCAGCTCCCAGCCCCACTCGTGCGCGATCCAGTGCTCGCCAAGCTTCGACCAGGTGAACGGGTCCGCGTGCGGTATCTTCCCGTTCTGCACCATCCACTTACCGGTGGCGAGGTGCCACCAGATGTCGTATGTTCGTCGCGGCCAGGCCGCCGCGACAACACCGCAGTAGATGAACACCGCCCAGGTGATGTGTCGCAGACTGAGCTCCGGCAGCCGCAATGACCGTAGCATGTAGGTGCTCCATCGGCGCGGAGTGTATGTGCGCGTACATTCGCCGCAAGCCCGCCGGAACCTGCAGAGCGCAGGGAGGAGTGCTCGTTCCGCTGTGGAAGTGAGCCGTGAGTGCACCTCATGCCGCCGCACAGGGACGGCTATCATGCCTGACGACCACCGCCCATGCTGCGAGATATACGACGATGGCCGCTTCGTCGCCCTCGGCCTCGTCAGCGATGATGGTTCGGTTGAGGTGACCGCCGGCGAAACGCCGGACGATCCGCAGGTCGTGCTCATTGAGCCCTCGCGCAGCCAGATCGCGCTGATCGCCGACGCGGACGGGCGCATCGAGCGCGAGGCCAACGCGCTCTACCCGGAGCGTATCGTCGGCCCTGGCGAGCTCGACGGCGCGCGCTTCGCCATCGTGGCCTGCGACGACGCCGAGCTGCGCGCGAGCGTTGACTGGTCGAGGCTGAACGAGTTCGCTCACAAGGGTGGCACGGTCATCGCCTCGCTGGATGATTACGCGCATGCCCGCGATCTGACGCTCAAGCAGCGCACTCGCGTGGACCGACCGCACCTGGAGGTCGTCGCGCCCCACGAGCTCTTCGGCGGATGCAGCGTCGGCACGCTGATCCCCTGGCACAACCTGCACCTCGACCGGCCGATCTTCAGCTTCCGGGGCTTCCGCTACGTCGAAGGCTTCGTGCCCGACGAGAGCCGCAGCATCCTCGCCCGTGACGACACGCTCAGGCAACCGGTGGCGGTCGAGGAGACCGTCGGCCAGGGCCGCATCATCGCGCTCGACCTGCTTGAGCCGCGCCAGGAGGCCGGCGGCGTAGACGGCTCGCGCAACAAGTGGGTGCTGCCCGGCAACATCCTCGGCGAGAGCGTGCAGTGGTCGCGCTGGTGGCCAGAGCGCCTCGACTACGACGCGCAGTACCCGAGCTTCCTGGCAGAGCTTGAGCGTACGTACGATCGCGTCGAGGTGCACCAGCCCGCGCAAGCGTCGGATGGCAGCCCGCTCTACACGATGCGCGTCGGCGATGAGGGCAAGCCCGCGTTCATGCTCGTCGGCGCGCTGCATGGCACCGAGGTCATGAACCCGCACGGGCTCCTCGCCCTTGCCGAAAGCCTCTGCCGGCGCGAGGCCCACGACCCGCGCATCGCATGGCTCTTCGAGCACTTCCAGCTCATCATGCTCCCGATCATGAACCCGTGGGGCTACCGGCACAGCATCCAGTCAAGCATGACCGACTGCGATCTCAACCGCAACTTCCCGGCCTGCTGGGACGAGTACGCGGGCGATCCAGGCCGCTGGTTCTCGAACTACACGCGCGAGCAGTTCCGCGGCCCCGCGCCCTTCTCCGAACCAGAGACGCGCCTGGTCCGCGACCTCTGCGCCTCAGAGCCGGTCATCGGCCTGATCGACTACCACCAGCACCAGTGGGCCGCGGGCCATCACTACATGTTCCCGGGCGACTCGCAGCACCCGCTTGCTCCGCAGATACGCTTCGGCTACCATCTCGCCCGCGAGCGACTGCGCAACCGCTTCCTGCGCGATTCCGACAATCAGCTCGACTTCCGCCTCAGCGAGGGCGTGACGCGCAAGCCGTTCCTGCGCCGCTGGGCGGATGAGCAGGGCATCGCCGCGATCACGCAGGAGACGGTCGGCTACTTCGAGGACAGCTTCAGCAACGGCGAGGTCGTCGCCGAAGTCGCGCTCGCGTTCATCCAGTCGGTAGGGCTGCAGTACCTTGCATCGGAGGGTCAGCAATGATCGTGCTTGAGACGATGGCCGGGGACGCAATCCGCTCAGCGGGCGAGGCGCACCCGACCGCTCTGCGTGCGTGGACCGCGCGCGAGGGCCTGGAGGCGAAGCTCTCCCGCGATGGCGACACGCTGATCGCTCAGAGTTCGGGCAATCCCGGCTGCTTTGGAGGCTGGGACATCGTCTTCCCGGCAACGGGCGGCACGTGGTACTCCGTCGGCCTCGACTACCGCACGGATGGCATGGTGAGCGTGCTCGACGGCACGCCGCTGTTCGTGTTCTGGGAGGATGACGAGGGCGAGCGCGTGGACTACGACTACCTGATGACCCACGAGACGTCCGCGGCGGGCCGGGCGCAGCGCAGGTTCCGCTGCCCGGAGAACGCGACGCGCTGCGTGCTGCGCGTGGGTGTGCGCTGGACGGCCACCGGCCGCGCTGAGTTCGCCCTGCCCGAGCTGACGCCCGTTGAGGCGCCCGCGCCGCGCATCCATCGGATCGCCGTGGCTGCCGAGCGGCCGCGCAACCCGAAGTCCGTCGCGGACAACGTCGCTCAGTACGCGCAGCTCGCACGCGACGCCGCCGACTTCAAGCCCGACCTGCTGCTGATGCCCGAGGTGATTCTGCAGCTCGGCCTCGGGCAGCCGATGTACGAGCATGCGATCACGATCCCCGGCCCCGAGACCGACGTCTTTGCCGAGGTGGCGCGCGAGCATGAGATGATGATCGCGTTCTCCACCGAGGAGAAGTCAGGCGACCTCTACTACAATACGATGATCATCTGGGGCCCGGACGGCGAGATCATCGGCACCTACCGCAAGACGCACCTTGCGATCGGGGAGGGCTGGGAGGGCGTCTCGCCGGGCGATGAGCTGCCGGTGATTGACACGCCCATCGGCAAGCTCGGCTGCACGATCTGCAAGGACAGCTCGCTACACGACAGCTCACGCGTGCCCGCGCAGCGCGGGGCGGAGATGATGCTGCTCTCGATCATGGGCGATCACCGCGCGGTGCAGTGGGAGTGGGCGCCGGGGACGTTCTCGCCGGACCGTTGGAAGGTCATCATGCGCGCGCGCGCAATCGACAATCACACCTGGGTAGTGGTGGCGCGCAACAATCGCGAGGGAAGCTGCATCGTCTCGCCGAGTGGCGACATCCTCGCGTGGAACGATGGTCGCCAGCGGATCATCGTGGCGGAGTGCGACCTTGGCGACGAGCTGCGGACCTTCCGCGGCTCGACCTTCCGCGACAGCACCTGGGCGGAGCGCCGGCCGCAGCTGTATACTTGACGAGCGCGGAGGAGGTCTGGAATGCCATCATGGCTTCGTCGCCTGCTGATCGGTGAGCCGCTCGCCACCCACCGCCTGTCCCTGGAGCGCCTGGGGATGCTCGGGGGACTGGCGGTCTTCGCCGCCGACGCGCTCTCGTCCACGGCGTACGGGACTGAGGAGATCATCCGTGCCCTTACGCCTGCCGGCTCAGCGGGCATGGCATGGTCGCTCCCGATCGGCGCGGCGGTCGTTGGACTGCTGATCATCGTCGTGATCTCGTACCGACAGACCGTCGTGGAGTACCCCTCCGGCGGCGGCGCCTATGTGGTCGCACGCGACAACCTCGGGGTTACCCAATCGCTCGTTGCTGGAGCAGCGCTGCAGACCAGCTACGTATTGACCGTGTCGGTGAGTGTGGCGGCCGGTGTCGCGGCGATAACCTCCGCGTGGCCGGCACTGCACGAATACGGGATCGCCATCGGCGTCGTCTGGATCTTGTTCATGGGGCTCGTGAACCTGCGGGGCGTGCGGGAGTCGGCCGCCGTGTTCGGCGTGCCCGTGTACGGCTTCATCGCGCTGATGCTTGCGCTCGTCTTTGTCGGAGTCGGCAAGCTCGCATTCGGCTCGCTCGGGCCTGTATCCACCGAGCCGCTGGCAGCCACCAGACCACTGACGCTGATGCTCATCCTGCGGGCTTTCTCGTCGGGGGGCGCTACCCTCACCGGGGTTGAGGCCGTCGCGAACGGCGTCCCGGCCTTCAATCAGCCTTCCGGCCCCAACGCCGCTCGAGCGCTGGGCATCCTGGCGATCCTCCTCGGAACGATGTTCTTCGGGACGACTCTGCTGCTGCACTCCACGCACATCCTGCCGAGCGACCAGGAGACGATGCTCTCGCAACTGACTACGCTCGTCTTCGGTCGTGGCGGCGTCTACTACGCCCTGCAGATCGCGACCGCAGTCATCCTCATCATCGCCGCCAACACCAGCTTCGCGGGCTTCCCGCGGCTGGCCGCGTTCATGGCCAATGACGGCTTCGTGCTGCGGCAGTTCGCCAACATCGGCGACCGCCTGGTGTACTCCAATGGCATCGTCTTCCTCGCGGTCCTCGCGTCGATCCTGCTGGTCGTGTTCGGCGGCGTAGTCCACACCCTCATCCCCCTCTACGCGGTCGGCGTCTTCACCGCATTCACGCTCTCGCAGGCCGGGATGGTCCGCCACTGGCTCCGCAAGCGCGGGCCTAACTGGCGGAGAAGCGTCGTGATTAACGCGATCGGCGCTTGCACCACCGGAATGGTCCTCATCGTGGTTGCGATGAGCAAGTTCACGGAGGGCGCCTGGATTGTGGTGGCACTGATCCCGCTGATGCTGCTCGGCTTCCGCGCCATCCGTAAGCACTACGACTACGTTGCCGAGCGCCTCAGTCTCGACCAGGCGCACGCGGTCAAGCCGATACGCAACCTCAACCTGCTGCTGGTGGGCGGAATGCATCGCGGCACGCTCGAGGGCCTCGAATACCTGAAGGCGCTGACCGGCGAGGGGCGGGCGGTGCACCTGGAGATCGGTGGGGAGGCGACGCCACGTATCCAGCGCCTGTGGCCGGAGTGGGAGAATGAGGTTCCGTTGGTGATCATCCAGTCGCCCTACCGCAGCATGACGGACCCGCTGGTTGACTACATCATGAAGGCCCAGCAGGAAGAGGGCTATGACCTGGTGACGGTCATCATCCCGGAGTTCATCGTGGACACGTGGTGGGAGGCGCTACTGCACAACCAGTCGGCGTTGTGGCTGCAGCTGCGGCTCCGCAACATCCCGAACCTGGCCGTGCTGAACATGCGCTATCGGCTCTGAGGCGCGAGCGCCGTGCCGTACGCCGTAGGAGGGGCCGCTCCGAGCGAAGCGAGGAGTGAGTTCCGCTTGCGGAACTCAGCCGCTGCGCCGGCCCGCCGTTGCGGACGTGCAAGGCCGAGGGCCGGCATGGGGGCTGAGGTCCCCGCGCCTGCCATCTTCAATCATACTCCACATCGATACAAAGCGCCGTCAGCGAAAGGCCTCACCAATGCTGCCACTCACAATCGCCCCCGTCGCGCGTGTCATCGGCCCACCCGAAGATGCGCACGGCAACGCGCAGCCACAGGTCATCGAGGTCCGCTCCGAGCATGAGGAGGCGCTTCTGCGCATCGAGGAGTGCGAGCGCCTGTGGGTGCTCTTCTGGATGAGTGAACTGCGCCCCGAGCAGCGAGGCACGCTGCAGGTCCATCCACGCGGGAACCTCGCGAACCCGCTCACGGGCGTCTTCGCGGCGCACTCGCCGATGCGGCCCAACCCGATCGGCATGACCCGCGTGCGGCTGATTGAGCGCAACGGCCTCCGGCTGACCGTCGAAGGCCTGGATGCCCTCGACGGCTCGCCGGTCATCGATATCAAGAGCGGCTGACGCTCAGCGGCCCCGATCGTACTCCAGGTTGATGTAGAGCGCCGCGAGCACGCCAGGCACCCATCCGACCAGGGACAGCGCGGCCACGATCAGCACCGTGCCACAGCCACGGTCGAGGACCGCCAGCGGCGGGAATATCAGGCAGAGCACTGCGCGTCCGAATGACATGCGCGTCATCCCCTTTCGACTGCACCTACGCACGAGGCCCGCGAACGGTTGCAGGGGGCGTCGCCCGCGCTCCTACTCCGCCGCCACGCCCGCCAGCACCACCTGGCCGGGGGCGTCCATCGCCCGGACTGTCACCGACGCGATCTCGTCGTCCGCGCGCGGGTTGCGCCACTGCATCGCATACAGGTGCAGGCCCTCCGACTCGCAGGTCGCGGGCGTCACGCCAATCGAGTTGTAGACGATCGGCGCCGCGCACCAGCCGGGCTCGGGATCGCGCACCTCCATCGAGTAGCGCACCGGGATCGTCTCCGTCGCGCCTGAGGCGTAGCGCACCTCATACTCCGCGATCGGCACCCCGTCCCAGTGCAGCTTGTCCTTGAGCGCCTCGACCATCGCATCGCGGTCGGAGAGCTTCGCGCCGTGCAGGAAGTACAGCGCGCTCGCTTGCCGCGCCACCGGCACGACCACCTCGTCGCCGACCTCGGGCATGAAGCCGCCCTTCACGTCGAATGTCACATGTCCGAAGCTCACCGGCCCGGCGGGCAGTCCCTCGACCTCAGTGGGCGTCGGCAGGCCGATCTGCGCGATCTCCCCGCCCGCGACGGCCTGCGCGCCGACGCGCCACTGCACCAGCGGGCGCTGTGCGAAGAACTCTGCGCTCAGCGGCGGCATCATGTCGAACATGTCCGTCCAGTGATTCCACGAGTACTCCGCCGCCGCGAGGAACGAGCCGTAGGCATTGCCCTCCAGCTTCGGCTGCGTCCCCTCCACCAGCCACGGGACCTTGTACCAGCAGCCGAACATGTTGCCGACGAGGAGCTGTTCCTCGGCCAGCGTGGCCCCGCGCGAGTTCGACTTGATGACGCCCTGGAAGCCCCGGTCGAGCAGCCACTTGTGCGATTCGGGCGTCAGCCGCGTGGACCAGTTCGCTACAGCCACGTCCTTCGGCAGCCGATCCACTGTCTCCGCGAGGTTGTAGGGCGGGCCGCCGTTGTGCCCCGGCAGGATCATGTCGCCCCACATCATCATCTGAATGTCCTGCCCGGCAATGAGGTCGTGGAGCATCGTCACCCAGTCCACGAAGATGTCCTGCTTGCTCTTCCCGGCACAGCGGGGGCAGCGCTGGTCCTCCGGCAGGCTCTCCGTCTTCCAGCGGATTTCATCGAGCCCAACGTGGAAGTACTTCGGCTGCACGAGGTCGATGATCTCCTGGTAAATGTCCGTCACGATGCCCTCGGCGTCGGGGTGCGAGGTGCAGATCTGATGCACGTCGCCATCCTCGGCCAGTTCCTTGTGCGGGATGCACAGCCAGTTCATGTGCCCGAGCGAGTTCATGTGCGGCACTGGCTCGACGCCCCACGAGCGCAGCGTGTCGAAGACGCGCTTCACGTCCTCGGGCGACCACGCGGCGGGGCCGGCGACCTCCGGGTGGGTCTCGTAAAGCATCGCCTGGTGGATGATGAGCACCGCCATGTTCATCTTCGTGCGCAGCATCGTCCTGCGCAGGAAGTCGAGGAACATGTCCGGATCGGCGGGCGGATCGTTCGGGTATCCCCAGCGGCCGTTGGGCAGGCCCAGCGAGACCGCGCGGATCGGCAGGTTCGGCCAGTCCACCACGTGCATCTCGGGAATCGCGCGCTCCCCCGTAAGGGCGTAGTGGCTCTCAGCGGCCTGGAGGAGTGTCAGGACACCGTTCCGCAGCCCCTCGGCGTCATTCGCGCGGATCGTGGCGCCCTCCGGACGCACGTCCAGCAGGTAGCCGCCTGCGGGCAGGTCCTTGAGTCGCGCGAGCGCCTCGCCGGACGCGTCGCAGCCGCCCATGACCTGCATCACCGGTGGGGCGCCTGTCTCGAATGCCTCGAAGACGACCGTCTGTCCCGTGAATGCTGGCTCTTCCCCATTCCAGAGCACGGTGGCGGCGGGCCGTTGGCCGTCACCGGTGCAGAGGATTCTGACCTCGGCCGGAAGCACGAACACTCCATCGCCCAGCTCGATCTCCTTCGGCGCGGGCAGCAGCGACAGGCGCGTCGGATCGGGCAGCGGGAGGTTGGCGACCGCGTCGAAGCTCCACGTGGTCGATGCCGCATCCTGCCCGCGCGCGACATTCAGCGTGAGCGTGGCCTCGCCGCTGTCGGTCGCGGCGGGGGAGAGCAGCAGCGCCTCGCCCTCGGCGGTGGCGCCGGTGAACTGCTCCGTGGCAATCTCGTTCATGCCCGGCAATGCAAAGGTAGTCGTCGCGCTCGCGGGCCCCGGCAGCAGCGGGGACGGGTCGAGGCGCAGGCCGTAGCGGCCGTCGCCGAACTGCAGCAGCTCGGGCTCGACGGGCAGCTCGCCGCCGGTCTGCGTAAGCGGCACCGGTCGCTGCGGCGCCTCCAGCGCGATCTGATCGACGTCGAAGTGGTGATCGCCGGTGTGGCCGATGTAGACGCGCACGATCTTGCGCGGCTCCATCGCGACGCGCTCCCGGTTCCAGAACGCATCCACCGAGGCGCTGATGCGTCGCCACTGCGTGCTGTCCATCGGCAGGTTGAGCGAGTAGTCCTGCTCGACCTGGTCGCCCTCACCGGTCTGGACCTTCAGCGACGCGCGTGTGGGGGTGCCATCGCCCTTGAACCACAGCGAGATCACGCCCCAGTCATGCTGCCGCCAGTCCGCGTCCGTGGGCAGCCACGGGGCGATCGTGTTGCCGCCCTTCTCGACCGCCGCGACTTCCGAGTGCAGCGCGCCGGCGCCGAACTTCGGTTCCTCGGATGCGCTCAGCGTCACCGTGCCCCCGCCGCCCCAGACGTTCGTCGTCCACGCGTCGATGCCGTCCTCGAAGTCGAACAGAACCTGCTGCAGGGGCCGCTGGGCGGATGCGGCGGTGACGCAAAGAACCAGTGCGACAGCGATGCAGATGCGCTTCATGATCGCGCCTCTTTTCCCGATGCGGGCAGGTATCCCGAAATCAAGTGCGAACCTTGCGCCACTTCGACGCCATCATCGATGGAACCTTGCTGTGGGGAGGGCCCGTATGCAGGACTTCAAGGCAGCGGCCGTGCAGATGAACGCGCCACTGGGCGAGATCGAGGCGAACCTCGATCGCATCGAGCACTACGCGCGCCGAGCCACGGGCGAGGGGGCGCAGCTGGTCTGCTTCCCCGAACTTGCGATCTCGGGCCACTGGTGCGCGGGGGAGGTCTGGGAGATCAGCGAGGCGGTGCCCGACGGCCCGAGCTGCAGGCGGCTGGAGAAGCTGGCTGCCCAGCTCGACTGCTTCCTCTCCGTCGGCATCGCCGAACGCGAGGCGAACGTGGCGTTCAACACGCAGATGGTCATCGGCCCGCAGGGCTTCCTCGGCAAGCAGCGCAAGCTGCACATGTCCGCCGACGAGTACTTCCACTTCCGCATGGGCGCGTCCGTGAACGTCATTGACATCGGGCTCTGCAAGCTGGGGATCGGCATCTGCTACGACACGGTCTTCCCGGAGACCGCGCGCATCGCGGCGATCAAGGGCGCGGAAGTCTACCTCGCGCCCCACGCCGCGCGCTGCGGCGAGTGGTGCGATGACGAGGGCAAGCAGCGCACCAAGGTCGCGGCTGTGAAAGCCAACGCGCGCATGACCTTCCGCTCGCGAGCGAATGACAACGGGATGTACGTAATCTACTGCAACCAGGCGGGGCCGGCGGGGCCGGAGACGAACCACTGCGGAGGCGTGCTCTTCGTGAGCCCGGCCGGGGAGGTGCTTAAGGAGTCCGCCACCGACGTGATCGAGGAAGAGATGGTGGTGTGCGGCCTCGCGGCGGAGGCGTTCAACCTCCGCCGCCGAGGGCGCTGCTTCAACCTGCAGACGCGTCGGCCGGAGATCTACGGCGAGATCTGCCGGATGAGTGATTGACCTCTCCCCCCGACCCCCTCTCCGGACGCAGCAAGCTGCGGACGGAGAGGGCGAGAACGACGTGTGCAAGGAGCCTACCCATGTCTGACGCGAAGAAGATCGTGTGCCTCGGTGGCGGCAGCGTCTACTTCAAGCGCGCTGTCCCCGACCTGCTCGTCAACCCCGACCTCGCGGGCTCGGAGATCGTGCTCTACGACATCGACCTGGAGAAGGTCCAGGCGATGAGCGCGGTGCACGAGCCCCTCGCGGAGCAGGCCGACAGCGGCTGCACTGTGCGCGCCACCGACGACCTTGCCGACGCGGTCGATGGCGCCGACTTCGCGCTCTCATCGATCGGCGGCTCGGGTGCGGTGATCGGCTCGCGCGTCTACCAGTCCACCTACCACGCCGCCGATATCCGCATCCCGGCGAAGTACGGCATCCAGCAGATCGTCGGCGACACCTGCGGCCCGGCGGGCATGATGATGGGCCTGCGCTCGGTGCCCGCCTACATCGCGATCTGCCGCGAGATGGAGAAGCGCTGCCCGAACGCGATCCTGCTGAACCACTCGAACCCGATGGCGGTGCTGTGCCGCGCCATGGTGAAGTACACGAGCATCAACACGATCGGCATCTGCCACGGCGTGCAGGCGGGGATCAAGTATGCGGCCGAGATCCTCGGCGTCGATGCCCGCGAGCTGAGCACCACCTGGGTCGGCACGAACCACTACTACTGGTTCACGCGCGTGCTGCACCGCGGGACCGACCTCTACCCGGAGCTGATGCGGCGCATCCGCGAGACCGAAGCGGTCGAGGGCCGGCGCATGACGCGCGACCTCTCCCGCGCCTACGGCTACCAGGTCGTCTACCCGCAGGATGACCACGCGATCGAGTTCTACCCGTGGATGGCGCAGGCGGACGACGCCTCGCTGCTTCCCTACGACATGGCGCATGAGGCGCAGGAGCGCTGGTCCGCGATGCCGGAGCAGCTCCCGACGACGGCCGAGCCCGATCCGGGCGTGCGCGAGGCGTTCATGGGCGAGTACCGCAAGCTGGTTGCCGACGTCGCGCTGCCGGGCAGGCCGACGGACACGCTGATGGGGGAGGGCGTGGGGGAGATCGTGTCCGCGATCGCGACCGGGCGGCGGCTGGTGTGCGTGGCGAACATCCCCAACGGTGGCTGCGTGCCGAATCTGCCGGCGCACGCGCTGATGGAGGTCGAGGCGGTGACGGACGGCGGCGGCGTGCGCGGCCTGCAGATGGGCGAGGCCCCGCCGGTACTCAAGGCGATCCTGGAGAAGCGCATCGTCTGGCAGGAACTGGTCGCCGACGCGGCGGTCACCGGCGACCGCGACCTGGTGGTGCAGGCCTGCCTGCTCGACGAGATGGCCATCCCGCCCGACCGCACCGAGGCGATGGTGGACGAGCTGCTGGCGGCCTCGAAGGACCTGCTGCCGCAGTTCGGGTAAGCCGCGTCAGGTACAACGGAAGGGGCCGACCTCGCCCCGATCGCTGACGCGACCGAGGCTCGTGCGGCCCCTCCAAACGACCTGCGGCCCCTCGCGACCGGCGGAGAGGCAGTTGTGCCTACTGCAGTTCCCCCACGTTCTCCCGCACCTTCGCGATCGCTTCGAGCATCAGGTCCATGTCCTCGGTGCCGCCGAGGAACAGGCGGTGCGTGACCGAAATGCCCTCCGTCGCGGCGATCCGGTCGGCTTCAGGTGTCTCGACCTTCGCGTAATCGGGCGGCTCGTTGTCGCCGAAGCACGCCGGACCCCAGTTGCGGTCGGTGAAGAGCGGGTTCTTCTGAATCGGCGCGAGGTGGCCGCTGCCGCCGCCCAGGCCCTCCGCCGCCAGCGCCTCAACGAATCTCTGCCTGCTGATCCCGCCGAAGTCCTCGGACTGGAACTTGAAGTGGTAGAAGTAGAAGTTCCAGCGCGTGACCCACTCATCGCGCTCGATGGGGGAGACGCCATCGATCTCGCGCAGGCCCGCTTCGAGGTACTTCGCGTTGCTGTCGCGCGTGTTGGCTTGCTCCTCGAGGCGCTCCAGCCCGCCCAGCGCCACCGCCGCCTGCCACTCGGTCATGCGCAGGTTGCTCGCGACGATGTGATGCTCGTAGAACGGGCGGCCGGGGAAGCGGCCGATGTGGTGGAAGCTGAAGAGCTTCTCCGCAAGCTCGTCATCGTTGGTGATGCAGATACCGCCCTCGCCGCTAGTGAGCGTCTTGCCCATCTGCAGCGAGAAGCAGCCGATGTCGCCGATCGAGCCGCAGCCCTGGCCGTTCCACGTCGAGCCATGCGCGTGCGCGGAGTCCTCGATGATCCACAGCCCGTGCCGGTCGGCGATCTCCTGCAGCGACGCCATGTCCGCGGGGTAGCCGCCGTAGTGAACCGGCAGGATGCCGACGGTGCGGTCGGTGATCGCGGCCTCGACCGCGGCGGGGGATATCTGGTAGTTGGCCGGATCGATGTCCACGATGATCGGGATCGCGTTCACGAGGATGCATGCCGTGGCGGTCGCAACGAAGGTCGCCGCCGGGCAGATGACCTCGTCGCCGGGGCGGATGCCGATGGCCTTGAGCGCGCACTCGATCGCCTGTGTGCCGTTCGTGATCGCCACACCGTGCTTCGCGTCCTGGAAGGCCGCGAAGCCCTGCTCGAACAGCGCGACCTTCGAAGTCTCCGCGTCGCCCCCGCCGCGCCACCACTTGCCTGATTCGAGCACCTCGAGCAGATTCGCGCGCTCCGTCCCGTCGAAGATTGGCCAGTCCTTGCCGAGCTGCCGATCGATAACCTTCAGGCCACCGTTGATCGCGAGTTTCGCCACGGTTACGCCTCCCTGAACGTGTCTGTCTGGTCGCCGGGCACTCCGGCGTACATGAAATCACGCGCGTATTCCCACGCGCGTGTTTCTCCGCCGCCGCGGCGGAACCTGCATGGCCTGCCGATTGGCCGCCTCGTCAGGCCGGTACCCCGAGCGCCGCTTCATCCAGCTTCTCAGAGAGGGAGGCGAGGTCGAAGGGCTTGTGCAGGAAGAAGGCAATTCGCTGGCCCAGCTCGGGCGCGATCTCCTGCTGACTGTGGCCACTCATGCACACAAAAGGTACCGCGCCGTCGATCTCGCGCATCCTGGCCACGACCTGGTCGCCGCGCATGTCGGGCAGAATGTAGTCCACGACGACCACGTCGAGCTGGTCGTGGTGCGCTGCATAGAGCCTCAGCGCGTCGCAGCCATTGTGGGCGGTGAGCACCACGTAGCCCGAGAGCTCAAGGGCATAGCTGACGAGTGTCCCGATGGCGGGCTCGTCATCGACGAACAGCACGTGTCTTTCAGGCTCGGCCGCCGATCTCATTTTCACGTCCCCCGCGGAACTTCGAGTGCCCGCATTCCGATTCGTTACAGTGAATGATAGCAGACGATCAACCAAATGTCAACCTTTTCTGCGCGATAATGGCGAAAGACTACTGTTCCTCTCGTGACGCTCACGGTCTTGAGGTTTGCTTGAGGTGCGCTCGTAGCTGATGGTACCAGCTCGCATCGCGCGCAGGACATGTCAGCAACGCAAGGAACCTAGCCCTCGACCCGATAGGCCGCTGTTGCCGGCCACCAGGCGTCCGTTGGAGAGGAGACGCGACGGTGCAGCGATCATCAGCCGACGAGCAGCTCAGCCCAGCCCGCGCCGTGACGCGCGGCCCGAAGTTCCACTGGTTCGGCTACTACGACAAGTGTCCGTGGAGCGCTAATGGGCGCTACATGCTGTCCATGGAGGTTGACTTCATGGACCGCCCGCCTACCGCGGATGACGCGATCCGCGTCGGTCTCGTGGACCTGCAGGCCGGTGATCGCGAGTTCCACGCCCTTGATGAGACGCGCGCCTGGTGCTGGCAGCAGGGCACCATGCTTCAGTGGCTCGGCTCCGACCCCGACCGGCTCATCATCTACAACTCTGTCGAGGACGGCCAGTATTGCTCGATCATCCGCGACGTGCACTCAGGTGAGACGCGCACGCTGCCGAAGCCGGTCTACGCCGTCAGCCCCGATGGCACGCAGGCCGTCTGCCTGAACTTCTCACGCGTGGCCCGCACTCGCCCCGGATACGGCTACTACACGCTGCCTGACCCGACCGAGGGTGTCATGCACCCCGATGACGATGGCGTCTGGTGGATGGACCTCCAGACGGGCGAGACCAAGCTGATCCTCACCATCGATCAGATCACTCAGGCCGCCTACCGGACAAGCATGGAGAACGAGAACTGGTTCAATCACATGCAGTTCTGCACCGATGGCAGCCGCTTCCTTTTCCTGCACCGCTGGAAGAGGGCCGACGGCGCGCGCCACTTCACGCAGCTCTTCACCGCGAACCCGGATGGCTCCGACCTCTACCTCGTCGCCGATGACGACATGATCTCGCACTTCGACTGGCTCGATGAGCGCCACATCATCGCGTGGGCGACGCACGGGCAGATCGGCAACCGCTACTTCCTCTATCGGGATCAGACGCCGTGGCTTGAGGTCGTGGGCGGCGACGTCTTCACCACCGACGGGCACATGTCCTACTCGCCCGGCGACCGCCGCTATCTGCTCACCGACACCTACCCGGACGCGCAGATGAAGCGCTGGCTGGTGCTCTACGACACGCAGACGGGCCGCCGCGCGGACATCGGGCGCTTCCTGTCGCCGAAGCGCTACTCGGGGGAGATCCGCTGCGACCTGCACCCGCGCTGGAATCGCGATGGCACGCAGGTGTGCTTCGACTCGATCCACGAGGGCGAGCGCCAGCTCTACGTCATTGACGTCGCACAGTACCTGGAGGACTGAGCGGCATGATCTGCTACGTCGTCACCGAAACGCGCGAGAAATACGATGAGATGGACTGCCACGCGATCAAGCATGACCTTGAGAGGCTCTCGGGCGACCTGTGCCTGGTGATGCACTTCAGCCAGGTGACGCGCGCGTTCATCGAGGACGCCCGCCCGTGGGCGCTGTGCCACTCCGGCGGCGCGACGTCGCACGACGAATACGATGTGATCCAGCGCCCCGAGTACACGTGGCTGATCACGCAATCGGGCATACCGCAGATCGGCTTTTGCGGAGGCCACCAGCTCATCGCGGAGATGTTCGGCTCGCCGGTGGGCACGATGCGCGAACTGCGCTCTGACGAGGCCGACCTGAACCCGGCCTATCACCCGGGCTTTTTCAAGGAGTCGGGCATCTGGCCGGTGCGCATCGTCGCCGACGATCCGCTCTTCGAGGGCTTGAGCAGCCCGATCCTCGTGCGCGAGGCGCATCGCAGTGAGATCAAGCAACTCCCGGATGGCTTCAAGCTGCTCGCGTCGAGCGAGGACTGCGAGATCCAGGCGATGGTACATGAGGAGCTGCCACTCTACGGCACGCAGTTCCACCCGGAGAGCCGCATCGAGCAGTACCCGGACGGGCACCGCGTGGTGGCGAACTTCTTCGCCATCGCGAGGGAGCGGATGGGGTAGAGCCTGCTCACTGTGGTGCGGACGCCCTCGTCCGCACGCCGTTGTGGTTCACCGTCGCGGAAAGGACACGCAGCATGCGCTTCATGGAGCCCGAACAGCTCGAACGCATCAACGCGCGTAGCCTCGACCTGCTGGAGGAGGTGGGGCTGCGCATCGACCACGAGGAGGTCACGCGCAGGCTCCTCGCCGCAGGCTGCCACGAGCTGCCCTCGGGCATGATCGCCTTCCCGCGCGAGTTCATCGCCGACTGCGTCGCCCAGGCGCCATCCGAGGTGCTGCTGGCTCCGGTCGAGGGCGAGCCCGCGCGCATCGGCCCCGGCGGCGATGTCTGCTTCTGGACGGGCAACGCGCTCAGCTACGTCGAGGGCTCGGCGTCCCGACCGATCACCGAGCCGGAGTTCGTGGCGCTCACGCGCGTGACCGATGCGCTTACGCACGTCCAGGGCGCGGTGGCGCCGACGATCAGCGAGATCCCGGCGCAGTTCCGCGACTTCGTCGGCTGCCGGCTGCTCGCGCAGCACACGCGCAAGCACCTCCGCCCGTGCATCTACACACCCCGCGGCGGCGCGGCCATCGTGGAGATGGGCCACGTGCTCGCCGACCCGCAGCCGCTGCGCGAGCGCCCCGTGGTGAGCTTCGGCTACACGGTCGTGAGCCCGTTGCACTGGACGGAGGCCGGCCTGGAGTTGTTCGTGCAGACCTCCGGCCACGGCGTCCCGATGATGATCAACGCGGAACCGACCGCGGGCGCGACCTCACCCGTCACGCTTGGTGGGACGCTGATGCTCGCGAACGCAGAGGCGCTCTCGGGGGTGGCGATCGTGCAGACGCTTGAGCCCGGCCGCCCATGCGTGTTCAACCTGGGCTTCGCGCACACGATGGACATGCGCTACGCAATCACGCGCACCGGCGCGCCCGAGAACGGGCTGATGGGCGCGATCGGCGCCGAGCTTGCGCGCATGCACGGCCTGCCGAGCGCCTCGTGGATGAGCACCGAGTCGATGGTCTGCGACGAGCAGGCCGCCTGGGAGAAGACGACCGTGGGGCTGATGCACGCGATGGCCGGTGTCAACATCATCTGGGGAGTGGGGCAGCTCGAGTCACAGCGCGCGCTCTCCCCGGAGATGATGGTCATCGACGATGAGATCGCGGGGATCGCGTTGCGCGCCGCGCGCGCGCCTGCCACCGACGACGAGGGTCTTGCGTATGACGTGGTCGCGCCGATGGGCGCGCAGCCGGACTACCTGGGCCACCCGCACACGCTGGCGCACTTCCGCGACGAGCTCTTCGAGCCCGCGCTGGGCTTCGTGGGCAGGCGCGAGAGCTGGCAGGCGGCGGGCGCCCGGACGGCCGTCGAGCGGGCGCGCGAGCGAGTTGCGGGCATACTCGCCGAGCCGGTCGAGTCGCTGCTGGACGAGGCCGCCGAGCAGGAGCTGCTGGCTATCGAGGCGCGCTGGCGGGAGGAGCTGGCATGACCGAGGCGTCGCACGTTGAGCGCCAGACGGCCGGATGGTGGGTACACGCAGTGGTGCTGGCATGCGCGGGCGGCTCGATCGTGGGGACGATCGCGGCGCCGACCGATAGCAGCCGCTGGTGGATCGTCCTGCCAGCGCTTCTGCTGATCGCGATCTACGGGCTGTTCACGCCGATGACGGTCGAGGTGTCGTCGGAGGAGATGGCGGTGCGTTTCGGGCGCCTCGGCTGGCCGGGCTGGCGCTTCCCGGTTGCGGAGATCGAGGACGCGCGCGTGGTAACGTTCTCGCCGCTGCGCGACTTCGGTGGCTGGGGGATCAGGCTCGGGCGTGACGCGTTCTGCCTGAACGAGAGGGGCGATACCGGCGTGCGCTTCGTCCACGCCGGTCGCGCATACATCATCGGCAGCAACGCCCCGGAGGCGCTGCTGGAGGCCCTTCGGATAGCCGGAGCGAACACGCGGACCTGACCTGCGGTTCGCCGTCGTTCGCTGCCGATCAGAGGTAGCCGAGGGCGCGGAGCCGGTCCTCGATCGTCTGCTCGGCGTCCGCTGCCGCCGTGCGCTGGCGCTCGTGGGGTAGCGGATCGGTGTCCGTGCGCAGCGCGTCGTAGTCCTCGCCCAGCAGGTGCAGCACGATCGGGCACACATCGCGGTTGTAGCACTGCTCGCCGGCGCCGATCGGGGCCCGCCCCGCGTCGGTGAAATCACGCGTGACCAGCACGCCATCGTGGCTGTGCCACGCGCCGAAGACCTTGCCGTCGTGAGTGTACGGCTCTGTCGCCTGCGCCGGCCAGCCGTGATCGGATGTGATCACCAGCAGATCGTAGTCCTCGCCGATGTCGAGCAGATCCCCGATCATCCCGTCCAACCAGTCGTATAGCTCCAGCACGGGCTCATACGTCCAGCCCTCGCCGTCGCGCAGGCGGAGGTACTGGTTGAGGAGGTGGCCGATACGGTCGAGTAGCGAGTACTGCACGAAGAGGCAGTCCACGGGGTGCGTGCGCACGAGTATGCGCACCGCCTCAGCCTTGCGCGCGACCATCTCCTTCATGATGTCGATGCTCTGCTCCAGCGTGTAC
>JALGSW010000018.1 GCA_029821635.1 Candidatus Zipacnadia bacterium
CGACCCGAAGCTCTTCGCGCAGGCCCGCAGCTACCCCGCCGACGAGCGCATCCTCTCGCGTCGCGACGGCATGGCCCGCCACGACCCGGCCCCCGCGCTCGTGCACTGCTGGGATGGCGAGACCGGCCTCGGCGTGATGGCCGGCGGCGACGCCCGCGCGGTCTCGCACGCCATCGAGCCCGGCTCGAACCTCGTGCAGCTTGCGGCGTACTCGCAGCCGCTGCGCTGGACCGGGCCTCCCTCCGACGCGCGGCTGGAGCTGCGCCTGGTCATCGGCGCGACGCCTGATGAGGCCCTCGCGCTGCACCGCGCGCTCACGCCGGGCCTGCCTCCGGTAGAGATCGCGCGGCTCGACGTGGACCGCCTCGTGCACTGGCTCGACGAGCCGGGTGCCGCGACCGCGGTTGTGCGCAGTAACGCCGACGAGGCGCTTACCGTGCGGCTGCAGGCGACGGTCCGCGGTGGCCTGAGTGACGAGCTGGCGCTGCCCGAGCAGTCGCTGGAGCTCGCGCCCGGCGAGGCCGTGGCGGTGCGGCTGCAGTGGCCCGCGCAGGCTGAGTGGGGCCATGAGCTGGCCGTGCGGCTGCTCGGCGAGGACGGCGCGGAGCTCGACGTGGCACGCGAGTGCTTCGCTGCGAGCGACAACTTCTCGCGCGTCGGACAGATCGTGGTCTTCAACCCGGGCTGGATGAACGCCGAGTGGCAGATCGACCGGTGGGTCGAGTGGGCGCGGCGCAACGCGATCGGCACGATCGAGTACTACTGCTGGGCGCCCGACCAGGTCTTCGACCTCACGCCCGACACCGAAGTCTTCGAGCCGCACACCGAGTCGCAGGGCGCCTACCGCGCCGAGTTGACGCGCACGTTCCTGCAGGGCCTCGTCGCGAGCGCGCACGAGGGCGGCCTGCGCGTGCTGGCGATGGACACGGGCATGGCGAGCCTGCCCGGCGCGCTCAGCCACCCCGAGCGCATCCGCTACACCGCCGAGGGCCAGCCCTACCTCTACAACGGCGACATCCACGACGACCGGCGCTTCAACGCCGTCCCCGCACACGTCTTCACCACCGACCGCATCCGCGACTGGGCCAACGAGATGGCCGCGTCCGTGGACATGTTCGGCTGGGACGGCGTCCGCTTCGACTGGAATTTCCTGCCGGTTTCGGCACAGGACCCGTTGTACCTTGGCAGTGAAGAGGACGCCGACTCGCACACCTGGTATGACTGGCAGGGGCGGTCGGTGCACGAGCTGTTCCCGCAGCCCGATGCGACCGCCGCCGAGCTGTGTCGCACCTGGCGTGAGACCGTCGTCGCCCGCCACCCGCGCTTCGTCTACCACGGGAACTACCAGGTCAACGAGGAGATGCTCGGGGCCTTCCCGCAGTACTCGCGCACGGCCTGCGCGAGCTCGGGGATCTTGCGCGAGGGCCTGCTGAACGTCGCGATCCGCTACCCGGCGTGGCAGGAGTGGACCGCTGCGCTGATGGACACCACGCGCACGATCCGGCCACTCGACGCACAGCCGTCGGTCGGCTGGATGCGCGGCTACGCGCCGGGGAGCGTCGCGCACCGCGTGCTGCAGTACTGCATGATGGCCGCGGGCTACCACTGGTACGGGACCGCCGGGGCGCGCTACTCCATCGACGACACCTGGACGCGCTTCCGCCACGCGATGCGCTTCTCCGAGTACTTCTACGGGCCCGACTTCCTGCCCGCCGCCGACGCCGCGACGGTCTCGGGCGAGGGCGCCGAGCGGGTGCTCTGGCAACCGTTCGTCTACGCCCGGGAAAGCGGCGGTACGCGCGAGACGCTCGTGCACCTCGTGAACCTGCCCGCGAGCGACCACATCATCCAGCGCCACGAGCAGCCGCCCGTGCGGCGCGACCTGACGGTGACGGTGAGCCTGCCCGCGGGCGCCGAGGTCGCGGGCTGCTATGCGCTCGTACCCGACCCGCAGCCACACGCCGAGGCGATTGACTGGCAGCCCGCGGGCGAGGGGCGCGTGCAGGTGACGCTGCCGGAGCTGCGCGAGATGGCCTCCGTGCTGGTGATCGCGCAATGAGGTCGCTCGTGCTCGTTACGGCGCTGACCGTCGGAGGAGGCCACACAATGGCCGATGCTGTGACATGGATCGCCGCGGAGGATGAAACGCGCGTAACCCGCGAGGGCGCGTGGTCCGAGACCGCATTCCGCTACGCCGAACGCTCGCACCTCGCGACGACGGAGGACGGTGCCACCCTCACACTTGCTTTCAGCGGCACGGACCTGATCGTGCGCCTCGGCCAGCACGCCGTGCCCGCCTACGGAGCGCCTAACTTCGGCGCTCTCGCCGTCAGCATCGACGATGGCCCCAAGCGCATCATCCAGCCAATCACGGAGCCGCGAGAGATCGTACTCGCGCGTGGCCTCCAGCCGGGCGAGCACACCGTTCGCCTCGAGCACCGCATCTCACAGGCCGGCTCCGTCGCACGCATCGAGGCCTTCGGCGTGTCGGATACCCCGACCGGTGAGCTGGCCTTCATGCTCACCGGTGAACGCAACGCGTACCTGGTCGATGCGCGCGCGATCGTCACTCGCGACGGCACTCCGGTCGCCGAACGGCTCGTGCGCAACTGGCTGACCGGGGGCTGCCGCCTCGCGGGGCTGCCGCCGGGCGAGGGCTACCGGCTGGAGTTGCGCGCGATCGGCTGGCAGCCGGTCACGATCGAGGGCATCAGCGTCGAGGCAGGCCGCGAGACGCTGCTGCCGCCCATCCACCTTGCCGCCGACCCGGCCACGCAGGCGCGCGGCTTCCTCTCCCCTCGCATCGGCAGACAGACGGTCCACCGCGCCGGCGAGAGCTTCCGCGCGCGCTTCCAGGCCCGCGGTGCCGAAATCGCGGGCGTGCGCATCGTGCGTATCGTCGGCCCGGCCACGATCTCCCGCGAACTGAGCTTCGTTGAGGACGAGGCGGCGGCGTTCTACTACGACCGCGAGATCGTCGCGACGCTGCCCGCGGACGCGCCGCCGGGGCTCTACGACCTCATCGTGACCGCGCGCTGGCCGGAGCAGGGCGCCGAGCACGAGTTCCGCTCGCCGCGCGCGGTGATGGTGGTCGATCAGTTCCCCGCCGACCCGGTATTCACGTCGTGGGGGCACCTCGACACGCAGGGACAGTACCAGGCCGAGTACCTCCGCGACCTCGTGGCGATCTCCAACCTCTGCGGGGCGGACATGGTCCTGATGGCCTGCGCGTGCAACCCGGCATACATCGCGGGCGCGCTGGCGGACCTCGAGGTGCCCTTCGCAGTGAACTTCGGCAACCATCAGTTCGCGGGCTTCGAGCAGTGGTTCGGACCGCAGGAGGGCGTGATCGACTACGGCCCCAACCTGTGCGTGCTAAACCGCTCGCTCCCGTGGCATGAGGACACCGCCGGGGCCGATGCCATGCTGGCGGCCCGGGCCGATGCGCGTATCAAGGTCATCAACGCCTTCGAGCACAACGCGCCGGTCGAGCTGCTGGACCGCCACGGGGTTGCGCTCGTGCATGACGGCCACGGGCCGGGGTTGCGCGTCTTCGAGATGGGCGCGACGCCGACACTGCGCGTGGGCAAGTCGAACTCCGAGAGCTTCCGCGTGACCCGCTTCCGCGATGGACGAGTGGCGTCATGCACGTATCTGGGCGATGAGAGCGGGCCGATCCCCTTCCCGCGCGGCTCGACGCCGCCACTGCGCCTGAGCGTCGATCCGCCCGCCGACGGCACGCACGCTGAGGTCCGCGCGACCATCGCGAACGACCTCGCCGAGGCGTTCCCGAACTGCCGCCTGACGCTCGTGATGCCCGCCGGCGACTACGCCTGCGATGGAGGGCGCATCGAGCGCGCGATCGTCAGCGACGACGGCGACTTCGTCGTGCTGACCGTTCGCGCCGATGCCGCCCCGCAAACTGAGACAGTCGTCGCAATCCACCCGAGGTGACCGGTCAAGCCAACGCTCACTTCTCCCTGCGGCGGAACTTACCAACGAGGCCTGCCAGGCCGATGCCAAGGAGGGCGATCGTGCCCGGTTCAGGCGACGAATTCGTCCGATGGATGTCCCCCTCGGACTGCCAGGCTATCCAGTCTCCATCGATCTCAGGGAGCATGTCATCAACGTCATTGTCGGTCACGACGTAGGTGTCACGTCCGTCATAGTAGAAGATCTCGTAGTCGTCGCCGTACGCGGAATCCTTGCCGTACCAGACTGCCTGCCCCCGGTCATTGATCCGGGGCCTCCGCCCCTCATCGAGATCCGCGGTTAGAATGATGACGGCACTGCCGTCCCAGTACTCGATCTCGTTGCCGGGGTTGAAGCGATACCAGACAACTTCGCCACTGTCGCTGATCTGGACATAGTCGCAGTTGTCGCTGGCGTGCTCCTTGATCTTGGTCTTCGTCGTTCCATTCCAGAGCCAGACGTCGTAGGAGCTGTCCCCGGTCCACGCGACGTGGCCGCTGTTGTTGATTGCGGGAGCGGTGTCCCAGCCGAACGCGTCATCTGAGATGTTGGTCACGTTGTAGCCGTCCCAGAAGAAGATCTCATAGCCGTTGATGTCCGGATCGAAATGGTCGCCCCTCTCTATCCACGCGATCTGATCCGCGTCATTGATCGCGACGTCTTCCGGTCCGAAGAGCGCAGGGCTGTTCCATATCTCCGTGGCGTTGGTTCCATCCCAGAGATAGATGAAGTCTCCCTCAGCCCAGGCAACGTGTCCCTGGTCGTTCATGGCCGGTGTGTCCAGCCATGCATCGGTGATCTCCACGGAGGCCGAGCCGGCGTCCTCCACAAAGTGCATCCCGTAGGGTGATCCCCATGGCGACCATACGGCGTTCCCCGCATCGTTCAGCTCGTGCGCCCAGACGCGGTCGGCGGCATCATTCGACACATTCACCGCGGGGCCAGAGCCGTTCCACAGGAATACGTCGGAGCCACCGGTACCGTCGCCAAGCCAC
The DNA here is from genome assembly GCA_029821635.1 of Candidatus Zipacnadia bacterium. Lineage (GTDB taxonomy): Bacteria > Armatimonadota > Zipacnadia > Zipacnadales > UBA5352 > UBA5352. Next base: position 4,968 of record JALGSW010000018.1, read on the forward strand.
ATCATCTGCCCCGACGAGTTGATCCTGACCCCCGACTCCACGCCCCCCGGCGTGCGAGTAACGTTGTCGACCGGATGCGACCACGACCGGACATCCGCGGGCGCGATGGCTGCGCAACAGAGGGCGACCATCACCGTTAGGGCAATCCGGCTTCGCATTCCCATCACTCCTGAACTGCGGGTTGTCGGTGGAACGGCGTCGTGCCGCTTGCGCCTCGCGGCTTCCGTGCTGCTGACAGGAACCATTCATCGCACAATTGTCCCAACCTCCTCAAGAGATGCTCACAGAACTACCGAAGAGGACTTGCTTAGCTCGCTACACGACCGCATATTTCTCACAAGACAACAAAGTGTCGCACGCTGCGTTGTGTGCCAGGAGTCGGCGCAGACCGAAGGGAATGGTAGGCACTGGGCGAATTCCCCGAACGTGTCGCAAACCGAGACCGTCGTCGCAATCCACCCGAGGTGATGGACGTTGTCCGATGAGCCGATCACTCAGCGCGATGTGATGATGCCGCTGCGCGATGGCGTGCGCCTCGCGACAGACCTGTACTTCCCGCCCGCGTGGAGTGAGGGCGATGAGCCGCTGCCCGTCATCCTCGCGCGCACGCCCTACGACAAGACCGCGCAGGCCGAGATGGCCATCGGCGCGGCCCGACACGGCTACATCTTCGCCTCGCAGGACGTGCGCGGCCGCTACGCCTCCGAGGGCGAGTTCTACGCCTTCGCTCACGAGGGCCCGGACGGCTATGACACCGTCGAGTGGTTCGCCGAGCAGCCCTGGTGCGACGGGAAGGTCGGGACCATCGGCCAGTCCTACTGCGCCGCGGTGCAGAACGCGCTGGCGTCGCTGAACCCGCCGCACCTGTCGGCGATGATCATCACCTACGGGCCGTCGAGCTACTACCACCACGCCATGCGCCACAACGGCGCGCTGGAGATGCGCTTCTTCGTCTACGCCTTCAGCATGGCGAGCACGAGCCGCGAGGCAATCGCCGATCCGAAGATCAAGGCCGCGCTCGATGACGCCTGCGCCAACATCTGGGACTGGGTGCGCGCCTGCCCCATCCAGCCGGGCGAGTCGCCGCTCGCGCTCGTGCCGTCATACGAGCGCTGGCTGCTCGACATCCTCCGCCTCGCGAGCTACGACGACTACTGGCGGGCACCCGGCTACGGGCCGCTGCCCTGGTACGATCAGCACGCCGACGTGCCCACGCTCTACATCGGCGGCTGGTACGACAGCTACACGCGCGCGACGTGCGAGAACTTCGTGGAGCTGTCCCGCCGGCAGGAGCAGCCCGTCCATCTGCTGATGGGCCCGTGGCATCACGGCGGCGCGGGCGTCCCACGCGCGGGTGACGCGACCTTCGCCGGTGGCGGTCTCGACGACTACCTCGGCATGAGGCTCAGCTTCTTCGACCGGCACCTTAGGGGCGACGAGGCCGCGGAGTTCGGCCAGGAGCGCGCGGTGCGCTACTTCATCATGGGCGGCGGCGAGGGGCCGGCGGAGGACGGCCGCGACATCGAGCGCGGCGGCGAGTGGCGCGAGGCCGACACCTGGCCGCCCGCCGGGTGCGAGCCGACCGCGTTCTACCTGCAGCCCGACGGCGGCCTCGCGACGGAGCCGCCTGCGGTGGAGGACGCCGCGACCTCGTGGACCTTCGACCCGAGCGACCCGGTCCCGACCATCGGCGGCAACCTCTCGGCGCTCGGCGTCGATCCGGGCGCCTACGATCAGCGCAACAGCGACCGCTTCCCGTTCACGACCGGCACGCTGCATCTGTCGGCGCGCAGGGATGTGCTGTGCTTCGTGACCGAGCCGCTGGAGGAGGACGTGGCGATCGCCGGGCCGGTCGAGGTCGTGCTGCACGTCGCCACCGATGGCCCGGACACGGACTTCACCGCGAAGCTGATCGACGTCTACCCGCCCTCGGAGAGCCATCCGGCGAGCTGCGCGCTGAACCTCAGCGACAGTATCATGCGCCTGCGCTTCCGCAACGGCTTCGAGCGCGAGGAGCTTGCCGAGCCGGGCGAGGTCTACGAGCTGCGTTTTCAACTCTACCCCACGGCCAATCGGTTCACGGCGGGCCATCGGATTCGCGTGGACATCTCGTCGAGCAACTTCCCACGCTTCGAGCTGAACCCGAACACGGGCGCTCCACTCGGCTCTGACCGTGGCCGCCGCATCGCGCAGAACACGCTGCACCACGACGCTTCGCGCCCGTCGCGGGTGGTGCTCTCGGTGCTGCGGTAGCTGCAGGAGGTGTTGGCGGCCGAGGCGCGAAGCTACGCGCAGCGCCTTAAGCCCCACGCTCAGGGGGTCTTACGTCATGCGTCCTCTGCTACTCGTGCTTGCCGCGATCACCGTTGCGTTGCCCGCCGTGGCTCAGCGCCCCTCCAACGTCACCCGCGGCGTGTACGTCCATTCGCGCGACCTCATGGCCGCCCACGTCTGGTCCGACTGGAGCGGCGGCTTCGACTTCGTCACCGATGACCCGCACTCCGGTGAGACAGCCATCCGCATCACGAACGCCACCGGCGAACAGGGCGGTGGCGCGGGCCAGAACGTCGAGGTCAATCAGCAACAGGCCGCACCGCTCAAGATCGCCGGCTGGAGCCGCGCCGAGGGCGTGGACGCCGGCGACCCCGACTGGCAATACTCCATCTACGTGGACCTGCGCTACACCGACGGTGAGAGCTGGCCGATGAAGATCGCGGCCTTCGAGCGCGGCAGCCACGACTGGCAGTACTCCGAGACCATCATCGAGCCGCCCAAGCCCATCGCCTCCGCGCGCTTCTACGTCTTCGTACGCAACATCGGTGGCACCGCGTGCTTCGACGACCTGTTCTTCGGGCCGGTCGATGGCGACAACTTGCTCAAGATCCCCGGCTTCGAGGGCAACGCGATCGACGACTTCGCGCCGCGCCAGGAAGTCCTGAGCGACCTCGACGCGATGCACTGCAACGCCATTCATACCTACATCGGCGTCCCCACGGACGAGCGTAGCGATGAGGCGCTGCGGGAGATGCTCGCGGCGGTCACCGAACGCGGCTACGGCGTAACGCTCACCCCGCACATCGCCTACGGGACCTTCAAGGACGCCGACGATCCGGCCTTCCCGAGCTACGCCTGCGTCAACAGCGATTGGGGCGACCGCTGGGTCGCAGCCTGCGGCGCGATGGCACAGTACCCGTTCATGGGCGTCTCCGTGGTGCCCGACGAGTACAACTGGAACACCGGCCGGCTCAAGCGGGCCTACGCCAACCACGCCGACGAGCGCGTCAAGCAGTTCTACGCCGATCTCGGGGACTACTGTGACTGCGAGGCCTGCAGGGAGCGCTTCCAGGCAATGTTCGACATGCCCCTGCCCGAGATGGGCGGCTGGTCGCGCATCCCTGAGCAGTCCGAGGCCCACCGCAACTTCATCGACTTCCGCTACCAGTGCACCACCGACCTGATTGGCCGCGCGGTCGATGCCGTGCACGCCGGCCCCTACGAGACCGCCGCCGACTCGCTGATCTGCGTCTCGCCGATCTGCAGCGATTACCGGCTCGGCACGGGCGTGGCGTGGGACATGGTCGGCTACGGCACCGGCATCGACTACCCGACCACCGACCCGTATATCCTCCTGCACAACTACCTCGGCGACTCCACGCACTGGTACGTGACCGAGACCGCGATGCACCTGACCGGCTCGACACCGAAGCGCCAGTGCGGGATGGTGCTCGAAGCCGGGCATCTGCGCCCTGAGCACCGGCCGCTGCTGCCGGTGGAGATCTACGGGAGTGCGCTCTCGTCGGTGGCCCGCGGCGCAAAGGAGATCGGCTTCTTCCACTATGTGCACCTGATGCAGAAGACCGAGGCGGGCCAGACGCAGGGGCAGTCGGCCTTCGACGCCGTGCAGGGCTGCTACGACCTGCTGGAGCGCATCGACCCGTGGCTGGAGGGCGCGGAGCCGGTCAAGCGCGTGGCATTCCTGTACTCGCGCGCGTCCGACGAGTACTTCAGCTACTACACGCGCGGCGAGCCAAACATGGACGTCCTCACGCACCCGACCGACGACCCGCGCTACCCGTTCCTCGCGCAGAAAGAAGTCCTCTACTACCTGCTGCGCGCGGGCGTGCCGACGGACCTCTACTTCCTCGACGAGGTGAGCGCGGAGGAGCTTGCGGACTACGAGACTATCGTGGTGCCCTTCCCCTTCGCGATCAGCGAGGAGAAGGCAGCGATGCTGGAGAGCCTCGCCGAGGCGGGGAAGGCGCTGGTGGTGATCTCCGAGTTTGGCTCCGTGGATGAGCGCGGAGTCCCCTACGAGCGCCCGGTGCTGCTCGATCTGCTGGGGCTGCAGGAGGCGCCGCGCGGGGAGAAAATCGGCCACATGGAGGTACTGTCGAGCTTCCACCCGAAAGACGGTGAATTCACGGTCTACGACACCGTCGTCCCGACGGAGGACACGGAGACACTCGCCACGGTCGACGGAACGAGCGCCGTTACGCTCCGCCCGGTCGGTCGGGGCGCGGTCTTCTACCTCGCGGGTGAGTTCGGCATCGATCTCCCGGCGAACTACGACAATGAGATCCGCGACCGCACGGCATACATCATGCCCTCGGAGCTCTCACAGGGCCACGCGCGTCTGCTGGGCGAAATTTTCGACGAGCTCGCCCTAGCGGAGAGGCTCGTTCCGGAGGATGATGTCGAGCTTTCTCTGCTGCGCAACGCGGCGGGCGACTACTTGCTCTTCGTGATTAACTGGGAGGAGCAGCCCTCGTCCGTGGACCTCGTACTGCCCGATGAGGCCACCGGGACGGGCGCGGGCTTCGCCGTCGGCGCGAGTGGTGCCGTCACGGAGCGATCGATGGCTGCGGACGCGGGGAGCCTCGACCTCGCGCCGCAGGAAGCGGTCGTGTTGCGATTTGTCGCGCAGTGATTTAGTCTGGAGGAGAGGGTGGCGGGGGCGGCGAAGGAAGCGTTCCGGCGCAAGGGCTGCGGGCCGTCAGGACGTGGCCGTGCGTTGACAGGGCCGTGAAGCGTGTCGTATAATGCCGCACACACGGGGACCCGTGGGCTCTGAAGGGAGCATATCCGGATGACGAGGATCAGCCGCGCCTGCGGACTTATCATCGTGTACTGCGTTCTCGCAGGCCTGTTTTCATGCGGGATTGCAGCGGCGCAGGAGATCAACAGCGACTTCACGGAAGGCGTGCGTCTCTTCCAGGAGCGTTCCTACAACGCCGCCATCCGCAAGCTCGAGGCGGTCGTAGAGGCCGAGCCTGAGAATGAAGCCGCATGGTACTACCTCGGCGTAGCGCGCTACGAGCAGGACGAGCCGCAGGAGGCGCTTGAGGCCCTTCAGAAGGCCTACGAGCTCCGCCCCGGCCGCCCCGGCACGCAGCTTCACGTCGGGATGATCTACGAGCAGCTCGGCGCCTATGGTGAGGCGATCCGCGCCTATCAGACCGAGCTGCGCAACCGCCGCCTGAAGAACCTCGCTGAGGTCTTCATGGCACTCGGTCGGGCCAACTACTTCTCCGGCCGGTACTTCGACGCCAACGAGAATCTCACCGAGGCCATCGATCACGATGAGAACTACGTCGAGGCCTACTTCTACCGCGGCCTGGCGAAGTTCATGCGCGAGGAGTACGATCCCGCCCTCAAGGACTTCACACTCGCCACCGACATCATCGACGAGTGGGACCGTAAGCGCCGATCACTCGACAGTATGATCGAGCGCGAGGGCGAGGGCATGCTGCCTCCTGAGGCCCAGCGCGCCAAGCAGGAGTTGCAGGAGGAGCTCGCGCAGGACTACTCGCGAGCCGCCGAGTTCGCGCAGCAGAAGTTCCTGCGCCCGGCTCTCTACCTCGCCAAGGGCGACACGGATGTGCATCTCAAGGAGTACGGGAACGCCCGCAACTCGTACCGCAAAGCGCTCGACCCCGAGCGCGGTGGGAACGCATCCGACCCGCTTCCGCAGGTGAATGTCGGGCTTGCGTACTTCGAGCAGGCGGAGGACCTGTTCTACAACAAGGGCCTGCTGTGGACCGCGATCACCACGATCGATCAGGCGATCTACGAGATCGAGGGGGCGCTCGAGAACGACGAGGCCTACCCCGACGCCCACAAGGCCCTCGGTGACATCTTCTTCTTCCAGGCGTCCACCTACGTCTCCGACCCGGACCGCAAAGTCGTCTCCAGCACCTTCGACGAGGCACTGGAGCGCTACGACGCCGCGATCGCGTCCGCGCCGGACTACGTGGAAGCCTACGCGGGCCGGGCGCAGGTCTACATCGCCACCGACGAGCCGGACAAGGCGATCAGCGACCTGCAGTCCGCGCTGGAACTGGACCCGCGCAATCCGGACCTCTATGCCGCCCTCGCGATGGCGCAGATGCTCAAGGAGGACTACGAGCCGGCCATCAGCACCGCGCAGCTCGCGCTGAACATCGACCCGATGAACGCGCAGGCGCACGACGCCGCGGGGATGGCCTACTACTATATCGGCCAGCTCGGCGCCGCGAGCCAGCACTTCCTCGACGCCATCGAGGCCGACCCGGCGATGCACCAGTCATACACGAACCTCGGGAACACTTTCTATCAGATGGGCTCGTGGCACCGGGCGCGGATGAACTACGAGAAGGCGCTCGAGCTGATCCCCACGCCCGCCATCGCCAACACCGCGGTGCAGCGCAGCTACCTGTATTACCTGATCGCCACCACCCACCACTTCGCGAGAATGTATGACCGCGAGATCGAGGCGCTGGGTCAGGCGCTCGCGCTCGACTCGGCCTACCTCGAGGCGCTGATGCAGCTTGCCACCGCCTACACCGAGCTCAAGCAGTATCAGGCGGCCGAGCAGGCGCTGCGCACCGCGCTTGAGGTCTCGCCGGGGATGGAGGAGGACGCGGCCATCCACGTGCAGATGGGCCGGCTGTATGAGCACGAGGGGCGGCCGTACGAGGCGATTACCGCATATGGCGCGGCCCTCGCGGCTCAGAGCGACAATATTGAAGCCGGGGAGGCGCTGAAGCGACTGACCTCCGGGTAGCATGGCGGGGCGAGATGGCGGCGTCGAGAGCAATGACGCCGCCGCGGCGGGCGATGCGGCGCCATCTGTCGCCGCGACAACTGCTCGCCGCGCTTGTCGCTGTCGGCGTACTCACAGCCACGCCGGCCCGCGCGCAGGATGACGGGCCGATCAAGCAGCACCTGCCCAACGGCCTGCGCGTCGTCGCTCAGGGCAACGAGCACACCGCGACGGTCGTGATCGCAGCGCTCGTGCGCATCACCGCACTGCACGAGCCAAGCGGGGCCACCGGCATCCGCCAGCTCACGCAGACGGTCCTGGCCTCCGGCCAGGGCTGCCATGACGAGATGCTCGCCGCCGCCGTGCGGGCGGATGGGCAGGTGGCGCCGGACTACGTCGAGCTGTCGATCGCCGCGCCCGCCGAGTCGCTCGAGGACGCCATCGGGCTCCTGCGCAGGCTGCTGTTCCGGCCGGAGCTGTCGGAGGAGGCCGTCGAGATGACGCGCGCGGGGCTCGTTCGGAGCTTTGCGGCGCGCGGCGAGATCCCGGTGCCCCTGGCGGTGGACCGCCTTTACGAGGCGCTCTACCCCGGAATCGGCTCGGGCGACACCGCCGCGGGTGATCCGGTCGAGGTTGATGCGATCACGCTCGACGACATCAGAAGCTTTCACGCCCGGCACTACCTGCCGAACGCAACGGTGCTGGGCATCAGCGGGGGGATTGACGCCCGCGAGGCCGTGGCGCTGGTCGAGCGGGAGATGGGCCGACTGCTGCCGGGCGCGCTGCCGCGCGAGGCGCCCCTGCCCTCACCGGGCCGTCCGCCCGGGGCCGAGGAGCTCGAGATCGGCGGGAACACGAGCGTCTACGCGATGGGCGGGCGAGCGGTCGCGCTCGACTCGCCGGTGTATCCGGCGATGGCGGCCGGGGTGGCGCTGCTGGGCTCGGGGATGGACTGCAGGCTCTACCGCGCACTGCGCCTCGAACGCTCGCTGGCCTACACGATCGGCGCGGAGTTGACGCCGTCAAAGACGGCGCCATCAGGGCTGGTGGTGGTCGCGTGCGATCCCGAGCAGCTCGACGAGGTCGCGCGGGTGGTCGAGGGGGAGATTGAACGCGCGGTGGAGGAGCCCGCGGGGGCCGATGAGTTGCAGCGCGCCAAGCGCTACCTGATCGGCAAACACGCGCTACGGCGCCAGCGGAATCGCGAGATCGCGCACTACCTGGCGATGTTCGAACTGCTGGGCGGGCCGCAGGGCTACCGGCGGGACGCGCAGCTTGCGGGGGAGATCGCCGCGGTGGACGCGAATGCGGTGATGGGCGCGATACGTGAGCTTTTCCGGCCCGCATGGGCGGTACGCCTGCGGGCGTGTGAGACGGGGGCGAACTGATCCGATCCGTGGAAGCTGGAGGAACGGTTATGCGATCCGGCATGATATTGATGGTCGCGCTCACACTCCTGGCCTCGGCCGCGCTGGCCCAGGACGCCACGTGGCAGATGCGCTACAACGAGGAGAGCAGTGGCGTCTCCGACGCCACAATCACTTTCCCCACGAGCCTCGCGTGGAAGTACGACACCGAGGCGGAGGACTTCAAGGCCGTCGCCACCCCGGCGGTGGACGACAAGGCCGTCTACGCACCGGTCGGCGACACGATCTACGCGATCGACCGCGTGACCGGGGCGCTGCTGTGGGAGCAGGCCGCGGGCGATGAGATCCTCTCCAGCCCCGCCATCGCCGACGGTATCCTCTACTTCGGCAGCCGCGATAACAACCTCTGGGCGGTCAACACCGAGGATGGCTCGGTCGAGTGGCGCTATCCGACCCAGGGCGGCATCGACTGCCCGCCGGTCATCTCCTACGGTGTGCTCTACTTCGGCTCAGACGACAATCGCCTGACCGCGCTGGACCTGGAGACCCGCCGCCCGATCTGGCAGTTCCCGACCTCGGGCGACATCAAGGCCCCGCCACTGGTCTACCGAGACGTCGTCGTCGTCGGCTCGCTCGACGGACGTATCTACTGCCTCAACGACAAAGGTCAGCCGATCTGGTCGAACAGCATCGAGCCGGACACGTTCTTCGCCTCGCCGGTGGGCGAGCGCACCAAGGTCATCTACACGTCGGGCAATGAGCTGCACGCGCGCGACCTCTACTCCGGGCGAGTGGTTTGGGGGCGGCCCTTCCGCGCCGCAGACCTGATCGTAGGCTCACCCGCGGTGCTGGGCCGGAACGTCTACATCGGCACGCGCGGAGGCGCCGTCTACGGCATCGACACGAACCGCGGCACCGCGCTGTGGAAGTGGCCGGATGAAGGCGTCGCCGAGCCGATCGCCAGCTCGCCCGTGATCGTTGACGACATGATCGTCTTCCGCGCCGGTGAGCGCCACCTGATCGCCATCAGCCTCGACGGCAAGGACCTGCTGTGGAAGTACACGCTGCCCGAGGTGGTCGAAAAGCCCGATACTCCCGCCGTGGGCGGTGGGGCATTCTTCCCCGGTGAGGGCATGGAGCCGGGCATGGAGCCAGGCATGGAGCCGGGAGGGATGGATCCGGGCGTTGGCATGCCCCCGGACGTCGGCGGTCCCGGGGACGTCGGAGGTCCGGGCATGGGCGGCCAGACGCAGCAGGACTCCGTCGAGTTCGAGGACGTCATTGACCCGTCCGCCTCCGTGGTCAACAACGCGCTCTTTACGCTCGGCGCCGACGGTGTGATCTACGGCTTCAGTTCGCTGGCGCCCGACAACGTTGCGCCGACGATCGCCGATCCGTTGCTTGAGGTGCCCGGCGCAAGCCGCCAGCGCGCGCGGTTCGACACGCTCCTGGCCGACGAGAACGACTTCCCGGAGCGCTTTGCGGCGGACATCGAGGTCCCCGGCACGCCGCCGATCTTCCTCTCCTTGCTTGTGCGCGACGAGGGCTCGGGCGTGAACCCGGACACGGTCAGTATCACCGTCAATGGCGAGCCCGCCGACTTCACCTACGACGCGCGCGAGGGCCTCGTCTGGTACATCTACGATCCGCGCGGCGCGGCATCGAACCTTGCTAACGGCGTCAAGCGGATCGTCATCGAGGCCGAGGACTGGCGCGGGAACCGGGCGGCGAAGGTTGTGGCCTTCACGATCAACAACAAGCTCAAGGCGCCCGCCCCGCCCAAGCCGAAGACGCCCACCTTCGAGGGCGGCGGCTTCCCCGGCGAGGTCCCGCCCGAATTCATGCCGTGAGCGCTAAACCACTCCCACCACACTGCCAGGGGGTCGTATGATGGCTCAGGCAATCGTGACAGTGTTGATCGTGCTGATCTTCATCGGCTACGCTGTGTTCTTTGCGATCTGGAACCCGGGCACGATCGAGATCACCAGCCTCTACATCCAGCAGGGCCTGTCATGGGGCGCGACCGTGCAGGTCTTCGTCATCCCTCTGATCGGCGCCGTCTTTGGCGCGATCCTCATGGCGCTCACGATCAGCGCGCCGTGGTCTTCGCTCAAGGCCAAGCTTGGGGCGGCTGAGGACCGGCTGGAGGCCGAGCGCACCCGTTCCAAGGAGCGCGCGCGCAAGAACGAGGCGCTCAAGAGCCGCGTGCTCAAGCTCCAGGCGCAGCTTGAGCCGGCATCCCCCGAAGCCGAGGACGTTGTGGTGGTTGACGAGGGCGGAGAGTTCGATCTCTCCGAGCCCGACGAAGTCTGAGCAACGCCCGGCAGAGCCTCGCATAGCGGCCAGGAGGCCCGGATCGGCGCCTCCTGGCGGCTTTTTCGTCAGGGAAAGCGCCCGGCCGTGCCACATGCGGCCCGCGCGTCTGGAGTGAACTATGGGGGACGGCGGCGCGTCACAAACCGAGGCATGGCTGCGGTTCAACGCCAGCGGCCTGTCGCCGAAGCTCCAACTCGCCCTGCTTGAGGCCTTCGGGTCGCCGGAGGCGATCTTCGCGGCCACCAACGAGCACCTGCGCGTGGTCGAGGGCATCGCCTCGGCGCACCTCGGGAAGCTGCGGGCTGCCGAGTCCGAGGTGGACGCAGGGGCAATGCTGGAGCGCCTGGACGAGCTGGGAGCCCGCCTGCTGCCAATCGCGGACGAGGGCTACCCGCCCTTGCTGCGGGAGATCGACGATCCTCCCCCACTGCTGTTCGTGCGCGGCGCGTTCAGTGACCGGGACGACCTGTCCATCGCGGTCGTGGGAACGCGCAAGCGCAGCCCCTACGGCGAGCAGGTGGCCGGACAGCTCACGCGTGACCTCATCCGGCGTGGCTTCACGGTGGTGAGTGGCCTCGCGGTGGGGATCGACGCCGACGCGCACCGCGCCACGCTCGATGCGGGCGGGCGGACCATCGCGGTCACCGCCTGCGGGATCGACGTGAACTACCCGTCCGGCAACTCCGACCTGCGGGAGCGGATCGCCGAGGATGGGGCGGTCATCAGCGAGCTGGCGATGGGCATGCCGCCCACGCGCGACCGCTTCCCGCAGCGCAACCGGATCATCGCCGGGCTGTCGCTCGGCGCGGTGGTGATCGAGGCTCCGAGCAAGAGCGGGGCGCTGATCACCGCGCGCCTCGCGGGCGAGTACGGCCGGGGCGTGTTCGCCGTGCCGGGGAACATCACCAGCCCGGTCAGCCGCGGCTGTCATGAGCTGCTGCGCGACGGCGCGCTGCTCGTGGAGACCGCCGAGGACATCGTCGAGGGCCTCGGGATTATGCTCGCGGCCGTTCCCGAGCGGGAGCCGGCCGTCGAGCGTGAGCGCAAGCTCGACGACCTGCCCGCCGATCAGCAGCAGGTTCTGGCGGCGCTGAGCCACCAGCCACGCAACATCGACGACGTCGCGATCGACTGCGGGCTACCCCTGCCGCAGGTTTCCGCGGCGCTGATGCTGTTGGAAGTCAAAGGTTTCGTCAAGCGCTTCCCTGGGAATCAGTTCGTACGCACAGTGTAGCCGCTGCCGGATGGGCCTCGGCGGCGGAAGAGACGATCAATCTGGCGGCAAGCGCCGCATTGCAGGAATGATACCGTGGCAGACAAGAAGGCAATCATCGTCGAGTCGCCCACAAAGACCCGGACGCTGTCCGGGTTCCTCCCTGAGGAGTACACGCTGCTCGCCTCGATGGGGCATGTACGCGATCTGCCCGAGGATGAGATGGGTGTGGACCTCGAGGGCGCGTTCGAGCCCACCTACGTGATCTCCGGGAAGCGCGCGATCACCGCGCTCAAGAAGGGCCTCAAGGACGTCGATGAGGTCTACCTCGCGACTGACCCGGACCGCGAGGGTGAGGCGATCGCGTGGCACATCATGGACGAGCTGGGGCTGCGCTCAGCGCGGCGGATCCAGTTCAACGAGATCACGCGCGAGGCGGTGCTGGACGCGCTGGAGCACCCCGGCGAGATCAACATGGACCGCGTGGACGCGCAGCAGGCCCGACGCATCCTCGACCGCCTCGTCGGCTACTCCCTCAGCCCGGTGCTGTGGAAGAAGGTCGGCGGCGGGCGCGGCGGCCCGGGCCTCTCGGCCGGACGCGTGCAGTCGGTGGCGCTGCGACTGATCACCGACCGCGAGCGCGAGCGCGCGGCGTTCGACGCCGAGGAGTGGTGGTCGATCGGCGCGCTGCTGCAGCCCGACGCGGGCGAGCAGTTCGAGGCCGAGCTCAAGACGATCGACGGCAAGGACGCCGAGCTGTCCGCCGAGGGTGATGTGACGCCGCTGGTGGAGGAACTCGGCGACGCGCAGTACGTCGTCGCGGCGATCGAGGAGAAGGAGCAGCAGCGCAACCCGCAGCCGCCCTTCATCACCTCGACGCTGCAGCGCGCTGCCTCCAACCGCCTGCGCTTCTCGGCGCGCAAAACGATGCAGATCGCCCAGCAGCTCTACGAGGGCGTGGAGATGGACGACAGCAGCCACGGGCTCATCACCTATATGCGAACCGACTCGACCAACGTGGCCGCGTCGGCGCGCCAGCAGGCCGCGGACTTCATCGAGGGCGAGTGGGGCGGGAAGTACGTCGGCCCCGGCGCGCGCGGCAAGAAGGTCAAGGGCGCCCAGGAGGCCCACGAGGCGATCCGACCCACCACGGTGCGGCACAGCCCCGAGAGCCTCAAGAGCGTGCTGAGCAAGGATCAGTTCGCGCTCTACGATCTGATCTGGCGGCGCTTCCTGGCGTCGCAGATGGCCGCCGCTGTGGTCAATCAGACCGGCGTGAACGTCGAGGCCGGGCGCTTCGGCCTGCGCGCGACCGGCCAGGTCGTCGTCTTCCCCGGCTGGTACGCGGCCATGCCACGCGATGACGAGGACAAGTCGCTCCCCGAACTCACCGAGAGCGAGGAACTCTCGCTGATCGAACTCAAGCCCGAGCAGCACTTCACGCAGCCGCCGCCGCGCTACACGGAGGCGTCGCTGGTACGCGAGCTTGAGGCGAACGGCGTCGGGCGGCCGAGCACCTACGCGGACATCATTGACACGCTCACGCGCCGCCGCTACGTGACCACCGAGAAGCGGCAGTTCGTGCCGACGCCGCTGGGGCTGTCGGTCTGCGACTACCTCGTGGACAACTTCCCGGAGATCATGGACATCGAGTTCACCGCGCACATCGAGGAGGACCTCGATACCGTCGAGCGCGGCGAGCGTGACTGGCGCGAGGTGCTGCGCGAGTTCTACGGGCCCTTCGAGACCGAGATCGAGACCGCGCAGAACGCCGAGCCGCAGGTGCTTGAGGACGCGGTCTGCGAGGAGTGCGGCGGGAAGATGCTGGTGAAGTACTCGCGCCGCGGCAAGTTCGCGGGCTGCGAGAAGTATCCGGACTGCACCTTCACGATCGACCTGACCGGCGACGTGCTCGAGCGCCCGGCCGTCGAGGAGACTGATTTCGACTGCCCGGAGTGCGGGAAGAAGCTCATGCTGCGCACAGGCCGCCGCGGGCGGTTCTTCGGCTGCAGCGGCTACCCGGAGTGCGAGTACACCGCCGATGTAGGCGCCGAGGGCGAGCCGAAGGAACGCTCGCGCCCGATGGAGACCTCCGAGAGCTGCCCGGACTGCGGCGAGGGGACGCTGCTCGTGCGCGAGGGCCGGCGCGGCAAGTTCCTCGGCTGCTCGAACTACCCGAAGTGCCGCTACACGCGCGACTACGACGACGAGAACGTAGTTGGCGAGGCCTCCGAGGAGCTCGCGAGCCCCAACGGTGACCTGCCCGAGAGCAACGCGGTGCCGGTGTCCTGCCCGAAGTGCGATGGGCCGATGTCCGTGCGCAGCGGGAGCCGGGGCAAGTTCCTCGGCTGCCTGGGCTACCCGAACTGCAAGGGCACGCGGCCGATCAGCGACGCGATTGCGGCGGGCTGGGAGCCGCCCGCGCCCGAGGCGCTCGATGAGGAGTGCCCGGACTGTGGCAAGGGGCTGGTGCTGCGCGAGGGCCGCAAGGGCAAGTTCGTCGGCTGCAGCGCCTACCCCAAGTGCAAGTACACGCGTGACTACCAGGCGGACGGGGAGGGCGCGAAGGCTGAGTGAGGCGCGAGCCGATCGGTCGGGGGCAGTGCCCGCGGGCATTCTCGCGGGCGTCTTCCTCGTGGCCCTCGCCGGACTGATCTTCGAGGTGGCGCTCACCCGTGCCTTCAGCGTCCTGCTGCGCTATCACTTCGTCTTCCTGGCGATCTCGATGGCCACCTGCGGCCTGGGCGTCGGGGGTCTCGTGGACTTCCTCCTGTTGCGCCGGCGCGCGACCGATGACAGCACGATCCTCAGCCTCCTCGCCGCCGCCGCCTCTGTGACCTTCGCCGGCGCGGTCGCGCTGCTCTTCTCCGACCCGATGGCCGTGCACCTGACCTCACTTGCGTTCGTCGGCGGCGTGTGCATCGTGCCCTTCATCTGCAGCGGCGCGTTCCTCAGCCACGCCTTCGCCCGCTGGTCGCACCAGGGCGGGCGCATGTACTTCTTCGACCTCACCGGCGCGGCGCTCGGAAGCTGCGCGGTCATCATCGCCCTGCAGCTCCTCGGCGCAACCGGTGTCCCCTTCCTGTGCGCGGCGCTCGCGGGGATCGCGGCCATCGTCGTCGCCCGGCGGACCGCCTTGCGGGCGCTCGGAGCAGTGCTGGCGGTCGGCGCGCTCGTGGCGGTGGGTAGCAGCGCCACCAGGCCCCTGATCGACCTCCCGCACGTGCCGCCCGAGGCCGGGGACGTCGCCAAACCCCTCTACAAGGAGCTTGGCGACCCGAACATCGAGGCGAAGATCGTCTACACCGAGTGGAACGCGTTCGCGCGCACCGACGTGGTGGCCTACGCGCGCCCTGATGGCACGTGGGTGGACACCGACGACCTGTTCGTCTACACCGACGGCGAGGTCCCGACGAACCTCATCCACTTCCAGGGCGACCTGCAGGAGATCGCCCAGCGTTACCGCGGCTTCATCGGCTTCTTCCCGTTCGTGACGAACCGCCCCGACCGCGTGCTGCTGATCGGTCCCGGCGCGGGCCTCGACGTGCTGCTGGCACTGGCCGTCGGCGCGCGCGAGATCGAGGGTGCCGAGCTGAACCCCTCGATGCTGCCGATCGTGCGGCGCTACCGCGACTTCGCCGGGCCGCTCTACGACTACGCCAACGTCAACGTGGCGGTGGCCGAGGGGCGCAGCTACGTCCGGCGCTCGGACAAGAAGTACGATCTGATCTACATGGCGCTCACGAAGAGCGCGACCACCGCCTCGAGCAGCCTCGCGCTGGTGGAGAGCTACGTACACACCGTCGAGGGCTTCGAGGACTACCTCGCACACCTGACCGACAATGGTCAGGTCGCGATCATCTGCCAGCACCCGCTGGTGCAGGCGCGACTGGCGCTCACCGGTCTCGCGGCGCTTGAGCGCGAAGGTCTCTCACACGAGGAGGCGCTCAAGCACCTCGCGATGATCAGCGTCCCGAGCCGATTCTACGTCTTTGGCCCCTACCGCCACCTCGTGGTCATCTCGCGCGCGCCCATCACCGCGCAGCGTTCGGCCGATCTCGCCCGCGAGGCCATCGCTGTGGGTCTCGAGCCGGTCTTCCTCCCCGGCGCCTACGAGGTCCCGCCCTACGGCTGGCTCACGCAGACCGGCAGCATCGAGGAGTTCGCGACGCAGTTCGACCAGTGGTGGGCGAGCGGGCAGGTGGACGTGGCGCCCGCGGTGGACGACCGCCCGTTCGTCATCGACTTCCACCCCGGCATTCCGGCGCAGATGTCCGGCTTCGTCTGGGTCATCGCGCTGATCGTGCTCGCGTTCTCCGTGGGGACGATCTCTCTCCTGACGCGCTCGGGCGCGGGCACGGTCGGCACCCTCAGCGGCACGGTCGTCTACTTCGCGCTGCTGGGCGCGGGGTACATGCTCGTCGAGGTCTGCCTCGCGCAGAAGCTGATCCTTTACCTCGGCTATCCGGCGCTGACGCTGTCCGTGATCCTGTTCTCGCTGCTGGTCGGCAGCGGCGCGGGGAGCCTGTTCAGTCAGAGCTGGCCGGAGAGCGCGATGCTGAGGCGCTCGGCGCTGGCAGCGCTGGCTGCCTGTGGCGGCGTGATCGTACTGGTGCTGGTGCTGTCGCCGCTGCTGGACGCGACGCTTGGCTGGTCGATCGGCCTGCGCGCGGCGGTGACGATGGCGCTGCTCGTGCCGCTTGGCTTCGCGATGGGCATCCCGTTCCCGACGGGTCTGCGCGAGGTCGGGCGCTGGAAGGGCGACATCGTCCCGTGGGCGTGGGGCATCAACGGCGTGGTCTCCGTCCTTGGCTCGGTGAGCGCGATGCTCGCCGGCAAGCTCTGGGGCTTCCAGACCGTGCTGCTCGGGGGAGCGGCGGTCTACGCGTTGGTCTTCGCCATCACATCGATCGCCCAGGCGCGACCGCACTGGCTGGGAAGGTCCTGACTCTCTGAGCGCCGAAGTCTTCCCCGGAGAGCACCTCGGCGGGGGCTCATCTTCCCCCGACCGTCTTTTCATAGCGCGCGTGTGCGCGCACTCTATCAGAAGGAACTCTGTCATGGCCCGAACCACGAGGCTCGAACTGCGCAACGAACGCACCCGGCAGGTGATTGACCGGGTCAACCAGGAGATCGAACGCTGGGTGATGGCGCAACTCGCTGAGCTGAGCTCGACGCATCGCACCCGCGCCGCCGCCGAGCACGCGTACGAGAAGGTCATCTGCGGGCGCAGGCTGCTCGTACTGCCCAAGCACAACGGGGAGGAGCGCTTCTTCCTGCGCCTGATGCTCATGTACACGATCGCGCTGCGGCCGGGGCTGCAGGCGAAGGCGAACGAGGTGGCCGAGTACCTCTCCACCAACTACGCCTACGAGTGGGTGCAGTCGCGCGTCTCGCGCCTCGCCGTCGCACGGGCGCGGGACATGATCCTCTCATCGGCGGAGTCCGAGTTCGGTGAGACGCCGATGGCGGGGCCACTGGGCTTTGTCTACCAGCACAACGAGATGCTCAATGTCCGCAACGTGTCCGACTACGGGGAGTGCTACATGCGCGCCGCGAACCTCGTGCGCGAGCGCAACTTCCTCAACGTGGACCAGCCGTGGCGGGAGAAACTCGGTCTGCACACGCTGCACATGACCTGAGCCCGCCATCGGGCGCGCCTCACTCGGCCGCCGCCCGGATCGCGCGCATGGCGACCTCGCGGCTCCTGCCCAGCGCCGCCTGAGCCTGCGCCTCCTCCAGCTCGAACGAGACCAGCCCGGCGTAGTCGCGCGCCATCAGCAGCCTGAAGAACGCCGCGTAGTCGATGATCCCGGTGCCGGCCTCGCGGTGATCGCGCACGCCCTCCGCCTGCACGTCGTGCAGATGCACGTGGTAGATCCTGTCCCCCAGCGACCGCACATGCCGCGCCAGCAGCTCGTTGTACGCCGACGCGATCGCCTCCGGCGCGCGCTGCGCCTCGCTCAGCAGCCCGCGCAGATGGCCGACGTCCACGTTCGCTCCCACCGCCGGGTGGTCGATCTCACCGACCAACCCCGCGAACACCTCGATCTCCATCGGGTAGCCCGTCTCGATCGTGACCGTCACGCCCGCATCGGCCGCCACCTCGCCCAGCTCGCGGTAGAAGCTGAGCACCTCAGGCCGGAACTCCTCCAGTACGTGCCCCATCCTCGGGATGACGTGCGTGGTGACCGTCTCCGCGCCGATAGCCCCTGCGACGGTGAGCGTCCGCCGGAGCTGCTCGCGCGCCGCCTCCCTCACGGTCGGGTTCGGCGAGAAGGGCATGACATCCCAGAACGGTGCGTGCACCGCGACGTGCTCGAAAGGCTCGACGCTCGCTGCCAGGCGCTCCATCTCCTCCGGCGACAGGCAGTCGAAGAAGCGTCCGGCGAGGTCGCCGGCGGTGTGCCGGTAGCCGTCGAAGGCCAGCAGCTCCGCGCAGCGGAAGCCGAGGTCGAAGCCGGCGCCGAGTGCCTCGTCGAGGTCGAAGCCGGGGAGTGAGGCAGTGTTGAAGCACAGGCGGCCGATCAGGTGATCAGGGGAGGTCGGCATGGTCGCTGGGATGCTCCCGGCGCGTCAGAGTCGCTCCGCAAGCCAGCCGCGCGTGAGGCCGATGACCTCGTGCTCCAGCGCGACCGTGGAGAAGGTGTGATCGGCGTCCTCGATGGCGCGCAGCCGCGCGTCACCGGAGGGGATCGCTGCCATGTAGTGGTGCGCGTGGTCGAGCGGCACGGCCTGGTCGTTGGTCCCATGCACGACGAGGACCGGGCCGGCGTGGCCCGCGATCTCCTCGAGGGGCTTGATGCGTGCACAGTCGAGCAGGAAGCCCGCGCCGATCTCATGCGCACCGTGCTCGTAGTAGCCGCGCGGGTCGAACTGCCCTTCATCGGTGGGCATCTGCCAGCGCTCGCGCACGAGTTCGGCCATCTCCGCAACCGCCGACCATAGCACCAGCGCGCGCACGTCCCCGTCGCGCCCGGCCGCGCAGGCGGCGACGAGGCCACCGAGGCTCAGCCCCAGCAGACCGACGCGCTCGGCGTCCACCGTCGGCTCGGCTCGCAGCGCGCGGAGCGCCGTCAGCGCGTCCTCGATCTCGCTGCCGATCGTCATGTCGCGGAAGCGACCGTCGCTCTCGCCCGAGCCGCGGAAGTCGAAGCGCAGCACGTTCCAGCCCGCCTCGCAGAACGCCCGGGCGGCCTTCACAAAGAGGAAGTGCGCCTCGATCCTGTGGCCGGTGAAGCCGTGGCACAGGACGAGCCCAGGCGCGGGCGTGACCTCGGGGACATGAATGCCGGCGGCTATGCGCTCGCCGTCCGTGCGAAGCTCGCGGAACTGCTCCATCGTGGCTGCCTCCACGTCAGTCCATCAGATCATTCGCGTTGCTCGGCGCGGGCGGCTCGTCGTCCTCGTCGCGCTGCAACTCCGCTATCTCCTCCTCCAGCTCCACCCGCAGGGCCTCGCGGTCGGCCCGGCGCATCGTGCCGATCGCGGCGCCAACGGCGCAGAGGGCGACACCCATCATCAGCGGCACCCGCATCTCGGGAGTACCGATCTCGTAGAGGTGGAAGAAGAGTTCGAGGATGGACCATGAGACGAGCGAACCGAGCGCGGCGGCGGCCATCCCGCGCTTGCCCTGACGCCGCCCCATCGCGTTGCCGATCGCGAGTGCCAGCAGCCCGTAGAGGACTGTGACGACCCAGAATCCCGCCGTGATCATGTCCATGTCCACGGTCATGCCCGCGAACATGCCCAGCGTCACCACCCAGCCGCCGAAGCTGGCGGCGGCGAGCAGCGCGAAGGTCACCTGTAGCGTTCCCCGGATCAGCGCAATCGTCCGCGGCGAGACCATCTGTGCATCATCACTCCTCGGGCCGGTCCCTAGCGGCGGCGGGCGGCGGCGATCAACTTCACCATCAGAACCTGGCAGGCCAGTCCGAAGTTGGCGTTGTGCGAGCGCAGGTCCGACCGCACGTCCTCGATGATCTCCGACGCCCACACCAGCCCCTCGGGCGAGTAGCTGCCTGCGAGCCCTCGGAGCTGATCGGCGCGGTCGGCGTTGAGGACAAGCTGCGACCCCGAGTCGGCCCGCAGCAACGTGAGGTCACGGAACCACGTCTGCAGCACGTCCAGCAGCTCGTTCATCTGTATCCGGCTGATCCGATCGGGGCTGTTCTTCCCCAGCGTCTCCAGGGCCTCCGCGCGCATCTGCCGCTCGTCCTCGGAGCCCTGCCCTGCCTGCGCCTCGGCGGCCTCGGCCGTCTCCCACCAACGCCGCGGCATCGCCGCCAGGCGTTCACCCAGCCGCAGGGACTCGACCAGAGGCGCCTCGGCGGTCGCGACTACGAGGTCGAGCAGCTCGTTGCGCAGTGACAGCACGTCCGGCGCGCCAACCAGCCACTCCGCGCGCCCGTAGCGGCCGCCCGCCATCGCGACCGCGGCCTCGCGATGCCCCTCGTCAGTCTGCGGAAAGCGCTCTCCCAGCGTCCCCGCGAGGTCCTGCCTCGACAGCGGATGGAACTTGATCGTCTGACAGCGCGAGATGATCGTGTCAAGCAACTGCGACGGGTTGGCCGTCGTCAGCACGAAGGTCGTGTTCGGCGGCGGCTCCTCCAGCGTCTTCAGCAGCTTGTTCGCGCCGTCGGTGTGCATCCGCTCGGCCGAGCAGATGATGACGATCTTGCGCCGCGCCAGCGCGGGCTTGGCGGAGAGCTGCTGGATCAGCCGCTCGACCTGCTCGGTGTAGATCAGCGCGTCGGGCAGCTCAACGTAGACCTCACGCGACACGGTCCGTGCCTTCGGCTGGCCGCGCCCGCCGCCCTCGTCCGCGGGCGGCTTGACGTCCACGCGCACCGCCGGACGGAGGATCCGCAGGTCCGGGTGGTTGTCCTGCGCGATGCGCACGCAGTTGTGACACTCGCCGCAGGCGTCCACCTGATCGGCACGGGGCGTCTCAGGCAGCCGTTCGCAGTTGACCGCGCGCGCGAACTCCTGCGCCACCAGCGTCTTGCCCACGTTCGGCGGGCCGACGAGGAGGTAGGCGTTGGGGACCCGGGCCGACGCGATCGCCTGCCGGAGGACCTCGATCTGCTGCTCATGTCCGACGATATCTGAGAATGGCATCGATGGGTGTTTCGCAACGCGCGGGAGGGAGTCCTGCATTGACTCGCTTTACCTTCAGGATATCGCGCGCCGCGCACGACGCAGATGCTCTGCCGGCTGCTGGAGGTCACGCCGACCCGGGGGGCGAAGTGGGTTTGCCGCTGCTCGGAAGTGCACTGCCGCGCCCTGATGGGGAGGTCCGCAGCCTATGAAGCTCGGTGTCTACTCGATCGTGCTGCCAGACTACCGCCGTGATGATGCCGCCGCGAAGATCGCCGAGGTCGGCTACACCGGCGTCGAGTGGACCGTGGGATACGAGGACCACGTGTTCGACTCGGGCGAGCAGTGGCATGTAAGCCTCGAGCACCTCGAGGAGGACGCGCCGCGGGCCCGCGAGGTCGCCGAGCGCCACGGCCTCGACATCCCCTCGCTCGGGACCAGCTCCGAGACCGGGGACTTCGCGAAGATCGAGCGCCTGATGAAAGCCGCGGTGGCGATGGGCGCGCCGATGCTGCGGATCGGCTCGGCCCGCTACGACGGCTCCACGCACTACAGTAAGCTGCACGAGATGGTCATCGAGAACTACCGCACGATCGAGGCGATGGCGGCCGAGCACGGCGTCAAGGCGCTCATCGAGATCCACGCGAACACGATCTGCCCGTCGGCATCGGCGACGATGCGCATCCTCGAGCACTTCGACCCCACGCACGTGGGCGCGATCCTCGACCCCGGCAACATGGTCATCGAGGGGATGGAGCGCTGGCGCATGGGCATCGAGATCCTCGGCCCCTACCTCGCGCACGTCCACGCCAAAAACATGGCGTGGGTGCAGGATGAAAGCGGCGCGTGGAAGTGGGAAAACGCCTCGCTGGAGGGCGGGATTGCGGACTTCGGGGAGATTGTTTCGTCTCTGCATGAGTACGGGTATGATGGCTATGTTTGCTTGGAGGACTTCCGCGGCGGGTACTGTACGGCGCCGGTTGGGATCACAACTGAGGAGAAGCTGGTAGAGGCCTACTCATACCTCTCGCGGTTGCTCGCCGGGGCGGCCGACGAGTAGGACGGAGGGAGCCCCAACGGTACGATGACCCAGATGCACTCGCGTGACACGGGCGGAGTCGTACTGAAGGTCATTGCGGCACTGCTGCTCCTGGTCGGCCTGTACGTGGCGCAGACCTACAGCTACCTGCTCTTCCACAGCCTCGTGGAAATCTTCAGCGTCGCGGTGGCGGTGGCGCTGTTGATGCTCACGTGGAACTCCCGCCACTTCGTCGAGCGCCATTTCCTCCTGTGGATCGGCATCGGCTACGGCTTCGTGGCAATCCTCGACCTGGTCCATACGCTCGTCTACCGCGGCATGGGCGTGTTCGGGGATCTGGGCGTCGATCCGGCCACGCAGCTCTGGATCGCCGCACGCTTCATCCAGGCCTTCGTGCTGCTCATCGCGCCGGTCTTCTTCACGCGCAAGCTCAATGCCCGCGCGGCGGTCGCCGGCTTCAGCATACTCATCACGCTCGTGCTTCTGTCCATCTTCGGCTGGCACAACTTCCCACAAGCGTATAATGACGCCGCGGGCCATCTCACCCCCTTCAAGATCATCTCCGAGTACATCATCTGCGCGCTGCTGCTGTGCGCCATCGGCTGGATCGCCGCCCGGCGAAATCGGTTCGACAGGGACGTCATGGCACTCCTGATCGGCTCCATCGCATTCACTCTCCTCGGGGAGTTCTCGTTCACCCTCTACACGGACCCCTACGGCTTCACGAACCTGCTCGGGCACTACTTCAAGCTCGTGGCCTTCTACCTGCTGTACAAGGCGGTCGTCGAGGCGAACCTGCGACGGCCGTACGAGGTGCTCTTCCGCGACCTCACTCAACGGGAGGACGAACTCGCGCGCTCCCAGCGCAAACTCGAGGCGTTCAACCATACGCTCGAGGAGCGTGTTTCCGAGCGCACGGCGCAGGTCCGGTCGCTCGCGCGTGAGCTGACGCAGGTCGAGACCCGCGAGCGCGAACGCCTGGCGAGCATCCTGCACGATGACCTGCAGCAGACTCTCGCCGCCGCCCGCATGAGGGTGAAGATGGGGATGTCGCGGCCGGAAGCGTCGGCAGAGTCGCTGGCAAAGGCCGATGAGCATCTCGCTGAGGCGATCGAACGCAGTCGCTGCCTGGCGGTCGAGGTCAGCTCCGGCGTGGTCCGCGAGCGGGGTTTCGTCCAGGCGTTGCGCTGGCTCGGCGAGCATATGGGCGAGCGCCACGGACTGGTCGTCGAGGTGATCGCCTCGGAGGCGACCGACCTCGGCGATCCGGACGTCGAAGCGCTCATCTTCCGCGTCGTGCGGGAGCTGCTCTTCAACGTCGTGAAGCACGCAGAGGTCGATCGCGCCACCGTCTGCGCCGCACGAGGGAACGGGGGCGAGCTGTGCGTGACGGTCAGCGACCCGGGGCGCGGCTTCCGCGTTGACGAGGTCAGCGCCGACACCGACGGCTTCGGCCTCGGCAGCGTGCGCGGTCACGTCGAGATGCTCGGCGGCACCTGCATCATCAGCAGCGAGCCCGGCGCGGGGACGCAGGTCACGATGGTCTTCCCCGTGGACGCGGAGTAGGTCCAGCGGTCCCACCCCTACAGGCTGAGCGGCTCCCCTCTCTCCACGTCGAAGTGCGTGATCGCGCCGTCCTCCCACGTCACGCAGGTGCGGCGCTGAAGCGGCCCGTCGGGCGAGAGCGGGTAGGTGACCGTGCCCGGGTTCACGTGCACCAGGCCATCGTAGCGCGTCACCGAGGGCACGTGCAGGTGGCCCGTCAGCAGCAGGTCGATGCCCCACTTCCGCGCCAGCGGCACAAGCTCTTCCGGCGGCCGGATGTGCCCGTGCGCTGCGAGGATGCGCAGGTCCTCCACCTGCGCGAAGACGTACGGGCTCTGCAGCGGCACGTCAAGCACGAGCTGATCCACGTCCGAGTCACCGTTCCCGCGCGCGATGAGCACGGGGGTGGTACTGTCGTTGATGCGCCCGGCGAGGGCCATTGGGTCGTAGGCCTCGGCGGGCGCGAACTTCGGCCCATGGTAGAGCACGTCGCCGCAGTGCACGATCAGGTCGCTGTCCGTGAGCGCAACCCCCATCGCCGCATCCCACCCGGCCACGTTCCCGTGCGTGTCCGCGATGATGCCGATCTTCATGGCGCAGGCCTCCTGTATGCTTCGGCTGCCCATAGGTCGTACGGAGGGGCCGCACGAGCGTCAATCGCGCCAGCGATTAACGCGAGGTCGGCCCTGCGGCCGTTCGTGCGGCCCCTCGTTCGGCGAACCACTCGGGCTAATCCGCCGCCGCGAGCCCAACAACGCCGCGTCTCCCGGATGGCCTCAGGAACGCCAGCAGGGGTTGCTCCACGCCCGGCGGCCGGCTTCATCGACGATACATACGCGCACCGGGTCGGTCCCGGCTCTCAGCGGCAATTCGTATGAGGTGCGCGCCTCGCGGACATCGCTTGTCCGCCAGTTCGTCGAGCCACTGCCCGGCATGGGACAGACGGCGAAGCACTCGACGGCGGGCGAGCACTCAACGAGCACGGTCTCTTCACCGAACTGAACGCTCTCGATGGTCGGGCCCTGGCTGGCGTAGAAGTGCCCGGCGCGTAGCGCTGCGAAGATCGCCTCACGCGTCGGCTCCTGCGCCTTGAGCATGATCCAGCCGCCGTAGAGGTCGTTGTAGTGGCAGTGGGCGTCGTCCACGCCGAGGCCGAAGAACCGCTTCCCGCGCGCGAGCAGGTCGTCCCACTGCACCTCGGACAGGCCGCGGCCGATGCCGGTGTGGCAGGTGTGGTTGTAGACCTCGACGCCGATGATGCCCTCGATCGGCAGGATGTCGGCGAAGGTGACGCTCGACCACGACGGGTGCGCGACGAAGCAGGCCTCGCATATCTCGCTGAGGCGGCCGATGGCGGCCTGCGGCGTGTCATCCTCGCGCTTCTCGGGCACCTCGGACGCCCCGATGCCGACGCAGTGGACGGTCTGGCCGAGCTCCGCGCCTGGCGGAGCGATCTCGACGCCATGCAGCAGCGTCATGCCCTGGTTGTTCAGCTCGTCCATGTCCACCACGCGGTCATGGTCGGTGATCGCGAGGAAGTCGTAGCCCTGGGCGCTGTAGCCGTCCACGGCCTCTTGCGGGGTGAGTTCGCCGTCGGAGACGGTGGTGTGCAGATGCAGATTACCCCTGAGCCACTGCCCGGGAGCGTCGAAAGCGTCGAACATGATCGGTCTCCCTCTCAGCATCGGTGAGCGACGAGTGCGTGACGCAGGTTCGACCGAGGGGGCGGGGAGTCCTCTACCGGGAAGGTCCCGGCCTGTGCATGGCGAAACGCCTCCCGCTGCGACCTGACAACGTTGACTGGAGGCGCACTATGGCCGACCTGAAGATAGCTGTTATGCTCAATTCGCTGCGCATGGACCCCTACGACGGCTTCGACAAGATCGCTGAGATGGGAGTCACCGGCGTCCACCTCTCCGTGGGTGGCGGGCCGTTCTCACCCGAGAACATGTCCAAGCAGGACCGCGTGGACCTGCTCAAGCACCTCGGCTCGCTGGGCCTGGAGATCTCCGCGGTCTCGGCCTGGGGCGGCGGCGTCCACCTGGAGGACGACGACTGCACCGAAGCGATCGCACAGGCCAGGGACGTGCTGGAGCTCTCCGCCGACCTCGAGTGCGCCATCTGGCAGGGCCATGTGGGGATCATGCCCGAGGACGTCAACGATCCCCGCTGGGCCAACCACGTCCGCCATCATGAGGAGATCGCGAAGCACGGCGAGGCCACGGGCGCGTGCCTGTCGATCGAGACCGGCCCGGAGCCGCCCTACGTGCTCAAGCGGCTGATCGAGACCGTGGGCTCGGACGCGATCCGGCTCAACTGGGACCCGGCGAACCTGATCCTGTGGCCGGCGAAGTACGCCAAGGACGCCGGTGAGGAGTACGACAAGCAGAAGTGGATGGACCTCTACCAGCCGGTCGAGGGCCTCGACGTCGTGGGCGAGTATGTGGTGCACGTGCACGCCAAGGACGCGCTCGTGCATGACGACGGCGAGCGGCAGGAGGTCGCGTTCGGCAAGGGCTGGGTGGACTGGGACAACTTCATCGGCAAGCTGTGCGACGACCACGGCTACGACGGCTACTTCGCCATCGAACGCGAGGTCGGGGAGAACCCGGTCGCGGACATCCAGACCGCGGTGGACTTCCTGAAGAACTTCGGCGCGTAGGCCGCGTCCCCCGAGAATCGCTGCGGCCGGGCTCCTCCTCGAGCCCGGCCGCACGCCCCGCCTGCTGATTTCGCGCCCCTGTGCTGCTACGATGGAACCAGGCCCAACGCCGTCTCCATCAAATCCGTGGGTCGGAAGGGCTTGCGGAAGAAGCCTGCAGCCGAGGAGGCGACGTCGTCGACCTCGTCCGGATCAAGCTCCATTCCGCTGACGATGAGCACACGCGTCTTCGCGCCGCCACCCTCCAGCGACCTGCACATCTCCAGGCCGCTCATCACGGGCATGTCGAGGTCGCTGACGATCAGATCGACGCCGCCGTGCCGGGAATGCGCCGCAAGCGCCTCCCGGCCGTTGGCGGCCTGGATCACCCGCCACCCATGCTCCTCGAAGACCGTCCTGAGCAGCAGCAGAGCGCCGGGATCGTCGTCCACGACGAGCACCGTGCGTTCGGCTCGGCCCTGTTGTGCCGGGCCCGGGCGCGCGGCCCGGTTCGTTCGTCTCTCGACCATGGCCCACCCCCGGCGCGCCCGATCGCGCGCGTTACCCCTGCCGTGGGTCGATCACTTCATCAATGACGTGCCGCGGATACTGTCCTGTTTGACTGGGGGAGTCTACCCGTCAGTAATACTAACACCGATGACAGCAAGAGTGTTACGCGTTCGCAGATGGAGTCTGCTGAAATCAGACGCTCCGCGCATCGACCCGTCCGTTCAGCGCCGGCGTCGCCGGTCGGTGCGTGAAACCCGTGACGAGCGTGGTGGCGGTGGCTGACTCTGCGTGCGCCGCGGCGTGGCGGCGCGCTGGGATGGCGGCCTGCGGGTGGCCCGCCTGGCGCGCAGGGCCTCTGTGTGCGCCTTCTGAGCCGCCTCCAGCCGCCGTGACGCAAGCTCCATCCTCTTCGCCTGCTCCTCCAGCTCCTCGGCGGTCAGCGGCCGCCGGCGCTGCCCGAAGATCAGCACAGCGGCCATCATGATGATGATCGCGAGCAGGGCGTCGGTGAGGGTCATCTCCTGATAGATGCCCAGCTCGTCAACGACCAGCCACCGCAGGACGGGGGCCCCGGGGAAGAACAGCGCAAAACCGATGATCAGGCCCAGCAGGCGTTTCATCTGCGATCACATCCCGGCATCAGATCTGCGGTTGCAGGAGCAGTTCGAGGACCGCGGTGGCGACGACGCGACGCGCCTCCTCGGACAGGCTCCCGTCTTCGCCTGCGATGTCGTCAGCCGTCAGGCCGTCGCGCAGCAGAGCGGCTTCCGTCCGCACGAGCGGCAGTGAGAGCACGTCGGCCAGCTTCTCCATCTCGCGCAGCGCCCGGCGGCCGATGTCCAGCCGGCTCGCGTCCTTCACCGCCGGCCCCACCAGCACCACCAGCGCGTCTGTCTCATCCAGCAGCCGCCGCACGAGCCCGGTGAGGCCCACGCGGAAGCGCTCCCCGTCCCACTCCCGCATGTCGGTGCCGAAGGTCACCAGCACGACGTCCGGCTCGGCCTCGGCGGTCAGCCCGACGTAGCCGGAATGGGCGCCCGGCTGCAGGTCCGCCTCGGTCATCGCCGTGAGGGAAACCTGCGCCTCGTCTGGGCGCACGAGCGCCAGCTTTTCGGCGACGGACTGCGGCCACCTCTCCTCCCCACAGGACGCCAGTGAATCGCCGAGGACGGCGATCTTGAGCGGCCGGTCGGCGGCCAGTGCCCAGCGTCGGAAGAGCTTCAGGTCGCGCGTCGCCACCAGCGGGTCGCCCGTCGGCTGCGACATCGGCTCGATCACCGGCGCGCCGCCGGTCGGGCTACCGAAGACCTCGACCTCGCGGCAGAAGATTGTGTTGTCCCCACCAAGGCCGCCGCCCCAGGTGTTGGTGAACTCGACGCGCACGAACTGCACCGGGCGGTCGCCGAAGCGGTGGTTCAGCGCCAGCGCCTCGCCGTGCGGGAAGATGAACTCGCGCAGCTTCTCGTACTGCACTCCGTCGCTCGAGCAGTAGATCATGATGGCGCGCGTGTTGCCGTTCGCGGAGTTGTGCACGGTCACGCGGTTGATGTTGCACGGCCGCTGCAGGTCAATCGTCACGGACTTGGGGAACTCGTTCGAATTGCCCGTGGCGAAGCATCCGGGCGCGCTGTCGGAGTCGGTGACGCCATCCACCAGCCCCGTCCAGCCGTCCATCACATCCCCGGTGCAGCCGAAGGGCCGGTCCTGCGCGACGTTGTACTGAGCCGACGCGGCGGTCGCCACGAGCAGAATCGAGGCCAGGATCACCGGCCATCGGATTCTCGATCGCGTGCGCATCATCGGGTGCCTCCCTCGTACCCCCGCGCCTCAATCAAGCAGCTCCAGTTCCAGGCTGATGTCCACCGCGGTCGCCGAGTGCGTCAGGCGTCCCACGGAGATCAGGTCAACACCCAGCAGCGCGACGTCGCGCACTCGCTCCAGGCGCATCCCGCCGGAGGCCTCTACCAGCGCCTGCCCGCCCACGATCCGCACCGCCTCGGCCATCATGTCGTCGTCCATGTTGTCGAGCATGATGATGTCCGCGCCGGCTTCGAGAGCCTCACGGACCTCACCCAGGTGCGCGGTCTCGACTTCGATCTTGAGCGTGTGCGGAGCGCCTGCGCGGGCCCGCGCCACCGCCTGCGCAACGCCCCCCGCCAGGCGGATGTGATTGTCCTTGACGAGGATGCCATCGTAGAGCGCGAAGCGGTGGTTGCTGCCACCGCCCGCGAGGACCGCGGCCTTCTCCAGCACACGCAGTCCGGGGGTCGTCTTGCGGGTGTCGGTCACGCGCACGCCGGTGCTCTTCACCGCATCGGCGAACTGCCGGGTGAGCGTGGCCACGCCGCACAGGCGCTGGAGGAAGTTCAGCGCCACGCGCTCGGCGCCCAGCAGCCCCCGCGCGGTGCCTTCGATGCGCCCGAGGTGGTCGCCGCTGCTGAAGGGCTCGCCATCGGGGAGCAGCTCGGAGAGCGAGCAGCACGGCTCGTTCTGGAGGAAGCACTCGGTGACGACCGCGCCGCCCGCCATCACGCCGTCCTGCTTGGCAAGCAGCACTCCCCTGGCGCGCACGCCGGGCGGGATGGTGAGCATGCTTGTGAGGTCGCCGCGCCCGATGTCCTCATGCAACGCCGCGCGCACGATGCTCGCGATGGTGCGGGGATCGACCGCCGCGCCTGCGCGCGGGCTGTCTGCGTGTGATGCTGCCATCATTGCTCCGCGATGTGGTTCTGCTGGTCGACATGCACTACCTTCAACGTGACCTCCTCCGCCTCCTCCTTGTCGAAGAGCGCATAGCAGAGGATGTGCACGACGTCGCCCACGGTGGCGAGACGCGCGGCGGGACCGTTGAGGCAGATGACCCCCGAACCGGCCTCGCCCTCGATGACATACGTCTCCAGTCGCGCGGCGTTGCTGAGATTGACGACCTGCACGCGCTCGTTGGGCAGGATGCCCGACGCGTCAAGCAGATCGGCGGCGATCGTGATGCTCCCCTGGTAGCTGAGCTCCGTCTGGGTCACGGTCGCGCCGTGAATCTTGGCGTGGCACATGGTGCGTAGCACTGCGATCAGTCCTCAACTGCGACGTTGTCGATCAGTCGCGTTTTTCCGAGATACGCCGCCGCGGCGATGGCCATCGGTCCGGTCCCCTCGCCCAGCGGCTGAAGCGTGTTCGCGTCAACGGCCTGCACGTATTGCACGTCGAAGAGCGGCTCCTGCGCGAGCGCATCCCTGACCACGCGCTCGACCTGCGCCCCGGTGGCGCCGCCTCGCGCGGCCCCCACGCCCGCCTGCAACGCCTGGTGGAGCTTCGGCGCAGCCGCGCGCTGCTCGTCGGAGAGGTAGGCGTTGCGCGAGCTGAGCGCAAGCCCGTCCGCCTCGCGCACCGTGGGCAGGCCGATGACTTTGACGGGCATGTCGAGGTCGCGCGCCATCCGGCGGATGACCACGAGCTGCTGGTAGTCCTTGCGGCCGAAGAAGGCGCGGTCGGGCTGCACAATGTTGAAGAGCTTGCAGACGATCGTGGTGACGCCGTCGAAGTGCCCCGGGCGGTGCGCGCCGCACAGGCCCTCGATGAGCGAGCCGACGCTCACGACCGTGCAGGCGTCCTCGGCGTACATCTGCTCCGGATCGGGCGCGAAAATCAGGTCCGCCCCGGCGGGCTGGAGCTTTGCGGCATCGCCCTGCAGGTCGCGCGGGTAGCGTTCGAGGTCCTCGCCGGGTCCGAACTGCGTCGGGTTGACGAAGATGCTCACGATGACGAAGTCGCACTCGGCCGCGGCGGTGCTGACGAGTGAGAGGTGGCCTTCATGCAGCGCGCCCATGGTCGGCACGAGGCCGATGGACTTCCCCTCCGCCCGCGCGGCTGCAACGGCATCACGCACGTCGTGCTTTGTGTGGACGATCTTCACTGCGTGGCTTCCTCCGCGGTTGCCAGCGCGTCAACTCGGGCCCTTCTGGCGACCTCCCCGAGCACGCGGTCCAGCCGGTACTTGATCCCGCCCAGCGGCAGCTCGAATGACGCAGCCAACTCCGAGTACGTATGTCCTTCCGACCACAACACAAGCATCACCGCGTCCACAGGCTCAATCGCACCTTCATTGACAGCAGCGGAGAGCCCATCCACAATGTTCTGTGGGAGAAGGGCCCGCTTCTGGTCGACATCAGTCGCGGCCATGGTTGGCAACTCCTTCACCGTACTCGAGGATAGCCAGTATCGTACGCACCGAACCGGGATCGTCGGCGCTGCCAATGAGCTCTTCCTCGTCCAGGTCCTGCCTCATCTTGCGGGCGTGAAGGATTCTGATGGCGATTGCGGTTGAATCCTCGCGCCGCAGCTTCTGGGCCAGCACCTTTCGGGCCGCCTCGGCTTCGGGATGCGATGGGTCGCACGAGACCACACCGACCGCTGTACCGATGACATCGTATGGCGACGGGATGAGTCCCTGCAGATTCCTGAAGAACCCATCACCCGCGTTCATGATCGCTTGCTCGATTGCCTCCGGAGGAATCTCGTTCCTGCGAAGGGCTGCGTCCGCGATCTGTTCAGCAGCCTCGCGCTGCGCCTGCCGCGCGATAGGACGGAGCGCCTCCAGAGCGACGCTCTTCCGCAGGAACCACCGCGTCACTACATACGACAGCCCGGCACCGACAACTGCGCTCACAACGTCGTGCCAGTAGGTCTGTAACAACCCGATCATCGGTGTAGCCCCCTGTGCTTAGTATACCACTCCCCGCCCCCGCTCACCAGTCCTCCTCTGCCTCCCCTCAGTAGTCCCGCGTCTTCTCGAACTCGTCGAGCATCGCCATGAAGTTATCGTACTTCGTGCCCCAGGCGATTGAGTGTGAGGCGCCGAGGATCAGGCCTCCGCCAGCCTTCGCAGTCTCCATCGTCTCGCGCACGTCGCGGCGCACGTCCTCCATGGTGCCCGCCACGAGGTTCGCCACGTCCACTCCGCCCCACGCCGCCATGCGGTTGCCCGAGCGCTCCTTGACCATCGCCGGGCTCATCCCCGCCTGCGGCTGCAGCGACTGCAGGCAGTCGATCCCGCCCTCGACGAGCTGGTCGAAGATCGGGCGGTTGTCGCCGCAGGAGTGCTGGATGAAGTCCCAACCGTTCGCGTGGATCGCCTCCGCATTGAACTTCACGCTCTCCAGGAACAGCCGCCTGAAGGCCTTCGGCGAGACGAACGAACCGGTCGTGTGGCCGAAATCGCTCTCGCTCATCACGCCATCGAACGTCGACGCTGTCGGGCGCTTCTTCCAGAGCTGCTGTTGCTTCGCCGCGCGCGCCCGGTATGACGCGCCCGCGCGCTCGACCACCTCGGGGTTCAGCGCCACCTCCACCAGCCCGCGCTCATAGCCGCCCAGCAGGATCTGCTCCTGCGCCATCGGGTAGTGCCCGACGATGTAGCGATCCGGCGGCATCCTGTCGATCACCGCGTCCCAGACCTCGTAGATCGACTCGTCCTCCGGCTCCACCTCCGGGTCGAGCGGGAACTGCTCCACCGTGTACACGCTGTCCCAGTTGGTCTTGTGCGAGACGGCCGCGATCTCGTTGGTGATCGGCGAATACTTCAGGGCCTGCCCGCTCGCGGTCTCCCAGACGCCGTCCGCGATCTGCTTTGGAGCGGGTGGATGGTGACCCTTGGGCGGCACGATGGCGATCTTGCGCAGGTGGATGAGGTCGTAGATGTCGAGCTTCGCGTAGAGCTCGGGGATGTCCACCTTGAGCGACTCGACGACCTCATCGCGCCGGCCCTCCCAGAAGGCGATTGTCTGCCCGGCCTTGTTGCGGATGTAGGTCTCCCGATCGAGGACCTTCGACGCGATGTCGGCGTCGATGGCGTAGGTGGCCAGCGGGACCTTGTCGGGCTCCTCGAAGCGCAGTGCGGCCTTGACTCGCTCGCGCGAGGTCATGGTCAGTCGCCTCCTGTGCATGGCTTGTCTCCCGTGGTGCGGGCGCCCGGAGACGCGAAGCGTCTCAGCCCGCACGCCTGGCATCAACGGAAGCGGCCGGGCCGGCGCTTGACGCCAGGCCCGGCCGCTGAGGATGGAGAAACATCGGCTCAGCGTGGTGTGCGTTCTTGATGAGAACGGACCTCTGCCTTCGCCACCCAAGTGCTTACACTCAGTTCGTGAGCGAGCGTCGGAAGCGTTCCTTGTGTCGCCGAAGAACTCTGCCAATGACCTTCTGCTGATCGCTGCGGTGTGACGTTGCCATCTTTCTGATCGGATCTACGCATCTGGATCACCCTCCTATTTGCCGTAGACGCGCTCGAAGGCTCTATGTGTGAAGCCCTCGAATGCATGCACCTCAACTTCTGCATTCTCGAAGAAATCAATCGCTTCAGGTTGATTGTACGGTTCGCCGAATACGACCTTGCTTATGCCACAGTTGACGATCTTCTTCGCGCAAAGTGCGCACGGAAAGGTTGTGACGAAGAGTGTGGCCCCTTGGAGGCTCATCCCGCCGAGTCGGCTGACTTGGAGGATAGCCCGCTCCTCCGCATGGAGGGCACGGCAGTAGTCAAGATGTTTGCGTTTGGGGAGCAGCTTTGCGTAAGAGGCCCCGCACTTCTCGCACTCCAGAGTCGCCGACAGTCTGGAACCGCACTCACACTGAGCGCGTAGTTTCTGGATTGCAGCGAGTTCCTCTCTTCGCTTGCGTCCCCGAAAACACTCCTCATAGCGAGCAAAGCATGACTGCTGGCCAGGTGGCACCTCGTTTCGTCCTTCTGCGATGATACTCTCACCGTCAGCGCTAGTACTCACTTGCGCAATTCGGCGTAAGAATGGGCGAGGGCGACTGAATGGACGACGGCCTTCTTCCACTCGAAAGGCGCGGCGCTGGCGTTATGCACTTGGATGAACTCAT